>NZ_JBHUON010000007.1:0-189996 GCF_042686155.1 Mucilaginibacter antarcticus | reverse complement strand
CCGTAATTGTGTAAACCTATTTTAGTACTAACTTTAAAGTGTAAACTAACACCAGTATTAACAACCAATAGTGTAAACTTTTTTCAGGACGGGTCATTTAGTTAACATGAAATCTTGTTTCATTTTGTTTCACTCCATTTTCACAAATACGTAATTACCAATACATTAACCCAAAATCTTGTTTCACTTGTTTCATCTGTGTCACACACGCGTGAAACAAACGCAACACACAAACAGCAGAACCTTCCAACAGGCACAAGCGTGCCAAAGCTGCCTCGCCCCAACCCAAGAGCGCCGGGAGGTCAGCCCACGCGGCCGGGAGTATGGCCTGTGAAGTGGCAGCGATTGGGATGACTTGATCTTTTGGATACTTTTGGATCAAGCCAAAAGTATCTGGCCATTCCGCGGCCAAGAGCGGAGGCAAGCCAAGCGCGTAAAGGCCAAAGGCGATACAAGGAACGAAGCACTATCCTTGCAATCACCAATCCCAATCCCTACATTTAACACACCAATACAACCCAAATGACTACCAAAACACGCTATACCCTTCTCCTGGCCTGCGGAGTACTGCTTGGCTGCAGCATCGGCAAACACCCCGACACCAAAAGCGCCGATAAGGGCTGGACAAGCCTGTTCAACGGCAAAGACACCAAAGACTGGACAGTCAAGATCAACCACCACGAAACCGGCGACAACTTCGGCAACACCTTCAGGGTAGTAGACGGCACCATCCAGATCCGTTACGACCAATACGGCAACTTCAACGACCAGTTTGGCCACCTGTACTATAAAACGCCGTTCAGCTACTTCCACCTGCGGTTCGAGTACCGCTTCGTGGGCAAGCTGCAGCAGGGCGCACCAAGCTATACCCTGCGCAACAGCGGCGTCATGTTCCACTCGCAAGACCCACGCACCATGCTCAAGAACCAGGACTGGCCGATATCTATAGAGATGCAGCTACTCGGCGGCCTCAGCGATGGCCGCTCAAGACCCACCGGCAACATGTGCTCGCCCGGCACCGACGTGGTGTACAAAGGCCGGGTATCACCTGATCATTGCATTGACTCCCGCTCAAAGACCTATGATGGCGACCAATGGGTAAAAGCCGAGCTCATCGTAATGGGGAGCAAACTCATCACCCACATCATTGAGGGCGACACCGTGCTGCAGTACTCAACCCCCACCATAGGCGGCGGCATAGTAACCGGCCACGACCCAAAACAGAAGATCGACGGCAAACTACTCAGTAGCGGCTACATAGCCCTCCAAAGCGAAGGCCAACCCGTAGACTTCAGAAACATTGAGATTAAGCAACTTCAGGGTAAGGAGTAAGATAAGGGCGCCATATTTCACTTGCCTTTCACCCCAAGCAAGCTTACATAAAGCCTAATGTTTACCCTCTATTTACCTACCAAAACATGGGTAAAACTGCGTGTAATCTTGAGTATTTAAGCAATGATGCATAGAATCACCCCATCAAATTTGGGGAGCATGTGGTATCCTATGGTTAGCTCAGCTCCAAATCCGATTTAACGCAAAAAAGCCTCCAATCATACGATTGAAGGCTTTATAAAATTGGGCACCGACCTACTCTCCCACGTTTTACCGCAGTACCATCGGCTCTGGCGGGCTTGACTTCTCTGTTCGGAATGGGAAGAGGTAGACACCGCCGATATAGGCACCTGAAGGTTTTTATAGCTTACATTGCTGTAAACCAATTTTGTATTTGTTAATGATCCTTGGTCTTCCGGTCTTTTCAGACTTTCCGGCTTTCGGACTACAAACAATGACATATTATTGAAAGAAGTAAGTATAAGAGAAAACAACAGTAATTAATTATCTGTCTGCTAGTTTTGGTCGGGTGAATATATTGCTATATCCACCCTATAAATCCAACACGAAGAAAGCTTCGGGCGATTAGTATTACTCGACTATGATGTCACCACCTTTATATCTATAACCTATCAACGTAGTAGTCTGCTACGGCCCTCAATGGAAGTCTCATCTTGTGGCTAGTTTCGCACTTAGATGCTTTCAGCGCTTATCTATTCCCAACGTAGCTACTCTGCAATACACCTGGCGGCATAACAGATTCACCAGAGGTTAGTCCAACCCGGTCCTCTCGTACTAAGGTCAGCCCCACTCAAACTTCCAACGCCCACAACAGATAGGGACCGAACTGTCTCGCGACGTTCTGAACCCAGCTCGCGTGCCACTTTAATGAGCGAACAGCTCAACCCTTGGGACCTTCTCCAGCCCCAGGATGTGACGAGCCGACATCGAGGTGCCAAACCTCCCCGTCGATATGAGCTCTTGGGGGAGATCAGCCTGTTATCCCCAGCGTACCTTTTATCCTTTGAGCGATGGCCCTTCCATGCAGAACCACCGGATCACTATATCCGTCTTTCGACCCAGCTCGACTTGTCTGTCTCACTGTCAAGCAAGCTTATGCTATTGCACTCCTCGTACGGTTACCAAGCGTACTGAGCTTACCTTTGAAAGCCTCCGTTACCTTTTTGGAGGCGACCACCCCAGTCAAACTACCCGCCAAACAATGTCCCCCTCAATGAAGGGTTAGACACCAAATACAGAAAGGGTGGTATTTCAACGTTGACTAACCGACTCCTAGCGAAGCCGGATCACAGTCTCCCACCTATCCTACACATCCTGTATCCGATATCAATGTTAAGTTGTAGTGAAGGTGCATGGGGTCTTTCCGTCCCGTTGCGGGTAACCGGCGTCTTCACCGATACCACAATTTCACCGAGCTCATGGCTGAGACAGCGCCCAGATCGTTACACCATTCGTGCAGGTCGGAACTTACCCGACAAGGAATTTCGCTACCTTAGGACCGTTATAGTTACGGCCGCCGTTTACCGGGGCTTCGATTCAATGCTTCGGTTTAACCCTAACATCCCCTCTTAACCTTCCGGCACCGGGCAGGTGTCAGGCCATATACGTCATCTTTCGATTTTGCATAGCCATGTGTTTTTGTTAAACAGTCGCCTGGGCCTTTTCACTGCGGCTGACATTGCTGCCAGCGCCCCTTCTCCCGAAGTTACAGGGCCATTTTGCCGAGTTCCTTAGCCATGATTCACTCGAGCACCTTAGGATTCTCTCCTCGACTACCTGTGTCGGTTTACGGTACGGGGTTTTATAACCTGAAGCTTAGCAGGTTTTCTTGGAAGTCTGATTACCTGAACTATCTCCTTACCCGAAGGCTCAGAGTACTATCGGCTTTCAGCAAATCTGGCGTACTTAACTACCAAACCTATACCTACGGCCTTTAACGAACTATTCCGTCAGTTCGCGTCAGTTTCACTACTCCGTCACTGCATCGCAGTTATAAAACGTACTGGAATATTAACCAGTTGTCCATCGGCTACGCCCTTCGGCTTCACCTTAGGCCCCGACTAACCCTGATCCGATTAGCGTTGATCAGGAAACCTTAGTCTTTCGGTGGGCGGGTTTCTCTCCCGCCTTATCGTTACTTATGCCTACATTTGCTTTTCTAAGTCCTCCACAGTCAGTTACCTTCCTGCTTCACCGGCAATTAGAATGCTCCCCTACCAGATCAATATTATTGAAATCCATAGCTTCGGTATACTGCTTAATGCCCGTTTATTATCCATGCCCGATCGCTCGACTAGTGAGCTGTTACGCACTCTTTAAATGAATGGCTGCTTCCAAGCCAACATCCTAGCTGTCTATGCAATCGGACCTCGTTAGTTCAACTTAGCAGTAATTTGGGGACCTTAGCTGATGGTCTGGGTTCTTTCCCTCTCGGCCATGGACCTTAGCACCCATAGCCTCACTCCAGCGTATATTAATAAGCATTCGGAGTTTGTCTGGATTTGGTAGGATTTGACTCCCCCGCACCCAATCAGTAGCTCTACCTCTTATTAACTCAACCGCCAGGCTGTTCCTAAAAACATTTCGGGGAGTACGAGCTATTTCCCAGTTTGATTAGCCTTTCACCCCTACCCACAGATCATCCGGAAACTTTTCAACGTTTATCGGTTCGGTCCTCCAGTACCTGTTACGGCACCTTCAACCTGTCCATGGGTAGATCACAAGGTTTCGCGTCTACCTCCTCTGACTATACGCCCTATTCAGACTCGCTTTCGCTTCGGATCCGTGTCTTAAACACTTAACCTTGCCAGAGAAGAGTAACTCGTAGGCTCATTATGCAAAAGGCACGCCGTCACGGAACAAGTCCGCTCCGACCGCTTGTAAGTACACGGTTTCAGGTTCTATTTCACTCCCCTGTTCGGGGTTCTTTTCACCTTTCCCTCACGGTACTAGTTCACTATCGGTCTCTCAGGAGTATTTAGCCTTACCAGATGGTGCTGGCAGATTCCCACAAGGCGTCTCCGACCTCGCGGTACTCAGGATACCACTATCCTATCATTACTTACTTATACGCAGCTCTCATGCTCTATGGCCAGGTTTCCCACCCTGTTCTAATTCATTTTGATATTCATATTGTGGTCCTACAACCCCTATTATGCCGTAACATAATAGGTTTGGGCTCTTTCCCTTTCGCTCGCCACTACTCAGGAAATCATTATTATTTTCTCTTCCTCTGCTTACTTAGATGTTTCAGTTCGGCAGGTTTGCGCTATTGCAACTAGTCTTCAACTAGTTAGGTTTCCCCATTCAGAAATCTTCGGATCAATTCATATTTGCTAATCCCCGAAGCTTATCGCAGCTTATCACGTCTTTCATCGCCTCTGAGAGCCAAGGCATCCCCCGTGTACCCTTTCTTACTTTCTTCTACTCATGCGCCTTTTGCGCCGCACGGTATGCTTTTTATTATTTAGATAAGTCGTCGTTTCTCCAGTTCAAGATTCAATATTCAAAACGCAAGACGAATCTTACACTTGTTTCTTTCATCAAGTTCCTTCAAAAGCCTACAACTGTCTCTATCTGTTGTTTTCTCTTGTTATTACTTCTTTCAATATGTCAAAGAACGTTCGTATTACGTCAGGTATATAATATACCCTCTGATAGATACTTGGTGGAGAATAACGGATTCGAACCGTTGACCCCCTGCGTGCAAGGCAGGTGCTCTAGCCAGCTGAGCTAATCCCCCGAAAGATTTATCTTTTGTAGTCCCGAGCAGATTTGAACTGCTGACCCCTACATTATCAGTGTAGTGCTCTAACCAAACTGAGCTACAGGACTATGTGATCTTAGATTTCTGATCTACGATTTTAGATTTCGTAAATCGTCATCGTAATCTCTTACAATCTTGTCTCCCAGATGTGATCAGTACTAATATACTGAGTGATTTCATCCTTGGGTTTACGTTTATTAGTTAATAGCATAAGCCGAAGCCCTGCTAAACTAATTTTAGAAAATAATCATATAGCAACAGTTTTGCTAACTTAATGAAAAGAAAGGTAAGATACTGCTCCAGAAAGGAGGTATTCCAGCCACACCTTCCGGTACGGCTACCTTGTTACGACTTAGCCCCAGTTATCGACTTTACCCTAGGACGCTCCTTGCGGTTACGCACTTCAGGCACTTCCAACTTCCATGGCTTGACGGGCGGTGTGTACAAGGCCCGGGAACGTATTCACCGCAGCATTGCTGATCTGCGATTACTAGCGAATCCAACTTCATGGGGTCGAGTTGCAGACCCCAATCCGAACTGTGATTGACTTTGTGAGATTGGCATCCTGTTGCCAGGTAGCTGCCCTCTGTATCAACCATTGTAGCACGTGTGTAGCCCCGGACGTAAGGGCCATGATGACTTGACGTCGTCCCCTCCTTCCTCTCTATTTGCATAGGCAGTCTGTTTAGAGTCCCCACCTTAACGTGCTGGCAACTAAACATAGGGGTTGCGCTCGTTGCGGGACTTAACCCAACACCTCACGGCACGAGCTGACGACAGCCATGCAGCACCTAGTTTCGTGTCCCGAAGGACTAGAGCGTCTCTGCTCTATTCACTAACTTTCAAGCCCGGGTAAGGTTCCTCGCGTATCATCGAATTAAACCACATGCTCCTCCGCTTGTGCGGGCCCCCGTCAATTCCTTTGAGTTTCACCCTTGCGGGCGTACTCCCCAGGTGGAATACTTAACGCTTTCGCTTAGACGCTGACTGTATATCGCCAACATCGAGTATTCATCGTTTAGGGCGTGGACTACCAGGGTATCTAATCCTGTTTGATCCCCACGCTTTCGTGCCTCAGTGTCAATAAAACCATAGTAAGCTGCCTTCGCAATTGGTGTTCTGTGACATATCTATGCATTTCACCGCTACTTGTCACATTCCGCCTACCTCTAGTTCATTCAAGCCCATCAGTATCAAGGGCACTGCGATAGTTAAGCTACCGTCTTTCACCCCTGACTTAACAGGCCACCTACGCACCCTTTAAACCCAATAAATCCGGATAACGCTTGGATCCTCCGTATTACCGCGGCTGCTGGCACGGAGTTAGCCGATCCTTATTCTCAGAGTACATTCAGCTCGATACACGTATCGAGGTTTATTCCCCTGCAAAAGCAGTTTACAACCCGTAGGGCCGTCTTCCTGCACGCGGCATGGCTGGTTCAGACTTTCGTCCATTGACCAATATTCCTTACTGCTGCCTCCCGTAGGAGTCTGGTCCGTGTCTCAGTACCAGTGTGGGGGGCCATCCTCTCAGATCCCCTAAACATCGTAGCCTTGGTAAGCCGTTACCTTACCAACTAGCTAATGTTCCGCATGCCCATCCATATCCTATAAATATTTGATCATTTTGCAATGCTGCAATGTGATTTTATGCGGTCTTAATCTCTCTTTCGAGAGGCTATCCCCCTGATATGGGTAGGTTACATACGTGTTACGCACCCGTGCGCCACTCTCATGAAGAGCAAGCTCCTCAATCCCGTCCGACTTGCATGTATTAGGCCTGCCGCTAGCGTTCATCCTGAGCCAGGATCAAACTCTCCATTGTAAAATGTTATGTTTGATTGCTCTGACCCTATTATAAATAACAGAATCTTAATTAATCATTGTATATATATCTTTATACAATATCTTACGCTAAAATCCTTCTCTTTGTGTTTGCAAACTTTAAGCCTTGGGTAAGAACTTAAAGCCCGCTACTATATGATTTTCTATTTCCTAAAAGAACTGTGCGGCTTATCCACTGTCGCAGTGGGCCTTTATATGCTTTCGCCTCGTTGCCTCGGCTTAACTATTCATTTTTTATCTCGCTAACTCTCGTTAACTTTCTGCCAGGAATTGCTCCCGGCGGCTTTCTTATTTTGTGCTCCCTTTTGATCGGGTTGCAAAGGTAACAACCTTTTTTAATTTACCAAACTTTATTTCTAAAATAATTTCTGGCCTTTTCATTCTCCGTTTCCTGACGATATTCTGTTTCGGATCGGGCTGCAAAGGTAGAAGTAAATTTCAAATCTCCAAAGTTTATTTTAACTTTTTTGATCTTAATTTTTCGCTTTGCGTTTTTAAATAACAACCGTTCTTTTCTGTTGAGCGGGATGCAAATGTAGAAAGAATCCGCACATCTGCCAAGGGTTTTCATCACTTTTATTAACAATGTTTATAACATGCTGAAAAACAACGACAATAAATTACGTCTACACCCAAACAACATGGCAGTTTTTGATTTCGTATATTTGAAATCGTATGCAAACACATCAATTCCCCACTCATTTTATAGAATCGTTGGCCCAGGAACCCGGTTTCGACCGTGATAGTTTTATCGACACGCACCAAAATTCTGCCTTATTAACGTCAATCAGGACTAATCCGTTTAAAAAAACGACACATAAAACGGGAGAACAGGTACCATGGTGCGCCGAGGGGCTTTATTTAGATACCCGCCCCTCTTTCACTTTCGACCCATTATTTCATGCAGGAAGTTATTATGTGCAGGAAGCGTCATCTATGTTTATCGCTTATATATTAAAATATATAAAAGCAGACGAAGCGGTCAAAATATTAGACTTGTGTGCTGCACCGGGCGGAAAAAGCACGTTAATCAATTCTGCTATGACGGCCGACGACCTATTAGTGGCAAATGAAATTATTAAAACCCGCGTGCCGGTCCTGGCAGACAATTTAAGCCGCTGGGGAACGGCCAATACTATTGTTACTAATAACGACCCTAAAGACTTTGCCAGACTTCACGGCTTTTTTGATATTATATTAGTAGATGCGCCATGTTCGGGCTCCGGGATGTTTCGTAAAGACCCGGCCGCGATGGATGAATGGAGCGAGGCTAATGTTAAGCTTTGCCATCAAAGACAGGAGCGCATTTTGACAGATATATATCCTACCCTGGCCGAAGATGGCTACCTTATATATAGTACCTGTTCTTACTCGCACCAGGAAAACGAGGATATACTGGATTGGCTCTGTGATGAATTTGAATTAGAAACGGTGCGCATACCTATTGACAGTGATTGGGGAATAGTTGAAACGGAGTCGCCCTTGAAAAAAGCGTGGGGATACCGGTTTTACCCGGATAAGGTTAAGGGCGAGGGCTTGTTTGCATCGGTACTTAGAAAAAGGGAAAGCACCGATAATTTAGTATCGTTTAAAAACAACAGAAATCAAAAGGTAGATATTACCGGCTTGGAAATGGTAAAAGCCTATGTCAATCAGCCTGCCAGTTACTACTTTTTTAAAGTTAATGATGATTGGTTGGCTATAAACAACCAGCATAAAGAAAGTCTGAACTTACTGCAGCACCATTTATATATCAAAAAATCGGGGGTACGTATTGGCAAATTAGCAGGTAATGACCTTATACCTGACCATGAATTGGCATTGAGTATAATGGTTAATAAAGAAGCCGTTTTGCAAACCGAGCTGACTTATGACGAAGCGATAGCTTACTTGCGCAGAGACAATATTAGCAATAACACCACCAATAAGGGCTGGAGCTTGATGACTTTTGAAGGCCAGGCATTGGGTTGGGCTAAGTTATTGCCTAACAGGATGAATAATTACTACCCCAAAGAGTTGCGAATTATGACTTCTCCTCCCCCTAAACAAGCGTAAGTTTGATATAGCCTTTATATTAGTAATATATAGTTTGCTTTGCTAGTAACACTGATTAGCCGCCCTTAGATGTAGTGGTTACTTCGCATGTAAATGCGATTCGCTTGCCTGTAGTGATAAATGCTCGAATATTAATCTGTAAAAACTTATGTTAATACAGGCTGTTTAAGCTCTATATAATAATATAGTAAGTTATGTCTGATATCGCTAAACGTTTCCCCGAGAACCCATTGTTGAGGCCAATTGATTTAAACCCCAGTGAAGAAGGCCTGCAAATTATTTGCCTGCTTAACCCGGGAGTGTTTACGTTTGAAGGCAAAATTTGGCTGATTTTGCGGGTGGCCGAGAACGCGGTGCAAAAGGAGGGCTCGATATTTTTCCCGGTGCTGAACGAACTTGGGAAGACCGAAATTATTGAGCTGCCGTCAGAACATCCCGAATTGATAACTACTGATCCACGTGTGATAAGGTATATGGGTCTGGATTATCTGACCACGCTATCGCACCTGCGATTAATGTGTAGCGACGATGGAGTGAAGTTTTATGAACCGGAGGGATATCCCCCATTATTTGGCATAGGCAAATTAGAGTCCTTCGGCATTGAAGATTGCCGGGTTACATATTTGGAAGAGAAATATTATTTAACCTTCACATCTGTATCTGGTAATGGCGTTGGCGCAGGCATGCGTACAACTACCGACTGGAAGACTTTTGAAAGGCATGGCATGATACTGCCACCACATAATAAGGATGTAGCAATTTTTGAGGAAAAAATAAACGGTTTATATTATTGCCTGCATCGCCCAAGCAGTGTAGACATTGGCGGCAACTATATCTGGCTGGCACAATCGCCCGACGGTATACATTGGGGTAACCATAAATGCATTGTAAAAACCAGGTTGGATAATTGGGATAGTCAGCGCGTTGGCGCGGGCGCCGCACCTATTAAAACCGAAAAGGGTTGGCTGGAAATTTATCATGGCGCCAATAAAGAGCATCAATATTGCCTGGGCGCAGTGTTGCTAGACTTGAATGATCCGTCTAAAGTACTGGCCCGCACAGGTGACCCGATAATGAGGCCTACCGAACCTTATGAGTTAAGCGGATTCTTCGGTAATGTGGTATTCACCAACGGCCACATCGTTGATGGAGACACCGTTACTATGTATTATGGTGCGTCTGACGAATTTGTGTGCGGGGCAAAATTTTCTATTAAAGAGATATTGGCTGCTTTGGGTGTGTAAGTCTGACATATAAGACGATGCCTAAATGGCCTCGCTCACAATCTTGGCAGACAGTAAACATAGCGGTATGCCCCCACCCGGATGCACGCTGCCACCGCAGAAATACAGATTTTTTATTTGTGCCGATTGGTTGCGATGGCGCATAAAGGCAGCGAACTGTGAGTTGGAACTGTTACCATAAATGGAGCCTTGATAAGATAATGTCCGGGTTTCTATATCCCGCGGGTCCAATATGCTTTCGCTTATGATAAGTTTGCTCACATCCTCGTTAAGCAAACCCGATAGTTTAGTAAGGATATTCGCGCGGGCTGCTTTTACCGGCTCATCCCAATTTTGACCGCTGTTTGATGGCACAATGATCATAACAAACCAGTTCTCGCAACCCGGCGGGGCGTCTTTAGGCCTTAATTTTGAGCTGATATTGATGTAGACCGTAGGGTCATGGTAGATATTTTTTTCTTTCCAGATCTGATCGAACTCGGCTTTATAATCGGCACTGAAAAATATGTTGTGCAGGTCAAGCTGCGAAAATTTCTTGTTTATTCCCCAATAAAAAACCAAGGCCGAACTGCTGCGCTCTTGTTTCAATGTTTTTTGGGGATGTAACTTCGGATGATTCTTTAATAGCGTATTATAGGTAAACCAAACATCCATATTAGAAATTACAATATCGGCATTAATCACGTTGCCTAGTACTTTAACACCCTTTGCGGTTTTACCATCTAATAATATCTCGTCAACGGGCGAATTGTAATTAAACTTTATACCCAACTCGCCCGCCAGTTTAACCAAACCTGTGATAATAGCATACATACCCTCATTTGGAAAGTACGCCCCCATTCCCTGTTCTAAATGCGGAATTACATTTAAAGTACCGGGTGCGGCATACGGGTTTGAGCCGTTATACGTGGCGTATCTATCATAAAACTGCACCATGCGCTCGTCTTTAAACATTTGTTGATTAGCTTCATGCATGGTTCGGGTAGCGTCAAGTTTTTCAAGGTTTAACAACGTCTTTAATCCTGCTTTGGTAAACAACATCTTTAAACCGCCAAACGCCCGTTCTAAAAAAACAGGACTGGTTAGCTCATAAATGGTTGCACTTTTTGCAGCTTGATTTCGTAACGCGTCGCGATTCTCAGTGGTATGCGTGGTAATTTCCTGCTCAAACTTTTCGCGATCGGCGTAGGCAGTGAGCTTGGTGCCGTCCGCATAAAAATATTTACAAATCACATCCAGCTGTTGGTACTCAAAATAATCAGCAGGTTTTTTACCGGCCAGTTCAAACAAATCGTCAATATATTGAGGCAAGGTAAGAAGGCTTGGCCCGGCATCAAACCTAAATTTGTCTTTATTGATCTCGGCCAGTTTTCCGCCTGGTGATGTGTTAACCTCAAAAATTTCAACAGCGTAACCCTTAACCGCCAATCGAATGGCGGCAGCAATTCCTGCTATACCGGCACCTATAACGACTGCTTTTTTTGAGGACATACAGTAAACTTAAGAATGATACATTTTCACATAAAACAAATAAGGGATAACCAGCTGGCTATCCCTTATGTTTCGTTATAATTACTTTTGAGCAGCCTAGCCTACTAGTTTATTAGCAACCAAATATTCTGCAATCTGCACCGCGTTAGTAGCGGCACCTTTACGCAGGTTGTCACTTACTATCCAGCAGTTTAAAGTATTGTCCTGGCTTTCGTCACGGCGGATGCGGCCTACAAACACTTCGTCCTTATCATGCGCGTCAAGCGGCATTGGGTATTTAAGGTTAGCAACATCGTCTGTCACAACAATACCCGGCGCTTTGCTTAGTAGGTCTTTTAGTTCGGCCAGATCAAAATCATTGGCAAACTCAATGTTTACAGACTCTGAGTGACCGCCCATAACGGGGATACGTACCGTTGTAGCCGTGACACGGATACTGTCGTCACCCATAATCTTATTGGTTTCTTTAACCATTTTCATCTCTTCTTTAGTGTAACCGTTTTCGGTAAACACATCGATATGAGGCAAAACGTTCAAATCAATTTTATACGGGTAGGCCATAGGGCCATCAATACCCGCGCGCTCGTTCATTAACTGGTCTACAGCCTTAACGCCCGTACCGGTTACTGATTGATAGGTTGAAACAACAACACGTTTAATTTTATATTTATCGTGCAATGGCTTTAAAGCCACTACCATTTGTATAGTTGAACAATTTGGGTTTGCAATGATCTTATCCTCTGTAGTCAACACATTAGCGTTAACCTCCGGCACTACCAACTTTTTGGTTGGATCCATGCGCCATGCAGATGAATTGTCAATTACAGTGGTACCCGCCGCTGCAAATAATGGAGCCTGGGTTAATGATGTACTTCCACCGGCAGAAAATAAAGCAATATCCGGCTTCTGTTTAATCGCATCCTCAACAGAAATTACCTTTATAGCCTTACCCTTGAAAGTGATTTCTTTACCAACACTTTTTTCTGATGCGACTAATAATAGTTCTGTAATGGGGAAGTTGCGTTCTGCCAGAACCTGCAACATTTTAGTGCCAACCAACCCGGTGGCGCCTACAACTGCGATTTTCATTATGTTTAATTTGTTTTTTAGTGTAATGAAGCTACCTCGCGGCGGTTTCATTATTGTTTATATGGTGTGTTAATTAAATAAACTACAAAGATGCACTTTTTTTGCTTAACTGGAAATTACACTTGTGGCAGCAAGGGCCAGGGTGCCAGCGCCAGTCATTGCAAAAATATGCTTTAACTGCATGGAAGGATTGTTGCGACAAATTATATTTGGTGTCGCCCAAATTTTTACCTTTGCTCAACTGAAACTCTGTATGACCGAAAAGATTATTGTAATTGGCTCAAACGGCCAAATTGGCACCGAACTGGTAATGAATTTGCGTGCCAAATATGGCATAGACCAGGTAATAGCATCAGACATACGCCCTACCGACAATCCGCTAACAAGCTCGGGGCCGTTTGAACTGGTAAACGTACTTGATAAAAACATTTTGCGCAGCCTGTTTGAAAGGCATCGCCCAACTCAGATTTACTTACTCGCAGCAATACTATCCGCTGTAGGCGAACAAAAACCAAAACTTGCCTGGGAGCTAAATATGGATGGTTTGATCAATATCCTTGATTTTGCTGTCGAGTTTAAAACCGCTAAACTTTTTTGGCCAAGCTCAATCGCTGTTTTCGGCCCGCATTCGCCAAGAGAAGATACCCCACAGTTTTGTGTGATGGACCCCAACTCTGTTTATGGTTTCAGTAAACTGGCCGGCGAACGTTGGTGCGAATATTATTATAGCAAACATGGTTTAGATATACGGAGCATCCGCTATCCCGGCCTGATAGGTTGGCGTTCTGAACCAGGTGGCGGTACCACAGATTATGCCGTTGATATATTTCATCAGGCGCTAGCCAAAGGCGAATATCAAAGCTTTTTATCTGCCGATACCGCTTTGCCAATGATGTATATGGAGGACGCCATACGCGCAACTGTTGAACTGATGGAAGCGCCTGCCTACAAAATAAGTATTCGCTCATCGTATAACCTTGCCGGCATTAGCTTTACGCCTGCGCAACTATCGGCAGAAATTAAAAAGCACTTGCACGATTTTGAAATAAGCTATGCTGATTTTGACCCGCGCCAGGCTATTGCCGACAGTTGGCCAAAAAGCATTGACGACACTTATGCGCAAAACGACTGGGGCTGGAAACAAAAGTTTGACCTGGCCAGCATGACGGCAGATATGTTAGAGAACTTAAAAAAATAAAAAGAAACCTATTATCTTTACCTTTTACAACCTATGGACAATGACCATAGGCTATTGACTTAATATACTATGGGAAGAGCATTTGAATTCCGTAAAGAAAGAAAATTTAAACGTTGGGCCAAAATGGCCGTGCAGTTTACCCGTTTGGGTAAAGAGATAGTGATGGCTGTTAAGGCGGGTGGCGGTGATATCAACACGAACTCGCGTTTACGCACCGCAGTACAAAACTCCAAGGCTGTTAATATGCCGAAGGATCGTGTAGAGGCTGCTATAAAACGTGCCACCAGCCGAGACGAGAAAGATTACGAAGAGCTGGTATACGAAGGTTACGCCGCACACGGTGTTGCCGTTTTGGTTGAAACCGCTACAGACAATACTAACCGCACTGTTGCCAACGTTCGCAGCTATTTTACCAAATACAACGGCGCGCTGGGTAAAACCGGATCGCTGGATTTTATTTTTACACGTAAATCTGTATTTACCTTCGCGCCCGGCGACCGTGACCTTGAGGAACTGGAATTTGAACTGATTGATGCCGGCTTAGAGGATATTTTTGTAGAAGCAGATGAAGAAGGAAATGATGTGGCTGTATTGCACACCGCTTTTGAAGATTTTGGCAAAATGCAAAAAGCTTTAGAGGAAATGGGTATTGAAGTAAAATCGGCAAAGTTGGAACGCATTGGCCAGTCGTTTAAAGACGTTACCGAAGAGCAAGCGGTTGATGTTTTGAAATTGATTGACCGCCTTGAGGAAGACGACGACGTACAAGCTGTTTACCATAATATGGCCGAATAATAAGAATAGCTAATTGTTGATTGGAGACTGGGTTTATATCAATTCAAAATCTTACAGACCATACTATGCCACTATTCACCACACGTAAGC
This sequence comes from Mucilaginibacter antarcticus, assembly GCF_042686155.1. NCBI lineage: Bacteria > Pseudomonadati > Bacteroidota > Sphingobacteriia > Sphingobacteriales > Sphingobacteriaceae > Mucilaginibacter > Mucilaginibacter antarcticus. The sequence goes on along the minus strand of NZ_JBHUON010000007.1, from coordinate 175,070 downwards.
AAGAGAAAAAGGTTAAAGTAATTTTTAACAATGGACTACTTATTGTTGAGAAAGATGGCGGCAAACAACAAGTGTTTCCGTTAGAATGGTTTCCGGCTTTGCGAAATGCAAGCGACGAAGATCGTGAAGATTGGCTCCAAACCGACAAAGGGATACATTTTAATAAATTAGGATTGGACGTGTCTATCATATAAGAAGCAAGAGTTTAAGAATCAAGAGACGAGAGTATATACTTAAGTTGTCTTCCTTCTTTATCCTGGATGGTGAATTTTACTACAACAATGACTTTCGAAGAGTTTTTTACAAAGAAGCGAATAGATCTAACAGCCTTGCAACAGGGCGACCCGAGGCTGTTTTCTGAATTTAAATTACACTTTGAACAAATGGGCGAAAAAAGCTTCGACCACACCAAAAAATACTGGTTCAACAGCTTACGCAAGGACTATCACCTGGCGCCCGGGATTAAGGTTGAAAAACCGAAGATGGAGAATCAGCTAGCCGAGCAAACTATTGCTGACGAGTTAAGCCAGATTAGTACGCCTGCCCCAAAAGTTGGCTTTACACCACGATTTAAAGGTGCAACAACCCCATCTGCGGAACCAACGCCCAAAGAACTTCCTGACTCAACACAGGCAACAGCCGAAGACAAACCGAAAGTTGGCTTCACCCCTCGCTTTAAAGCTGGTGCAACCAAACCTGCCGACGTTCTGTCCGAAGAGAAAAAAGAAGAAGCCCCTGTAGGGGATCAACCAAAGGTTGGCTTTACGCCAAGATTTAAAGCAGGTGTAACTCAAACAACAGAAGCACCATCGGAAGAAAAAGCAACTGAAAAGGCAGCAGAAGATAAGCCAAAGGTAGGTTTCACGCCACGATTTAAAGCAGTGGTAACCAAACCAACTGATGTTTCGGCAGAGGAAATAAAAGCTGAGACGCCAGTGACTGCTGACCAACCCGACGCAGAGAAACCTAAAGTTGGCTTTACGCCGCGTTTTAAGGCGGGTGTAACTAAAGCTGTTGATACTCCAACACTAGAAGAAAAAGCGGAAGCACCTGCTAGTGAAGAAAAGCTCGCAGAAGAAAAACCTAAAGTTGGCTTTACCCCGAGATTTAAGGCTGGTGTCACAAAGACTACGGAAATCCCGTCCGAAGAAATCAAACCTGTGGAAACACTTTCGCCGAACGTACAAGTAGAAGATGTTATCGGCTTAGAAAAGCCTGTTGAAGAGAAACCTAAAGTCGGCTTTACACCGAGGTTTAAAGCAGGTGTCACTAAAAGCACACCGCCACCGGCCGAAGAATAAGCGTCACTGTAACAATATACGGAGCAACTTGTCTAAGTTTTATAAACTTAGGCTCATGAATTGGAAATTCCTATCCCGCACAAACACCGCATCGGCTAAGCCAAAATCAGCTATCCGCGAATGGCTACATGCTATTGGATTTGCATTGGTGGTGTCAACCATAATACGTGGCTTGCTATTTTCTGCTTATGCGATACCCTCCGGATCAATGGAAGGTACGCAGCTTACCGGAGATTATTTGTTTGTGAGTAAAATAAGTTATGGCCCGCGTATTGCAAATACGCCATTGGCTATTCCGTTTTTAGAGCCAAAGGTTGGCAATTTTAAAACGTATTGGGACGGGCTGCAATTACCATACCTCAGGTTACCAGGCTTATCGCACATTAAAAATCAGGACATTGTCGTTTTTAATAAGCCTGATGAAGCCGGTCCGGAATACAACTTGCCTACCGATGAACGCACTTGCCTTATAAAACGATGCCAGGCTATTCCCGGCGATGTGTTAAGCATTGTAAATTCGCAGGTTTACATTAATGGCAAAGCTGCACCTAATGCGCCTAAGCTGCAAACCTCATATACAGTTGTAACCAATGGTTTGGATATTAATACAGAGGTGATAAATGAGTTACGTATTGCTATTCTTGGGCAAACAGCGCCAAATACCTTCGTGATGAATATGTCGGTTGCGGCGGCTAACACCATCAAAACCTACTCGAATGTTAAGAGTATTGTTGCTGACTTTCAAACATCAGGGCGTTATGATGCGGCCATCTTCCCGCACCACGAAAACTTTAAATGGAATCTGGACAACTACGGGCCGATCCGCCTTCCCAAAAAAGGTTGGACAGTATCCTTGACTGATTCGACACTAACCTTATATCGTAGGGCTATTGAGGTTTATGAAAATAATAAAGTAGCTGTTAATGGAAAAAACATCCTGATTAACGGGAGTAAGGCCAGCAGCTATACTTTCAAAATGGACTATTACTGGATGATGGGCGACAACCGCCACAATTCGCTCGACTCGCGCTATTGGGGCTATGTACCCGAGGATCATATCGTTGGTAAGGCTATGTTGACTATTTTCAGTACTGATTCAACTAAGAACGTTTTTAGCCGCGTAAGGTGGGATAGGGTATTAAGGCCGATAGAGTAATACTGCCCACCTGGCATTAAAAGAGGGTTTAAGCTTTCACACGTTCGACATACGTCCCACTTGTAGTATCAACCTTAACTTTATCGCCTATGTTTATGAATAGCGGAACACTTATCTCTGCACCGGTTTCAACGGTTGCTTTTTTCATAGCTCCGGTTGAAGTATCGCCTTTAACAGCGGGCTCGGTGTAGGTAATTTCTAGCTCGGCAGACTGCGGGATAGAAGCCATAATAGGCTCATCACTCTCAAAAGCTACGATAACGTTCATACCTTCTTTCAGGAATTTAACGGCCGGCCCAAACAAGGCTTTTGGTACAGTATGCTGATCATAGGTATCATTATCCATGATTACCAGCCCCATACCATCATCATATAAGTATTGATAGTTGTTGGTTTCAACACGGGCAATAGTCACGTCTTCATCTGTGCGGAAACGGTACTCGACCAGTTTGCCACTTTTAACATTGCGCATACGTGCCTGGTAAAAAGCGCGTAAGTTACCCGGGGTGCGATGTAAAAACTCTTCAACCTGCAACAGTTCGCCGTTAAAGCGCAGGATGTTGCCATTTTTTACTTCAGATGCTTTAGACATGATACTTACTATTGAGCGGCAAACTTAGAAAATAGATGCGAGATTTGAGATATCAGACTTGAGAATTTTAAACGAAGAAAGCCGGAATAACCCGGCTTTCTATCAAGTAGTTATTATAATGAGCGTGTCTCATTTCTCAAATCGCCCGCCTCCTATCTGGCTTACAGAGTAGCCATGTCAATTACAAAGCGATAACGTACATCACCTTTTACCATACGGTCATAAGCGGTCTGGATATCTTTAATGTCAATCATCTCAATATCCGACACAATGTTGTGCTCTGCGCAGAAGTCAAGCATCTCCTGAGTTTCGGCAATGCCGCCAATGCTCGAACCGGCAAGGCTTCTGCGCCCGCCGAATAAGGCAAACGCTTCGATGCTGGCTGGTTCAGGCGGAACACCTACGCAGATATGCACACCATTCATTCTCAATAGGTTTAGGTACATGTTGAAATCATGCGGGGCCGATACGGTATCTAGTATAAAGTCGAACGTGTTGGCTGCTGCTTTAACTTGTTCGGCGTCTGACGTTACCAGGAAGTGGTGAGCGCCTAACTTTTTAGCGTCTTCCTCTTTCTTAGGCGATGTGCTCAGTACGGTAACCTCGGCACCAAACGCTACCCCGAACTTAACGGCCATGTGGCCCAATCCGCCCAAGCCTAATACGGCTAGTTTGTGGCCCTTGCCCACGTTCCAGTGGCGTAGTGGCGAGTAGGTGGTGATGCCTGCACACAGTAATGGTGCGGTAGCGGCCAGGTCAACGCCTTCTTTCATGCTTAGCACGAAGTCCTCGTTAACCACAATGCTGTTTGAGTAGCCGCCGTAGGTTGGGGTTTTCTTGTCTTGCTCTAAGCCGTTATAGGTTTGCGTGCTGCCCGGTATACAGTATTGTTCAAGCCCCTCTTTGCAGTTTTCGCAAACGCGGCACGAGTCTACCATACAGCCGGTGCCTGCCAATTGGCCTACCTTGAATTTGGTTACGTGGTCGCCTACTTTTACTATGCGGCCAACTATCTCGTGGCCCGGCACCATAGGGAATATCCCTTCAAACCAGTCGTTTTTGATCTGGTGAAGGTCTGAGTGGCATACGCCACAGAATAGTATGTCGAATTGCACATCGTGCGGACCAACTTCACGTCTTTCAAAGTCCCATGGAGCAAGGTCTGTTTCGGGCGTTTGCGCCGCATATCCTTTTACTGGTATCATAAGTAGTTCTTGATGTTAAATACTATAATAAAGGTATGGCATGGCTTATTGTTTTGCCTAATAGCGATTGTATTAATTGTGCAATAAATGGGGTGTATGCGGGCCTTGTTTCACGCGTGTGTGACACAGATGAAACAAGTGAAACAAGATTTTTGGTTAACTATCTAGTTATAAGAGAATTACAAAAATAGGGTGAAACAAAATGAAACAAAATTTTCGATTAAACAATTGACAATGAGATATTTACAATTAATATTATTTTCGCTAAATGAAACAAAAAGTAAAGGATTTTATCAATGAATTGACTGATTCTGCCTGGCAAAGTCTGAGTATTTTGGTAGTAAAACCCGTATTTTTCTCACCTTTATCGCTCTTTTTTCAGTGCATCCAGCGGGTAAAACGTATCTCGCCAGTAAATGCCGCCTTGCCTTAGGGTGATAAAGGCCGACCGGGCAACAATATAAGCCATTAAAAATCCTGCGTAAGGGACCATCAAGGCATACCACCATTTGTTGGGTGGCACTACAGCGAAATATAGAATTTGGACGACCAAAAACAACAGCGCCATTAAACGGATGGCAATATCGCCAAATATCAACATTACCGGCAGTGGAAGTGCGACGAATAGCAAAGCGCCCGAAATATCGAACAGTGTACGGTATAGGCTATAATTACCCATTGCAAAACTATTTTTCATTAAGCCATCTCTAAACTGCTTAATCGTTTTATACCACTCTAAACAGATATAGTCTTTGCCGCTTAATGCATCCTGGCGCAAGCCAGCTTGTTTAATATTCTTGCCAAGTTTCGCGTCGTCAACCGGGTTTAATTTTATGGCTATGTGGGTGCCTACTTTTTCATACGCGGTGCGGCTTAGCAGGTTAAAGGCACCTACGCCTATAAAGCCGCTTCTTTTAGGTTTCCGGGCGTCCCATGGGCGTATAACCGTCATTAACATCATGCTGAATGTACCCAATATGCTATTTAATAAGGTCGACCTTGATCTTACATCGGGCAATATCGATAAATGATCAAGCTGGTGTTTTTCAACATACCCAAAAGCCCGGCTTATAGCATCGGGGTGAAACTCGACATCAGCATCGGTAAACAAGAGCCAGTCTGCGGTGCTGTGTAAGTAGCCCTGGTATAAAGCATTGTTTTTACCCAGCCAGCCATCCGGCAAACTGCGAAGCGTAATTACGGTAAGTTTTGGGTGATTAAAACGTGCAAGAATTTCGCCGGTGCGGTCCGTAGAGCGATCATTAACTACAATTATCTGATGGTTTTGATAATTGATATTACACAAACTTTGCAGTGCTTTTTCAATGTCCTCCTCCTCGTTACGTACTGCTATAATTATGGCCAGTGTTGGTTGCGCCGCAATTACAGGTTGCGCTTTGAGAAATTTAATAGTACGAAGATTTAACAGCAAGTAAGGCACCATTAGTAATGTGACTACGGTTACTATAGTGCTGTATACGGTCAGCATCACTTATAATCAGTAATATTTAACTTATGCGTACAAAAACTATACTCATGCAATTGGTTTGAACAGATAATAGTTAGCCTGCCCGCAGCAAATTGCTGTACCAGGCTTAGATACCATTCTACCCCCTGCGCATCCAGATTTGATGTCGGTTCGTCCAGCATGAGTATAGGTGTATCGGCACAAAAAGCCAAAGCCAGTTTAAGGCGCTGTTTCATGCCTGACGAAAAATAGCGGATCAGTTTATCAGCGCTTCCCGGCAGGTTGAGCAAAGCAGTCAAAGCTTGCTTATCTATCCCCGGTTTATAGGCTTTAAACTTAAAATGAAAATCGATCATCTCGCTCAGCGAAAACTCTTCTATCAATTCAAGGTACGGCGCGGCAAGGCTGAGGTATTGAAACACCTGCTCAACCTCCAGCGGCTGATCGTTTAACGCATAGGTAATTGTACCGGCAGATGGCCCCAGGCTGCCATTTAAAACAGAAAATAAAGTTGATTTACCCGAACCATTTGAGCCCAGGACGGCGTAGGTTTCGCCGGCAATGAAGGTGTAGTCTACCCCTCTGAATATCCAGTCTCTGTTAAAGCGGCGGCCGATATTTTGAAGAGTGATTTTCATTTAGATTATTAACTATAGAGCGTATTTCATATTTCAAAAAAGGCCGTCATTGCGAGGAACGAAGCAATCTCTACACAGGACAATCATTATACTGAATTACTAGCGATAGCGGGCAGTACACCCACCACCAAATTGTGCGCATTGATAAGCTTATGTAGAGATTGCTTCGTTCCTCGCAATGACGTAGTGAAAAAAGCGTCAACTCAGTTTAAAACACATGGCACCAGCCGCATACTTTACATGCTGGCAGTCTATATCGTTTTCACTCTCACCTACGACAACTGACCAGCCAACTATATACCAAACCCCTTCATGATACCGCGTTGCGAGTTTTGTACAAAATTGATAATCTCGTCGCGCTCAACAGTTGGGTTAAATTCGGCTTCGATAATGTCTAAAGCCTTGGTGATATTGTATTTTTTCAAGAAGATAACACGGTAAATCTCTTGTATTTCATTGATCTTTTCGCTGCTAAAACCGCGGCGACGAATACCCACCGAATTGATACCGATGTATGATACCGGCTCGCGGCCCGCTTTGGTAAATGGCGGCACGTCTTTTCGCACCAATGACCCGCCCGATATCATGCTATGCGCGCCAATTTCGACAAACTGGTGTACCAGTGAACCGCCGCCTATAAAGGCATAATCGTACACATTAATGTGGCCTGCTAACTGTACCGAGTTGGCAATAATCACATTATCGCCAATCATACAATCGTGCGCTACGTGTACGTAAGCCATCAGCAAGCAATTACTGCCTATAGTGGTGGTATTTTTATCTAAAGCTGTACCGCGGTTAAGTGTTACGCATTCGCGGATAACGGTGTTATCGCCAATGGTTACCGTGCTTGGCTCGCCTTTGTATTTTAAATCCTGTGGCGGTGCAGATACCACCGCGCCGGGGAAAATACGGCAGTTTTTGCCAATACGCGCGCCATCCATAATAACCGAGTTTGAGCCTATCCAGGTACCCTCGCCAATTTCAACATCCTTATGTATAGTTACAAAGGGTTCAATTACTACGTTGTCGGCTATTTTAGCTTGAGGATGTATATATGCTAAAGGTTGGATCATGCTTCGTCAGTTTTTGTTTTTTTTACTATTTGTGCCATTAGCTCGGCCTCAACAACCACACGCTCGCCAACCATACCCACACCTTTCATTTGGGCAATGCCACGGCGAATTGGCGCTATTAAATTACAATGGAAAATGATCGTATCGCCCGGAACAACTTTGTCTTTGAAGCGGGCATTTTCTATTTTAAGGAACAAGGTAATATAATTCTGCGGATCGGGCACGGTATTCAGCACCAGTATGCCACCGGTTTGGGCCATAGCCTCAATTTGCAATACGCCCGGAAATAAGGGTGCGCCGGGGAAATGGCCCATAAACAAACCTTCGTTCATGGTTACATTTTTAAGGCCCACTACGTGGCTTTTTGTTAACTCAAGGATCTTGTCTATCATTAACATGGGGTAGCGGTGCGGCAATATCTCCATTATCTGCACGGTATCATATACCGGCTTCATGCCTGGATCGTAAATTTTAAAATGCTTGCGGCTACGCTCCTTTTTAATGAGCATTTTTATCTTTTTGGCAAAGGCTACGTTAGCCGCGTGGCCCGGCCTTGCAGCCATAATGTGCCCGCGCAATGGTACGCCAACCAGCGCCAAGTCGCCAATCATGTCCAATAATTTGTGTCTTGCAGGCTCGTTTTGGTGGCGCAATTCAATATTATTCAGGATACCCTGTGGGGCTACGCTGATGTCTTTACGGTTAAACAGTTTGGCTAAATGATCAAGCTCTTCCTGGTCAACCTCTTTATCTACTACTACTATCGCGTTATTTAAGTCGCCGCCTTTTATCAGGTCGTGCTTTAATAACATCTCCAGCTCATGCAAAAAGCAGAAAGTGCGGCAAGATGCAATGTCGTCAACAAACTCTGTTATTGATGATATGCTGGCGTGCTGGCTACCTAATACCTGGCTGTTATAATCAACCATACAGGTAAAACGATAATCGTCATCTAAAGGCATAGCCACCATCTCTACCTTACGGTCGGGTTCAGAGTAATGGATATTATACGGTATGTGGTAATATTCTCTGTCAGCTTCCTGCTCTAAAAAACCGGCGCTGCGTATGGCATCAACAAACTGGATAGAACTGCCATCCATAATAGGCGTTTCGGGGCCGTCCATGTCTATCAGCACGTTATCAACTTCAAGGCCAACCAGGGCGGCAAGTACGTGTTCAATGGTACTTACGCTGGCGCCATTTTGAGATAATGTGGTACCGCGTGATGTATCGGTTACGTTATCGCAATCGGCATCAATAATGGGCATGCCTTCAACATCTATCCTTCTAAACTTATAGCCGTGGTTTTCTGGTGCGGGGTTAAAGGTTAGGGTAACCTTCTCGCCGGTATGTAAACCCGATCCCGAAATAGATACGGGCGCCTTGATAGTTCTTTGTTTAATATTCATCCTTATTTGGTCATTCGTCATTGATCATTAGTCATTGGTTTGGTTAGCCGATGATTAAACTCAATGACTAATGGCCTATAACAAATGACTAATTAACTTTCCTCAGTTCTGCTATTATTTTTTCTAATTCCTGGATCCGTTTTTCAAGCTCAGGCAGGCGCTGTACCACCACTTGCGACCGCATATTACTGCTGTATGCAAACGCGGGGCTGCCCGCCCATTTTTTGTTTTCGTCGGTAATGGTACGGCTAATACCCGATTGCGCCTGTACTTGTGTGCCTTTGGCTACACTGATATGGCCTACTACACCAACCTGGCCACCCAATATTACCTGCTCGCCAATTTTTGTTGAGCCGGATATCCCGGTTTGAGCGGCTATTACCGTGTTATTCCCTATCTCGACATTATGGGCTATTTGTACCAGGTTGTCCAGCTTTACGCCTTTACGTATAATGGTCGATCCCATCGTCGCCCTGTCAATAGTAGTATTCGATCCTACCTCAACATCATCCTCTAATACCACATTACCTATCTGGGCTATCTTTTTAAAGGTTCCGTCGCCGGTTGGCGCAAAGCCAAATCCATCGCTGCCAATAATGGCACCCGAATGAATAATTACATTATCGCCCAAAACACAATCAAAATAAACTTTTACGCCGGCAAAAAGCGTAACGTTGTTACCTACAGTAACATTATCACCAACATAAGTACCGGGATAAATTTTGCTATTGTCGCCCACTTTAACATCCGGACCGATATAGGCAAACGCACCTATGTAAACATCCTGGCCAATAGTGGCCGTTGGGTGTATAAAGCTGGGTTGCTCTACACCGCTTTTATTTAGCTTTAACGTGCTGTAAGCATCTAATAAAATTGAAAAAGCACTGTAAGCATCTTCTACCCTTATCAGCGTGGCCGTAACGGGCTGCGTTAGCGTAAGACTGTTATTTATGATAACAATAGAGGCATCGGTAGTGTATAAATATTGTTCATACTTAGGATTAGCCAAAAAAGAAAGAGCGCCGCTGCCGGCTTCTTCAATTTTAGCCAGCGCACTAACCGCTACCGAAGGGTCACCTTCGACAGTTCCGTTTAGTAATGAAGCTATTTGCTGTGCGGTAAATTGCATGGGCGCAAAGTTAATTATTTATTTATTAAGTGAATGGTGAATGGTTGATTGCGAAAATCGTGGTAGAGATATAACAAAATCACTATTTACAGCCATATTTACCTTAACCATTCACTACTTACTACTAACCATTCACTACTCACTACTAACCACTCACTACTAACCACTCACTACTCACTACTAACCACTCACTAAACAAGATCTTTACTATAAACCAATGTATACTTTTCTACCGTTTTGGCAAGGGCCTCAAGGTTAGCATAATCGCTGGCTATGGCTATGTCTTTTACGGTGCCGTCTTTCATCAGCAAACCAATGTTGCCCTCGCCCACGCGGTAGGCGTTGTTGGTTATCGATCCTGTGAAAACAAAATACTTTACCTCGTCGTCGCTGATACCATACTTTACCATGGCTTTATTACGCAGATCGGCCACCAATGGCTTGTTAGGTTGTTTATTGCTGATATCAACATGAAACAACTTACGGTGCACAAAATCGCTACACAGTTTTGCAAGTACAAAATCATCGTTATTGGCCCAAACCTTTATAGCCGACAGGATATCCGTATCGTCCAATCGGGTAAACACCTCTACATGGCCTTCTTTTTCAAATTCATCGCGGGTTAGGGTTCGCTCTAAAAAATGGCAAAGGGCCGGGGTTGCAAACAGCGTTTTGCCGCTTAACACCAGTTCGCGGCTGCGTTCTAATATCTTCACCAGCAAAAGCTCGGCTGCCAACACCGTTTTATGCAGGTAAACCTGCCAGTACATCAGGCGGCGGGCTATAATAAATTTCTCTACCGAGTAAATACCTTTTTCTTCAATAACAATATGATCGTCTTGCACATTCAGCATTTTGATGATCCGCTCAGAGCTGATCACCCCTTCTGATACCCCGGTAAAAAAGCTGTCGCGGTTCAAATAGTCTAACCTGTCCATATCCAGCTGGCTTGATACCAGCTCGTGCAGAAAGCGCTTACGGTACGTGCCTTTAAATATGCTGATAGCGGTTGTTAGTTTGCCGTCAAATTGATGGTTTAACCTATCCATCAGCAGGATAGAAATATCCTCGTGCGAGATGCCTTTAACAATGGTGTTCTCTAACGCGTGCGAGAACGGACCATGACCAATATCATGCAATAATATGGCTATGGTAACGGCTTCTTCTTCGGCCTGGGTAATTTCGTGGCCTTTGCTGCGCAGGGTTTCAATGGTCATCTTCATCAGGTGCATGGCACCCAGCGCATGATGAAACCGGGTATGCAACGCGCCGGGATACACCAGGTGGGTCATGCCTAGTTGCTTAATATAGCGCAAGCGCTGAAAGTAAGGATGCTCAATCAGATCGAACACCAACTCGGTTGGTATACTGATGAATCCGTAAACCGGATCATTTATAATTTTCTTTTTATTCAAGGTGTATTTTATGCAATGCAAAAGTGTTAAATTAAGATAAACATTGCACTTTCTATTTGTTAAATTTTGTTAATACCGCGTCATCATGTGTAACAAAACAAACTGTTTAGGGTTATATGCCTATGTTTGGCTTAATTATGCTTTAACCGCTTAGTTCGACAATCAGCTTTTATTTACAGATTACTATAAAGATACTATTATGCAGGAGACCACCATACTTTGGGCTGACGACGAGATTGACCTGTTAAAACCACACGTACTTTTCCTGACCGAAAAGGGCTATAAATTAACCACCGTAACCAACGGTAACGACGCTGTCGAGGCGTTTAAAAATGGATATTTTGACCTGGTTTTTTTGGATGAAAATATGCCGGGCCTTACCGGTATTGAAACACTGGCACAGATAAAAAACATCAACAACGATGTGCCGATAGTGATGATTACCAAAAATGAGGAAGAATACCTGATGGAAGATGCCATTGGCTCAAAAATTGGCGACTACCTGATAAAACCGGTTAACCCTAAGCAAATACTGCTTACCATAAAAAAACTGACTGAAAACAAACGCCTGGTGACCGAAAAAACCACCATGGCCTATCAGCAGGATTTCAGGACGCTGGGTATTACGCTTAACGACAACCTGAGCCACCAGGAGTGGGTTGACGTTTACAAAAAACTAATTTACTGGGAGCTTGAGCTTGGCCAACTGGAAGATGCCGGCATGCACGAGATATTGACCATGCAAAAAGCAGAGGCCAACACCCAGTTTTGCAAGTTTGTTGAACGTAATTACCTTGATTGGATTAAGAACCCCGACACGGCTCCAACCAGTTCGCCGCAGTTGTTTAAAAAGAAGGTGTTCCCGATACTTGATGGTAAAGCGCCGGTATTTTTTATATTGATTGACAATTTAAGGTATGATCAGTTTAAGATCATCAACCCTATCATATCGCAATACTTTAAACTGGAGGAGGAAGATACCTATTACAGTATTTTACCTACAGCAACGCAATATGCACGTAACGCCATCTTTTCGGGCCTGATGCCTTTGGAAATGGAGAAACGTTTCCCGGATAAATGGCAGAATGACGAGGACGAAGGCGGTAAAAACCTGTTTGAGTCTGATTTTATTACCGACCAGATAAGCCGTGTGTACCGTAGAGAATGCAAGCACTCGTACCATAAGATTTTGAACATTGACGAGGGCCGCGCGCTAAACGACTCTGTAAACAACCTGATGAAGAACGACCTGAACGTGGTAGTTTACAATTTTGTGGATATGCTGTCGCATGCCCGTACAGACATGCAGATGATTCGCGAGCTGGCAAGTGACGACGCGGCTTACCGGTCTTTAACGCTATCATGGTTTGAGCACTCTCCGTTATTTGACTTGTTGAAGTTTTTAGCCCAGAAACAGGTGCGTGTGGTTATCACAACCGATCATGGCACTATCAGGGTACGTAGACCAAGCAAAATCATCGGCGACCGTAATACCAATACCAATTTGCGTTACAAACAGGGTCGCAACCTTAACTTTAACGCCAAGGATGTATTCCACATACGCAACCCGCATGATGCGATGCTGCCTAAGCTGCACCTTAGCTCAAGCTTTGTGTTTGCCAAAGAGGATACTTACTTTGTTTACCCTAACAACTACAATCACTTTGTTAATTTTTATAACGAAACCTTCCAGCACGGCGGCATATCGTTAGAAGAAGTGATTATACCGATAGTTACTTACGGGCCTAAATAAGTTTTTTATACTTTTGTCATTACGAGCGTTGCGTGGAACTCGCATGCTCGCAATGACAAATTTATATGACACTTACCGCCCCAACCCTTTCAGACCTTCCCGCAGCAGCAGCGCAACTCATTAGCTTTGCCGGTACCGAAAAAGTTTTTCTATTTACCGGCGATATGGGTGCTGGTAAAACTACATTTATCAAATCGGTGTGCGAGGCTTTAGGCGTTACGGGTGGTGTTACCAGCCCGACATTTGCTATTATTAATGAGTACAGCGCGCCAAACCAAAAAATTTATCACTTTGATTTTTACCGCCTTAAAACACAAACAGAGGCTTTGGACATGGGTGCTGAAGAATATTTTTACTCGGGCAATTACTGCTTTATTGAATGGCCCGAACAAATACCGGATATGTTACCGCTGCACTACATCAGCGTAGCCATTAAGGTTTTGACAGATGGAAGCCGCGAAATTGCTATTGATAAGGTTTAAGGTTTTTGTTATCTTCATCCACATTAAAACAGATTATGAGTTCAGGGAAATACAGTGGATTTTCTGATGTTGCCAAGCAGGCAATGATGCAGCCCCAGGAGTCGGCGCTTGAGGTTAAGAATAAGAAGAATAAACTTTATATAGGTATCCCCAAAGAAATATCCTTTCAGGAAAACCGGATCCCGTTAACCCCATTATCCGTTGCCTTACTTGTTAACAACGGTCACGAAGTAATGCTGGAAAGCAATGCCGGCAAAGCCGCTAAGTTTTTAGATAAAGACTATTCAGAACAAGGCGCCCAAATCGTTTTTGACACCAAAAAAGTTTACGAAGCTGATATCATCATCAAGATAGCCCCCCCTACTTTAGAGGAGATAGCCATGATGAAACCCGGCCAGATACTGATATCTGCGCTGCAGGTATCAACCCTTAAACCAGATTGCCTGCACGCCATGCTAAAAAAGCAGATTACAGCTTTATGTTTTGAGCACCTGCGAGACGAGGGCAACTCGTTAAGCGTTGTACGCGCCATGAGCGAGATTGTTGGCGCAACCTCTATACTGATAGCGGCCGAATATCTGAGCAATATTTTTGATGGTAAGGGATTGATGCTGGGTGGAATAACCGGTGTACCACCAACAGAGATTGTTATACTTGGCGCAGGTACGGTGGGCGAGTATGCCGCACGTACCGCGATATCACTAGGCGCTGAAGTTAAGGTCTTTGATCCCTCTATTTACAAACTGCGCCGCCTGCAAAATAACATAGGCGCGCGGGTGTTTACATCAGTGGTACAGCCAATTGTTTTAGAAAAAGCCATTACCACCTGCGACGTTGCCATTGGCGCCATGCGGGCCGAGGATGGCCGCAGCCCCTGCATAGTGAGCGAGACTACTGTAAGTAAAATGAAACCTAATTCGGTTATTATTGATGTGAGCATTGACCAGGGAGGATGCTTTGAAACCTCGGAAATTACCAACCACACCCATCCGGTGTTTCGCAAGTATGATGTAATTCACTACTGTGTGCCTAACATTGCATCGCGTGTAGCGCGTACCGCTACGTATGCGCTGACAAATATCTTCGCGCCTATCTTACTAGACATTGGCGAACAGGGTGGGATAAAAAATCTGATTTGGCAAAAGGCCGGCATCCGCGAAGCGGTATATATTTACCAAGGACACCTTACCAATAAGCACCTGGCCGAACGTTTCTCTTTACCGAGTAAGGACCTGGACTTGTTGATTGTGTCAAATCGTTAGGGGTTAAACACAAGGTATCATAGTAGAGTTAAACTTCTTGCTTCATTAACATATTAGTTTAAGTCAAAACATTTGACAAAAAACTTCTCGAGCCGGCAAAAAAGAGGTCATTTCTTACTTTGAAGAATTTCTCTTTTGATTTTGAATAAATACTTTCTTTTTTTATCCATCCTTTCGAGTGCAATATTAATTAATTGCAAGGTTCTGTTCATCATCATTTATGTTGTAAACAAACGCAATTAAGTCTTCATGATATTGAATATTATCTGGATAATACTTTATAAGCAATTCATAAATTTTTGGATATCTTCTAATTGATATTTTTCTAGTATATCATCTTGATTGACGAGATGTAAACTATCAGCAAAAAAAATTCATAATTTTTTCATTTAAAAACAAAGTCGAATTCATTGCTTCATATTCATTCCATAGTTCAACTTCGCTTTCAAATAATGCTTTCAAGGAATCGAGTTTCAATTCAATCTCTGATTGCTTCACCTATTTATCCATTAATCTTACTTCTTCATGTCAGTATTTCACGCCAACAAGCCTTTTTGGGGCATAAGTATTGAATCAGTCATTAAGTTTTATTAACCTGTTTACAGATATTCTCCGCTTATTTGTTGAGAACAGTGACGGCGTTGTGTATTCCAGTCGTTAAAAACTCCTTACCGGCGGAATAAACGACGGGTTGTATTTTTCTATATTATACTCTTGCGGTATCTCGCTTTCATGATGTTTTTTGCCGTAGTGGGTTATAAATATCTCGCGTGCGTCGTTCTCATTAATGCTTATAGAAAACAACAGGTCGTAATCATCGTTAGCCAATCCATCAAATGGCGCTTTAACACCCAAAGCACTTATCATCTGTATAAGATCTTTTTGTTCAGCAACTATCAGCACGTTATTACCCTGAAAGTTGCGCGTAATTTTACTGATAAATGCGCTAACACTATCAGCAGTATACACCCTTGGCAAAACTTTAACCTTCTCGGCTAATGGCGCTGCGGTTTGCTCGGCAGGTTTGCCAGTCGGTATGTAAATGGTTTGGATCTTTTCGCGCTTTAATATTTTCACCAGCGCTTCTGCACGGTCGTGCCCCTCGCTGGTTAAGCCGGGCTTTACGTTGCTGGCAGCTAATACTGTTTGGCTTTTCTCTGCAACACGCACTATAAAGATGTTGGTTTTTTGGGCAAAAGCATTAAAATTGCTCAGTAATAGTAAAGTTATTACTACCTTAAAAAATCCTTTAAAACAATTGATCTTTTTCATTGCTGTATAGTATGCTATTTGGCAGTATATACAAATATATCTCATTTATGATTAAAATTTTCACGAAATCCTACCTTAATAAACTCTGGAAAGTTTTAGTAGCCACCTTTAGCGGTTTTATAGATGATAACGGACTTAAACTAAGCGCATCGCTAGCCTACTACACTGTCTTTTCGCTTGCACCGCTTTTAATCCTGGTAATGTCGTTAGCAGGGCTATTTTTAGGGCACGATGCCGCTGCTAACAAGCTTTACCCTCAAATAGCGCAATATGTAGGGGCCACCGCTGCAATACAAATACAAGACATGCTAAAGAGCCTTGCCTTTTCCGGCAAAACCGGTACAGCTGTAGTAATTGGCGTTGTTACATTACTGGTAGGCGCCAGTAGCATTTTTGTAGAGATACAAGACTCGTTAAACATGATATGGCGGGTAAAAGCTAAGCCAAAAAAAGGATGGCTTAAAATGCTTCAGAACCGATTTTTATCATTTTCTTTAATTGTGAGCCTGGGTTTTTTATTACTGGTCTCGCTGGTGCTTAATTTTTTAATGAATGCGTTAAGCGAAAGAGTGGTTCACTTTTTACCATACGTAACTAATTTAATTATAAAGGGCATTAACCTGGGCATTACCCTTATTGTGATATCAACCCTTTTTGCTATTATATTTAAAGTACTGCCCGACGTTAAAATACGCTGGAAAGACGTCAGATCCGGCGCCATATTTACGGCCATGCTCTTTATGCTGGGGCAATACGGCATTGCCATTTATTTACAGTACGAGGCCCAAAGCTCTGCCTATGGCGCAGCCGGCTCTATCATTTTAATTTTGCTGTGGATATACTATACAGCGGCCATTTTGTATATAGGTGCCGAGTTTACCCAGGTTTATGCGGAAGCTGTGGGCTGCAAAATACAACCTGCAGACTACGCGGTAGCGGTGGTGCAAACCGAGGTTGAAAGAGAAGTGACAACCCTCCCACCACAACATCCGGATATTAAGGGTAAACTTGAAACGCCCGAGGATACTAAGAAAAAGTAAACAGCCTAACGCACAGGCAAATAATTACTAGATAGCGTAATTATTTGTTAACTTTATTATCCAATTATAATAAGTTGCTGCGGCGAATAATCCACATAAGGCGTTTTTATACGTTGCTTTTAACGGCATGCATGTGCAACTTTTGCGCGCCGGCACAAGCACAATACTTCACCATAAAAAGCGGTAACACCCAGGATGTAGCCATCGAGTTGGTGCGAAACTTGATAGTTATTAAACTAAAAATCAATAATAAAGGCCCGTTTAATTTCATTTTAGATACCGGCGTCGGGTTCATGTTAATTACGGATCCTAAATTACTCGACTCATTTATCGTTAACAAAAACCGCAGCATTAAAATAGCTGGTTTAGGCGAAACCGAACCTATAGAAGCGTTTGTAACTGCACCACTTAAAGTTGATGTTGATGGATTGGAAAGCCATAATGTAAGCGCGGCTATTTTAAAAGACGATGCACTGGGGCTATCAGGCTACTCCGGCAAACCTATTCACGGCCTGTTGGGGTATGAGTTTTTTTGCCAGCTTGCCGTAAAAATCAAGTTTTCTGATACAACTATGCAGGTGGCCAAGCCAAAAGATATGCGTTTTTTTAGACGGGGTGTAAAACTCCCTATTAAAATTGACGGCCAAAAACCTTACCTGGATACTAAAGTTGTTTTTGCTGATGGCACCGAAAAATTGAGCAAGTTGGTTATTGATTTAGGCGCAGGGCACTTTTTATCAATGGAAAACCTTGAGAATAAAGCCGTGCTTCAAAAAAATGCCATAACGGCCAATTTAGGGATGACTGTCACCGGGTTTATGAATGGCACCGTAAGCCGCATAAAACAGCTTGATTTAGGGAAATATAAAATGAAGGATGTTATTACGTCATTTCCTGATTTTGATGAGAACTTACGGGCCTTAAGTGCAAAACGGGACGGAAACCTGGGAATTGCAATGCTTAAAAAATTTGATATCATTATTAGTTACCCGGATAGCGTACTGTACCTAAAACCGGGGTTAAGTATCAATAAAAAGGATGAGCACGATATGAGCGGCTTAGTTTATTACACCAATCTGAAAGACGATTTTAAGCACATCATCATACACAAAGTAGAAGAAGGATCAGCAGCTGATGTAGCAGGATTACAACCCAATGATGAGATTGTATCTATAAATTTCAAACCGGTATCGCCACTATCAATGCAGCAAATTGATAATCTTTTCAAGTCAGCTGATGGACGGTCATTTATGTTGGGCATTTTTCGCGACCACGAATTCCTAAATGTCATGCTAACGCTTAAACGCCGTATCTAACTGTGCTATTTAAGCTGACTGATGTTCTCAAAAAAAGCGTTCTGTATATCCAGCAGTGATCTAACATTCACTTTTTCGCCATACATGTCGAAACACAAAAACTTTGAATTATTAAGGTCACCGTCTGTGTTTTTTTCAAAGAAGTTAAAAGTTTCAAAAAAGTAATGGTTGGTAGTAACCTTGCTTTTTCGGTTTTTTTGCGAAGCGTTCAGCCTAAAACCTATCGCATTCATCCAATTATG
This sequence comes from Mucilaginibacter antarcticus, assembly GCF_042686155.1. Classification (NCBI taxonomy): domain Bacteria; kingdom Pseudomonadati; phylum Bacteroidota; class Sphingobacteriia; order Sphingobacteriales; family Sphingobacteriaceae; genus Mucilaginibacter; species Mucilaginibacter antarcticus. The sequence goes on along the minus strand of NZ_JBHUON010000007.1, from coordinate 156,314 downwards.
CACTTTATCGTGCAAGTTGCGCATATTGTTCATAAGGTAAGTGTTTAGTATTTAAACGAAAATAATATTTTTTTGTTGCCGCTGTTTATCAATAAGTTATAAATAGATGTTAACTTATAGTAAAGATTATTCTGTTAAATTTATTGTACACAACGAAAATAAATTACTTGTAAGCCAAGATTCGTAACCTAAATAGTTATTGCTGCGTACAAGCCTATATACTTGTATATACAAATAGCGTATTATGAAAATAAAACATATACTTAACTTAATAGCATTAACAGCGGTTATAAGCATCAGCGCATGTAAAAGCACAAGCACACCCGGGCCGACAGGTGCCGCAGGTGCAAACGGAGCAATTGGCGCAACAGGTGCCACCGGAGCGGCGGGCGCACAAGGGCCGGGCGGCCCGCAAGGGGCAACTGGTGCAACCGGGCCGGCAGGCGCAACCGGGCCAGCGGGTGCAACCGGAGCTACAGGCGCCACTGGTGCCACAGGGGCTGCAGGTGCAGACGGCGCTGCCGGGGCGGCTGGCGCTACAGGTGCAGCAGGAGCAGCAGCTAGCATCAATAGCTATTATCTAACTAACCGCAGTGTGGTTTTAGTGGGCAATAGCCGTTTTGCCATACCGGCAATTACCCAAAGCGTGGTAGATCAAGGCATGGTGTTAGTATATTTCAGAAATACCGGCACTACAGTATCATGGAACGCTTTACCATATAGCGAAGCTGGTAACACCTTGGTTTTACAAGCGTTTGGCGTTGGCTATATAGATCTTAAAGCAAACTTCACATCTACCGGCTTAGATCTCAGGGTAGTTGTTATTCCGGGCACCTCACTTACACCATTAATGGCTAATAACCCTGGGCTTAACCTCAATAATTTTGAACAGGTTAGCAAAGCCATCGGTATTAAATAATACAACCATCACAATAAATCAGGCCCCTGCAAAGGGGCTTTTTTTGTTTAGGGCAATTTTGAATTACCTTAGCGGTTAATGCTAAACACAGCCGCGCAATTTGTCAAAACACGTATAGCCCCTACCCCAAGTGGATACCTCCACCTGGGCAATGCCTTTTCGTTTGCATTGACGGCAGCCCTGGCACGTAAAACGGGGGCAAGTATTTTGCTGCGAATAGACGACTTGGACCAGGGCCGTGTCTCCGCCGAATATGTGCAGGATATATTTGATACTTTAAACTTTTTAGGCATCCCATGGGATGAAGGGCCGCGCGATGTTAGTGATTACAAACAAAACTGGTCGCAATTGCACCGGATGGACCTGTATCAAGAAGCGCTGCAACAATTGGCAGATCGGCGCGGAGTATTCGCTTGCCAATGCAGCCGATCGCAACTACAAGGTTTTGGCACTTACCCCGGCAACTGCCGCGACCGGTCCTTGCCCTTAGATACCCCAGACACCGCCTGGCGATTATATACAGACGACCGCCAAATCAGCCTGAGAACCTTAAACGACGGTGTACTAACTACCCGGATGCCCGATGCAATGACGGATTTTGTAGTGAAGAAAAAGGATGATCACCCGGCCTACCAATTAGCATCGGTTATTGATGATCTGCATTTCGGCGTTGATCTGATTGTGCGTGGCGAAGACCTTTACGCATCTTCTGTTGCTCAACACTATCTAGCCGATGTTTTGGGTGAGGGTGCCTTTAAAAACAAAACCTTTTATCATCATCCACTACTTATGGCAGACGGCGAAAGGAAGTTGTCAAAATCAGCAGGATCGACCTCTGTTAAGTATTTGCGTGAGCAGGGTAAAACAGCAGAAGACATTTACACTACAATTGGCTGTATGCTTCATAAAGGCATTGGTTTAAAAAGATTTGAGGATTTACTACACTTGATTTAAAGATGTCCGATACCACGCCACAAATCTTAGATAATCAATAATTTAAATCTAAAAACGTTTTTTGGGGTTATACTAATCATAATGAGTTAATATGACCCAGCAACAAAATTTTGACACCCTAAACGTACCCGGCAATGCCAGCGTTATTTTTGATTTAACCCTTAACAGGTTTACTTACCTGGCTGGTGACATTAAACTATTTGGAATTAAACAAGATGCTACAGTTGATAGCATATTGTCTGCTATTCATAAAGATGATATTCCATACCTGGAGCAACAATTTATCGCACTATTAAATAACTCGTTTAATGGCAGTTTGGAATTTAGGATACTACTAAACGACTTGTATAGAACGCTAAGGGTTACGCCTTTCGTGCTGCAATCCGCTGATACAAAAACCATCATCGCAAATATTATTGATGTAACTGACGAGGTGAACAACCGGTATGTGATTGAAAAATTTGCAAATAAAAAGAACGCTATACTGACAATGTTGTCGCATGACCTGAGAGGCCCTTTGTCTATCGGTAAAATGGTTGCTCAATCATTAAGTACTGCTACGGATGATGTAAAGGTAAAAGGCCAGTCTCAAAATTTAGTGAAAATACTGAAGCAGGCCTTAGATTTGGTTAATGATTTGATCAGCCGTGAAGAGACGGACACCATTACGGTAGAGTTAGTAAAAAAACGGATAGATATTGCCACCAAACTTAAAGAATATATAGAAGAGATCAGGCTGTCTGAAGACGCTCTTCACCGGACGATATTATACTCCAGTTCAGACGAAACTATCTACGCGCATATTGACGAAGCAAAATTTATGCAAATAATAAACAACCTGGTAAGCAACGCGCTTAAATTTACCAGGGATGGCGATATCATTTCATTAACGGTAGAAGAAAAAGAGGACAGCGTTCAATTTATTTTTAGCGACACCGGTGTTGGCATCCCTGAGCAATTTCATACTGAGCTTTTTGAAAAATTTACTCCTGCCCGCCGTAAAGGCCTTAATGGCGAGCCCAGCATTGGCATTGGGCTATCAATAGTAAAAACTATAGTTGACTGGCATGGGGGGATTATCAAGGTTAATAGCGAGGAGAACAAAGGAACAACCTTCTATTTAGAGTTACCTAAAGGTTAATACGCAAAAAGGGCATGATCCTAGAATCACACCCTTTTGTATTTTTACTTTTAATTTTGAAACTAGTAACGGTAGTATTCCGGTTTAAACGGACCTTCAACAGTAACACCGATATATTCGGCCTGATCCTGGTCAAGTACTTCTAGCTCAACACCGATCTTAGCAAGGTGTAAGCGGGCAACTTTTTCGTCTAAGTGTTTTGGTAATGTGTAAACCTTGTTTTCGTAAGCAGCGGTATTTGTCCAAAGCTCTAGCTGTGCTAGCGTTTGGTTAGTAAAGCTGTTACTCATTACAAAGCTAGGGTGGCCTGTAGCACAACCTAAGTTTACTAAACGACCTTCAGCTAAAACGATAACGTCGCTGCCGTCTATAGTATATTTATCAACTTGTGGCTTAATTTCAATTTTAGTATTGCCATAAGTGCCATTTAACCAGGCCATGTCAATCTCATTGTCGAAGTGACCTATGTTACAAACAATAGCTTTGTCTTTCAATGCACGGAAATGCTCTTCGCGAACGATATTTTTGTTACCAGTAGCGGTTACTACAATGTCAGCCTCAGCGATAGCAGTACCTAACTTCTTAACTTCGTAACCTTCCATAGCTGCCTGTAATGCGCAGATAGGGTCAATTTCGGTAACGATAACACGTACACCTGCATTACGTAATGAGTCTGCAGAACCTTTACCAACGTCGCCATAACCACAAACAACACCTACTTTGCCAGCCATCATAACGTCAGTAGCACGACGGATAGCGTCTACTAATGATTCGCGGCAACCGTATTTGTTATCAAATTTCGATTTTGTAACCGAGTCGTTAATGTTTATAGCAGGCACTAATAATGTACCAGCTTTCATGCGCTCATATAAACGGTGAACGCCTGTAGTAGTTTCTTCTGATAAACCTTTAATACCTGAAACCAATTCAGGATAACGATCAAACACCATGTTGGTCAAATCGCCACCATCGTCAAGAATCATGTTTAATGGTTTGCGGTCTTCGCCAAAGAACAAAGTTTGTTCAATGCACCAATCAAAATCAACCTCGTTTAAACCTTTCCAGGCGTAAACAGAAACGCCTGCAGCAGCAATAGCAGCGGCAGCATGATCTTGAGTGGAAAATATATTACATGATGACCATGTAACTTCTGCACCCAGTGCAACCAATGTTTCAATTAACACAGCTGTTTGGATAGTCATGTGCAGGCAGCCTGCAATCCGCGCACCGGCTAATGGCTGTGCAGCGCCAAACTCCTCGCGGAGCGCCATTAAACCCGGCATTTCTGCTTCGGCTAACCCAATTTCCTTACGACCCCATTCGGCTAAAGAAAAATCTTTTACTTTGTACTTAGTGTAAGCGGTCTCTACTGATGACATATATTACTTTTTATTGTTAATTTACAAGCTGTATATTATACGCTAGGTACCTACTTTTAGTAAGCGATGAGTATAATTATGCAAAATTACATAATACTTTTGCCAATTTCAAAACACCCTCGGCATATTCCTCTCTGCTTTGTCAGCCTATTATAATTTCTGTTTGGCCGAGCTCCGCAAGTTTTAGACGGTCTACTGATTAACACCTCTTTGTTTAAAGACTGATCTAGTCTGCTATTAATTTACAGACTATAGCTCAATCAAACCCAGTCTTGGCTGTTAAGCCGCTGTCTGTATATAATGCAAAGAAACGCCTATAAACAGAATAGCCGCAACTAAATAGTTGCGGCTATTCTATATGAACTTTCTCAGCTCTATTATTGCCAGTTACACCAAATACTTTGCGCAGCCCAATTACTTGAGCCTATAGCACCGCGATAAGTGGTTTTGGTAAAAAATGCGTTCGAAAAATCGACACCGGAATAGTCGGCGCCACTCAAGGCCGGCGAACCAGCGGCTGGGGTTAGATTCGGCGCATTGCCCGCATTATACATAGCTGTCAACTTAAAGTCGGCCGAAGCCGAGATAACCGAATTGTTATTAACCGTATTAGTAAGGAATGTTGTTAATAACGGGTCTGCTACTACTACCACGTCCTGATCCCAGGCGAAAGTACGGTCTAAAACATCTGCATGTACTAAATTGCTTCTAAATTCGGCATTGTCATTGTTAAAAATAACCGGGCGGGTCCTTGGGCAAACCATAAAACCACCCTCTGAAAACTCAGCAACTATTGAGTTTCTAATTGCCAATCGTGTGCCTTTACGCATATACACGCCTTGATTGATATTAGTCTTAGACTGATCGACACCTTGCGGGCCTATAATAGTCATGTTAGAAATAACCGGCCGTGTTAACGGCGGATTGGTGGTCGGTACCGAATCATTATAACTTTCTACGCCATTAGCACGTAACGCTTGCGACGAGGCACGGGTACGGTAGCCTATTATCTGCTGCATGTTTCCCTGGTAGCCCATATCATAATCAAAATCATCATCCCCACTATTGTAAGAGATCAAATGCGTGGCATTAACGGTTCCACCCACCCATTGAAAGCTGTCATCGTTTGAGTATTTTACCATAACATTGTCAACAACAGTACCTGAGCCCACGCTTTCAAATACCATACCGCTTACTTTATCAGTTGACCATTCATTTTCTGCTGGTGCATTAATGCCGCCGGTATACTCCAGGCGCAAATAAGTAATGGAACCCGAATTGTCGTTGGATACATTACCACCGTACCGCGTATCAGTTGATATAGGCAGCCCTGCAGCATTGCCGGTACCTGAGTTTGTTGGCGCTTTACCAAGCACTACCAGCGCACCCCAATCACCGGGCATTTTGGTTGAGGCTGCCGAGGTGAAAACCACTGGCTTATCTACAGTACCATTCACATAAATTTTAGACCCCTGGGTTATGATCAGCGCACTTTTAAATGAGCGGGACGCATTAACTTGGGCATAAACAGTAACTCCGGCCGGAATAGTTAGAGTAGCATTATTTTTAACATACACCTGACCTTGCAGTATATACGTTTTTGCGGGGTCGAGCTTAAGATCTGTGGTGATAGCTCCCTTCAAGGTATCTACCTTTTTGTCTGTGATAATATCTACCACGTTATTATTACTATCCTTTTTACATGCTGTAAAAAACCCGCCAATTACTAGTGAGAGTAAAAAAATTCTTTTCATATTCAATTTAATGTTATTGTTAGCAGTATTGATTGCAAAAACAACAACTATTGAAACATTTGGTTTCTTTTAAATTAATTTTTTTTAAAATTAAATCTATTGTCGCATCTCACCCCCATTAATGTCTTTTCGGCCTCTATCATCGTCTTTAAAAACTATTAAATTTGTACAACAAAGCAAGATACCATGAAAGGTGAACCAGCAAAAAACATTGACGAGTATATAGCAGGCTATCCCGAAGATGTGCAGCAACTGCTGCAAATCATTCGCACAACCATTCAACAAGCTGCGCCGGATGCTACCGAAACCATTGGCTACGGTATACCTACCTTTATACTCAACGGCAACCTGGTGCATTTCGGTGGCTACAAAAAGCACATCGGCTTTTATCCCGCCCCTATGGGTATTGAAGCATTTGCAGCAGAAACTGCCCAATACGAGACCGGCAAAGGCACAATGCAGTTTCAGTTAGATAAGCCGTTGCCGTTGGATCTGATTACCAAAATTGTAAAGTTTAGGGTTGAGAAGAATTTGGAAAAGGCGAAAAAGAAAAAGTAGCGCCAATTACCCGATAAGCCTCATTTACTTACCAACACCCCTTTGCAATATCCCAGCATAACCCGACTTTCGCTATCCCGAAAAGGATAGATCATGACCCATTTTAAAAAAATAGCTACCAAACTTTCGATTATCGAAAAACAAGTTATCGCTACCGTTAACTTATTAGACGAGGGCGCTACAGTACCGTTTATATCGCGTTACCGCAAAGAAGCTACCGGTAGTTTAGACGAGGTGCAGGTTGCTGCCATTCGCGACCGTACACAACAACTGCGCGAGCTGGACAAACGTCGTGAAGCGATATTGAGCTCGCTTACAGACATGGGCAAATTAACGTCCGAACTGGAAAGACAGATCAACGCTGCAGAAACGATGGTGCTATTAGAGGATATTTACTTACCCTACCGCCCGAAACGAAAAACGCGGGCCAGCATTGCCCGCGAAAAAGGATTGCAGCCATTGGCAGATATGCTTTTTGCACAGAATAGATTTGATATCCAGGCCGAGGCTGAAAGATATATCTCTGAAGAAAAAGGTGTTGCTGATATAGAGCAAGCGCTGGGCGGTGCCCGCGATATTATTGCTGAGCATATCAGCGAAGATGCAGCTGTGCGTACCAAAACACGCGAACTGTTTATGGCTAAAGGCACTTTTAAAAGCAGGGTTGTGCCTGGCAAAGAAACCGAGGGTATTAAGTATAAAGATTATTTTGAGTGGGATGAACCAGTAAAGTCGGTGCCATCGCACCGGATACTGGCTATGCGTCGCGGCGAGAAAGAAGAAATATTATACCTTGATGTTTTGCCCCCCGAGGATGAAGCGATAGAACAGGTGGAAAAGGCCTTTTTGACCGGGAACAACGATGCTGCTAACCAGGTACGACAAGCCATCAGCGACGGTTACAAGCGCTTACTTCGCCCATCAATGGAAACCGAGGTACGACTGCTTACTAAAAAACGGGCTGACGAGGAGGCTATCCGTGTATTTGCAGAAAATGCGCGCCAGTTATTGTTAGCTGCACCGCTGGGCCAAAAGCGTACGATGGCTATTGACCCCGGTTTCCGTACGGGTTGTAAATTGGTTTGTTTAGATGAGCAAGGCAAGTTGTTAGAGTATACTGCAGTTTTCCCACATACCGGCGCCGGCCAGGCCAAAGAGGCTGAGAAAACGGTCGAACATTTGTTTAAGAAATATGACATCCAAGCTATTGCCATAGGTAACGGCACCGCCGGCCGTGAAACTGAAGCATTTGTGCGCAAACTTAATTTACCAGCTGCAGAAATTGTGATGGTAAACGAAAGCGGTGCGTCCATTTACTCAGCCTCAGACGTTGCACGCGAGGAATTTCCGGATAAGGATGTTACCGTTAGGGGTGCCGTATCTATCGGCCGCAGGCTAATGGACCCGTTAGCAGAGTTAGTAAAGATAGATCCGAAATCTATCGGCGTAGGGCAATACCAGCATGATGTTGATCAAAACAAATTACAAGCTTCGCTCGATGACACGGTAATAAGCGCAGTAAACGCAGTCGGTGTAGAATTAAATACTGCGTCAAAACAAATTTTAGCATATGTGTCTGGCCTTGGGCCGCAACTGGCGCAAAAGATAGTTGAATACCGGGACGAGAACGGCGCATTCAAAAAACGCGACCAACTTAAAAAAGTGCCACGTTTAGGTGATAAGGCCTATGAGCAAGCGGCAGGCTTCCTTCGGATTCACAATGCCGAAAATCCGTTGGATGCCAGCGCTGTACACCCTGAGCGTTACGCGTTGGTAGCACAAATGGCCAAAGATAAAGGCTGCTCCCTGAGCGACTTGATGAAAGATGACAAGCTGCGCCAAAGCATCCCGCTGCAAAAGTATATTACAGAATCTGTTGGCTTACCTACGCTAAACGACATCATGGCCGAGCTGGCTAAACCAGGCCGCGACCCCCGTGAAAAGTTTGAAGCTTTTAGCTTTACCGAAGGCATAAATAGCATTACTGACCTTAAAGCCGGCATGAAACTGCCTGGCATTGTAACTAACCTTACTGCATTTGGCGCCTTTGTTGATATCGGCGTACATCAGGATGGGTTGGTTCACCTGAGCCAGATCACCAACCGTTTTATTAAAGACCCTAACGAGGTACTTAAAGTGCAGCAACAAGTTGAGGTTACGGTTACCGAGGTTGATGTTGCCCGTAAACGCATATCGTTGTCTATGAAAGGTGATGAGCCTAAAAAAGACAATCGCACTGTTGCGGCAAAGCCACAGCCATCAACACCAAACTCCGGCAATCAGCCTAAAAGAAAAGACGCAGCACCAGAAACGATATGGCGGTAAAACTGGCTGCTTTGAAAAATATGTTTAAATAAGGCTTTCCTACTTAAATAATATTGTGCTTTATAAACATTGCGTAATGGTTTGCGTTTACTATTTTTAGGCCTGTAAAATTATAGGGCGGGCCTGTAAAACTTAATAAGCAATGGTAATCATAAACAATCACAACGAATTTGAAGCACATTTGGGTAAGGAAATTGGCACTTCGCTATGGCATACCATTACTCAGGACCAAATAAACCAGTTTGCAAAGGCTACGCTTGACGAACAATGGATACACACAGACCCTGAACGCGCCAAAATTGAAAGCCCTTTTAACGCCACTATTGCACATGGTTATTTAACAGTATCATTACTACCCCATTTTTGGCACCAGATAGTTGAGGTGCGCAACCTTAAAATGCTGATTAACTATGGCATACAGGAGATAAAGTTCTCTCAGCCCGTGGTTGTGGACAGCCAGGTAAGGTTAACCTGCAAATTGGATGCAATAGCCAACTTACGGGGCATTACTAAAGCAACAATTGGTGTAGCAATGGAGATTGACGGGCAAAAAAAACCCGCCTATACCGGCGCTGTAATATTTTTGTATCACTTCTTGGCTGATAGTAATTAGGTAGCCAATTGTGGTAGCTTTGCTTAATAGTTAATCGTTTCGCACATTCAAATGAAAAAATCGTTATATATCTTGTTTGCTATTGCTGTCACGTTTGTGGCCGGCTGCAAAAACGATGAACCTGATTTTTCGGTTGGCGAGAAGGTTTATAATACTTACCAACCTACCTCAAAAGGCAGTTTCTGGAAATACAATAAAACAGCATTAGGCGGTACTGCAGAAACTGAAACACAGACGATGATAGGTAAGGACATCCTTATCAACAAAAAAACATATTCAACTATTTATACCCAGTCGGGCACTACTGAAAATTCCTCCAGCTATTTCTCTCATCAGGACGATAGCTACATTAAGCGTGTGGCCTTTTCGGGTGGGATTGACGTTGAATACCTTTATTTAAAAGACAATTACGTTGTTGGAAGAACATGGACTGCATCGGTTACTGAGGGTGGCTTTGTTAACGGATTGCCCGCCCGAATTGTTGGTGCGCTGGTTGAAAAAGGTATTACCAAGAGTGTATCGGGCAAAAAGTTTACAGATGTTATGCATACACGGCTGAACTTTCAATATGACGAAGGCGATGGGTTTAAAACCGTTGAGGTTATTGACTATTATGTTGCTAAAGGCGTTGGTATCATTGAAACAGATTACTCTGACGGCACCAAGGTTACGGCAACCAGCTTAATTATAGATTACGATATCAAATAATTTGCTTCTGTAACACTAATGCCATAAAACAGCGATAGTGACCTAACGATCAACACTGCCCGTACTTTTGTGTTCTATTTATATCTATGAGCACAACTAAAATCCGCCTTAGCGTACTTGACCAATCGCCTATACGTAAAGGCGTTACTGCCGAACAGGCTATACAAGAAACCATCGCGCTGGCAAAATATACCGAACAACTTGGCTATACTCGTTTTTGGGTCTCAGAGCACCACAATACCGGCAGCCTGGCCGGATCAACCCCCGAAGTTTTAATAGCATATCTGGCGGCGCAAACCAGCACTATGCGTATTGGATCCGGTGGTATCATGATGCCCAACCATAGCACCCTAAAGGTGGCCGAAAATTTTAGGATGCTTGAAGCATTGGCTCCGGGCCGGGTAGATCTTGGCATGGGCCGCGCGCCTGGTACCGACCGCATAACCGCCGCTATGCTTAACCCGTCAAACCACTTTGCCGAAAATGATTTTGTAGAGCAACTGGCAGATCTGCGCAATTATTTCCATGACCGTGCAGAACCGGGTACCATACAGCAAAAAATACGCGCCATACCACAGGTACAAACAGTACCGGCTATGTGGCTGCTAAGCTCAAGCGGGCAAAGTGGCTTATTCGCTGCGCATTTTGGAATGGCTTTTTCATTTGCGCATTTTATTAATCCGGTAGGTGGTGCGCAGGCAGTGCAAACCTATAAAGAACGTTTTCAGCCGTCAGAAGAATTACAACAATCCGAAGCCAACATGGCCATATTTGTTTTTTGCAGCGAGGATGAAGAAAAAGTAAGGCAGCACAAAGCGGTAATGGACCATCGTTTTATTGAGTTTGAACGCGGCCGTGGCTTATCGCCATTGGGCTATGACGATATAAAAGACGTAGCGTACAGTCTGCAGGAACAAGATCGTATGCGCTACAATCGCCAACGCGTGGTGGCAGGCACGCCTGCTATGGTTAAAACACGCCTGAGCCAACTGGCAGAGAGTTATGGGGTAAACGAGATAGTAGCAGTAACCATTGCCGAGGACTTTGATGATCGCCTTGAATCGTATAGATTATTAGCAGATCTATTTTTAAACTAAAAAAACGCCCCGGATATGGGGCGTTTTTAACAATGATAAGGTATAGGTAAATGTAGATTGTGCTATTTTAAAGTTACCTTGCTTACTATTTTAGCTCCGGTATTAACTATATACAGATTATCGTCGGGGCCAAATGCTAAACCATTTGGTGAGTTAACAGACGCTGTGGCTACCGGGCCATTGATAACCCCGGTGCTTGATGTGCCCTTTATAAAGGTTACCACATTGCCTGCTTTATTTATAGTGCGTATGGCGTAGGTAGAGGTTGCAGTATTTTGATCAGATACAAAAACGTTGCCCTGGTTATCAACCACCATTCCCCGGGGATCATTAAACGTTGCCTGAGTACCCTGGCCATCGGTCATACCGGCAGTTCCTGAGCCGGCAAGTGTAGTAACCGTGCCGTCGGGCCTTATTTTGCGGATGTTATAATATCGTCTATCGCTAACATAAATGTTGCCTGCAGTATCTACAGCAATGCCATCAAGTGCGCCAAACTGCGCTGCAGCACCTTTACCGTCAACAGAACCTTCGTTGTCGCTACCGGCAATAGTGGTTACTTCCGCGCTGGTTGATATTTTACGTACGCGGTGCACATCTGTAATGTATAGGTTTCCGCTCAGGTCTCTTGCAATGCCCCGGGGTGCGCCGAATCTTACCTGCGGCCCAACACCATCAACCACTCCGTCAATACCATTGCCGGCTAAAATTCTTGGCACACCGCTTTCCTGAATTTTGTAGATACGATGATCTAACGCATCAGGTACGTACACTTCGTTAAAAGCATCAGCAGCAATGCCCCAAATAAATTTAAAAGGTTTGCCTCCGCTGCCATCTTTAAATAGCGTTACCGCTCCCGATTGCGAAATTCTAAACACTTTATCTACATATTCGCCATAAGCAATACCATTTCTATCAAATGCAATATGCTCTATATAATTACTCCCCAAATCGGCATACGTGCTAACCGTTGCCGACAGCACTTTAAAATCAACGGGCCAAGTAATTTCTTTGCCGTTGGTTGTAAGCACAACCTTACCACTGGTTGCATTTGCCGGTACTGTAAATGCCAAAGTAACTTTTGGTACCGAACCAGGTACCACATTAGTTACTATAACACTGGTTATAGGAGCCGGCACCCCATTGATAGTGATGATATTATTAGCAGCAACCGGATCAATGTTTATACCTGCGAGCGTTACTGTAGTGTTAGGTATGCCTATTAACGGCCCTATGTTGCCAATAGCGGGCCCACCGACGGTATTTGGCGGGTTTGGTACAGCATCACGATATGCATTGACTTTTTCGGCCACGGGCAGTTTTCGGCAGCCGCTTATGCCTGCAATGATGGCAAGCGCCGTTACAGCACAGGTGGTGAATTTTGACAAACTTGGGTTCTTCATTTTTCAGGCTTTAAAGGTCTGGTTGATAATGTTGTAGGTTGATAATGTGAAGTTACTTAAATTAAAATTCATTTATTTCAACCTAATTTCAAATACTGACGAGAAAGTATGAAACGTGATTCTGATCACTATATAGCAATTTAATAATAAGTTTATTAGCCGACAGAAACTAAAATGGTATCTTTGGCGTTAATTAAAAATACAATAACAAATCCCTTTTAATTCGTGATCATATTAATCTTCTTTTTGGCGCACTGGTTTCTGTCGCTATTTTTTCAGACATTTTACTTGCATCGTTATGCATCGCATAAAATGTACAGTACCCACATTATTTACGAGCGTATTTTTCACGCATTAACGTTTATTTGCCAGGGTTCTTCTTTTTTGAATCCGCGAGCTTATGCTATTATGCACCGCGAGCACCATGCGTATAGCGACACGGAGAAAGACCCGCACTCACCACACTTTTTTACAGATGTATTTCAGATGATGTGGCGGACGGCGCAAAGCTATAAACTATATGAAAAGCGTTTGAAAGAGCCCGATGCGCAATTTAGAGGCAACTACCCTGAGTGGCATCTGGTAGATTATTGGGGCTCAACATACGGGTCTCGTATATTTTTTATATTAGCCTATACCGCGTTTTATATTGCCTTTGCTACCCATTGGTGGATGTTTTTGTTATTACCAATCCACTTTGTAATGGGCCCATTGCACGGTGCTATAGTGAACTGGTGTGGACACAAATACGGTTACTCAAACTTTGACAACGGCGATAAGTCGAAAAACTCTATCCCACTTGACTTTTTGATGCTTGGCGAATTGTTTCAAAACAACCACCACAAGCGCCCTAACCACTCAAACTTCGCTGCTAAATGGTATGAGTTTGATCCGGTTTACCCGGTAATGAAAATGATGCATTGGATGCGCATTATTAAACTACGCAAACCTATAATGGGGTAAGCATACCCTGAAAAATATTGAAGGCGAAAGGCAAAAGGTGATTATTACAAACCTTTTACCTTTCGCCTTTTTGCTTTAAGCTTAAAAATTTAACTTTACCGTTTTACCTGTATACCAAATAAAATGAAAGTATCTGCATTAGCCGAAAATCTTCGCGGTTCCGAAATTATCAAAATAGCCGGCGAAATAAACGAACTTAAACGTCAGGGCCAAAACATTGCCAACCTCACTATTGGCGATTACGACTCAAACATATATCCGATACCAGACGAGTTAAAGCAAGGTATTGTTAATGCATATGCAGACAATCAAACTAACTACCCGCCTGCGGATGGGGTTTTGCAATTGCGCGAAAGTGTTTCTTTATTTTTGAAAAAGCGTTTAGGATTGACTTATACAGCTAATGAGATCCTGATATCAGGCGGCTCGCGCCCGTTAATCTATTCAGCCTACCTTGCGGTGGTTGATGAGGGCGACAAGGTTGTTTTTCCGGCGCCGTCATGGAACAATAATCACTATTGCGATTTACTCAAAGCCAAAGGGATTATGGTGCAAACCACCGCCGAAAACAACTTTATGCCTACGGCAGATGAGTTGCGGCCCCATATTAAGGGCGCTGCTTTGTTGGCATTATGCTCGCCATTAAATCCTACCGGCACCATGTTTAATAAAAAGGACCTGGAAGAGATTTGCGACATGGTGATTGCCGAAAACAAAACCCGTACAGCGGGCGAAAAACCACTATACTTTTTATACGATCAAATCTACTCGCAATTAACGTTTGGCGATAACCAGCATTTTGACCCGGTTACCCTACGCCCCGAATTGCGCGATTATGTGATATTTATTGACGGCGCATCAAAATGCTTTGCCGCCACCGGCGTACGTGTGGGCTGGGGCTTTGGCCCCGCAGGTATCATTAATAACATGAAAGCAATTGTGGGCCACATGGGCGCGTGGGCCCCTAAGGCCGAACAGGTTGCCATGGCTCAATACATTATTGACGACGCGAAGGTTGACATATACCTGAATGCTTTAAAATCAAGGATACAAAGTAGCTTAGACGCTTTACATCAAGGGTTTCAGCAACTAAAGGCCGATGGGTTCAGCGTCGACTCGATAGCGCCAATGGGTGCCATTTATTTGACTATCAAAATAGAGTACGCTGGTAAAACCACGCCCGAGGGTAATACGCTTAAAGATTCGGTAGATATTAACTTTTACCTGATAAAGGAGGCAGGTATTGCTTTCGTGCCCTTCTCGGCTTTTGGTACCGGTGACAATGTTAATTGGTTTCGCGCATCTGTAGGGGCTTGTACTTTACAGGATATTGAACACGCCATCCCACGTATTAAGGCTGCTTTAGCTAAGCTGGTTTAATAGCCAAGCATCATTCAATCCACCATAAATAGTAACTGAGTTACCCTAAGTTTAGTGTTTATGGTGGATTTCTTCGAGATCGAAATTCCCAATAATGCTATTGTCCTAAACTTAACGCAGGATTGGTTGGCAAAAGTTATCCTCCAAAAAAATGCCTTGTTAGATCTCTCCTGCACGCGCTAAACTTCAACTAACTTCGTTTTCTTACAACTTTCAGTATTATTAATTCGTATTAATAATGCAAACCATGGCCATTGATCTTGCGTTGTTATACCGTAAGTTGAAATGGCTACCCTATGCATACGATATTAAATCGTCGCCCTAACACCAATTTAATGAATACCTACAATGAAAGTATTTTTACTATTGGCATGTTTTTTTACTGCAAGTTTTAACCTTGAAACTTGTGGGGCCGCTGCATTCTCGCCTATTGACAGTCCAAAATTGATCAGGCTGCAATTGTTTAAAGACGATATTAATACAGACGAAACCCTTATAATCTTTAAAAATGAGGCTAAAGTCAGCTACGACAATAAAGAAGATATAAGATATTTTAAAGGAGCGGGCCAGGTAAGGTTGTTTAGCTTTATAACCAAAGAAAGCCCTTTAGTATTTAACACTCAACCGTTTCCGCAAACAAGCTCGGCGACGCGCCTTAATGTGTTTGCCCGTAACGACGGCGCGTATCAACTAAAACTGAAAGAGATAGCGAACATCCCCCCGATGTTTGAAATTTGGCTGATCGACAACCTGGTTAAAGATTCGTTGGATTTGCGCCAAAATCCAGCTTACAGTTTCAATATCTCACAAGCGGATACCAATACCTTTGGCGGCACCAGATTTACTATTGTTATAAAAAAGGAGACTTCGCGCTCCTACCATTTACTCAGCTTAAACGCATATAAACCTGAAAAGGCAAAAAACGTAAGCATCACCTGGACCACAGAGAACGAAAGCAACAATACCCTATTTGATATTGAACGAAGCGACGATAATGGCAAAACGTTTAAGGTGCTAGCTTCCCTGGTGTCAAACAATTCCGGGAATTACAGCATTCAGGATAATTTTCCGGTCTATGGCATTAATATTTATCGCCTTAGACAACGCGACTTTACCGACAATGTGACCTACTCTATGAACTTAAAGGTTGATCATAAAATTTTTGAACCTACAGTAGGAAACACTAATATCAACAGTAATGCTACTGTTTACCCAAACCCGGCAAGCCATTCAATTAACATTGCTATGAGCAACAATATCCCGGCCGGCAAATACAATATTGCTATTACTAATACATGGGGATTAAAAGTAAAAGAAGGGCATACTAGTGGGCCTCACTGGCAAAGTGAGGTAAGCGATTTAAGGCCGGGGCTGTATATGGTTACCATAACAAGCAACACCGACAATAAAATTATAGGTTACAATAAGTTTCTGAAAAACTAGACCTAATGCTAGGCTACTATATGTACGCTGAAGGTATTCAACCCCATATTGATATTGTACTCGTATGTAAAGCTGTCTGATGCTTTGGTAATGATCAGCAAGCCGAAATGCTCCATTAGGTCGTTTACATCCAAAACTTCGTCATCGTCAACCTCTTCGCAGATAAATTTAATACGCGTGTCGCTCTCTACTACAGCGTACATGCTGTGCAGGCCATCTTTAGTAAGCAGTTCGCGGTGGCCCGGGTTATGTACCAGTAACGAGGTGATGTTACCAGGCTGGTAACGGTTACCAAAATCTTTTTTATCAATATTGATGTTGTGGTCATCAATAGTGATATCTAAAAATGTCTCTTTAGTACCGGCATGTTTAATGCCGTTGGTGAGCAGTTCAATTAATATTACTTCTATCTTGAAGCTTACCCCGTCTTTATTTACATCGGCGGGTAGCTGGTTTACAATAAAGTCTAGAAGCTCCTGTACCGAGGCTTTTATTGATTGCCTGGTGTTGGGCAACAAAAACTGTTTACTTACCGGATTAGCCATTTTTAGTTTTTTGGGACATCATCAAATGAACTATAAATCTTAAAAACCTTGTCAAGGCGGGTGAGCGTAAACAGGTTAGTAATATCTTTACTTAAGGCCACTAAAACAACTTCGGCCTTAAAAGATATCAAGTGCTTAAAAGCCGAAACTATAGCACCTAAAAATGAGCTGTCAATATATTCAACCCTGCTCATATCAACAGCAATAGGCTTTTTATATTTATCATACAGCTTTATCATTTCGGCTTTAAAAGCATCGCTGTTTTCAAGACTAGCCTCTTTAATTTCAAGCTTAACAAGCAGTATGTCACTATGTTCTTTATGTACTTTGATCATGCTTTAATTTTTATAAATACTAATAATGCTTCGGTCGTCTACCTGCTCATTCAGGTTTTCGGCAAATAAGGTTTGCGCCAGTTGTGTAAAGTTATTCTCTTTTTCCATAAAAGGCTTAAGCGTTTTCGAAAATTGATTATAATCGCTCTTTTTGCCTGTTGCGTCAACAAAATCGATCATACCATCAGTAAACACAAACAAGCGGTCCCCTGGTTTTAATGCTATTTCGCGCTCGCTATAATCGCCTTCTTCAAATAAACCCAACAATAAGCCCGACGAACTCACAGAGGCTAATTCGCCGGTTACGTGGTCGTAATGCAGCAAGGGCAAATCGCCAGCGCCCGAGTAGGTTATTTTGCCGGTCTCGGCATCAATCAGTAATAAAGACAAACTTGATAAAATATCTTTCAAAACTTCATCAAAACAAATGATGCTGTTTACCTGCTCCATGATACGAGCGGTAGAGTATTCTTGATTAAACGCTGCAAAACGCACCGCCGATCGCACATAGCTTAAAAACCCGAAAGTAAAGAACCAGGCCATCCACTTTTTGCCCATAATATCGCCCAGTACGATGAAATGATAACGCTCATTTACCTTTATAAAATCAATAAAATCGCCACCGGGAATATCATGGTAAGCCATATGCCAAAAATCAACGGAGAAGCCGTCAATAACGGGGGACTTAACAGGAATAGATTTTATGTTTAGTGATTTGGCCGCTTTTCTTACCTCGATCTCTGACAGCTCGCGCTGCTTATCAACCGCGAAGAGGATGTTATTTACTTTAGATACAATTACATTAATAGGTGTGTCTTTAATGACATAATCAATAGCCTGCAAGTCAAGCCCTTTTTCCATCAAATCCGAGTCAGAGAAAAACGTCAGGAACACAAATGGAATATCCTTAAAGTCCGCATCGTTCATCAGGTTACGCCTAAACTCAAAACCATTCATCTTAAGCATCAGGTAGTCCGACAAGATAATATCCGGCCTAAACTCCTTTGTGCGCAAGAACTCAATAGCCGCTTCGGCCGATGGCGCCAGCCTTACCACAAACCCTGATTTTTTAAATACGCGCTCAATCAGCTTCAAAAAAAGCTGGTCGTCGTCAACAAGCAGTATTTGTTTAGGTTTATGGTCAGTCATTTTTGAAAGCAGAGTCGTTATTCGTTATAACCGCGCTTAAAGGCGCTATCAGTACCAATTTTAAATAATAATCTCCAAAAAACAGCATTAAATTATTATTCCACGCAATTATCTTTACGGCGGGTATCTACCAGGTAAATAATCTTCCAGCCGGCACTAGTTTTCATTAGCTGAAATACATCGACACCACCATGCCTAAAATTACATCAAGGTAAAATTTATACGGTGCCCAAACACTGGCCAGGTCGCCATCAATTTTTATACCGCTAAATACAATGCGCTCATCATACACGCCTTTGTGCCGCGCGCCTATCATTTTTATAAACTCGTCGGGGTTTGCACAGAGAGCTTCGTCGAGCCATCCTTTACTTGAATAGGAACACAAAATATAGTATTTTAGATTTCCAGATTAGCGATTTAATTGGCGGCCGCGTACAATTCGTTAAAGTTTTTGATCACCTCTATCCAGTCAGACCCAAACTGAATGTCTATCATTTTGCCATTAGGTGCAATCAGTATCTTGCTGGGATAGCCGCTTACCTTATATTTCTGCTGAATGAGGTTATCGCTCATGGTAGTAGTTATACCGAAGTTGTTATTGGCTATATAATTTTTAACCGATGGCTGATTGTCAAAACAGGCCACGCTCAGCAAGTTTATGCCCTTGTATTTGCCTTCAAGCAGCTCGTTATTAAAGGCGTTTACCTTCGGCATTTCTTCGCGACAGGGGCTGCACCAGGTACCCCAAAAATCCAATACAAGCCATTTGTCTTTATAATCGGCCAGCGCACGCTTTTTGCCACCAAGATCGGTAAGCTCAAAAGGCGGGGCATCTTTCCAGGTACTTACAACGTTGTTCAAAAAGAAGTCCTTAAAACTCTTATCAGTAAAGCGTTTTTGATAAAACTTCTGCATGTCAGGCAGCCTGCCCGGGTTGGCGCTGATATTGTTGGCAAATATCTTTAAGGCCGTATCAATATTGCCACCTGCAAAAAGCTTATTCATAAACTCCTCACTATAGCTTTCTTTTGATTGTAAAAACACCCGGTCATAAAAGCTGGTATAAGCCTTCTCCCGTTTATCTAACGGCGAAAATTGCGACGCCTTCCCCAAAAACACCAAAGCAGCAGCCGAATCAGTTTTAAGGGTTTGCTGGTATTTTAGGTAGTAAGTATAGGCCAAAATGTTCCTGTCGGCCAGTCGGCTTTTGTTTAGGGTGTCAGCCGTAAACCGCGCAAGGGTCTGATTAGTTCTGTCAAGCAGCTTAACGGCTTCCTTTTCCATTTTAGCGTTAACCAGCATTTTGTAAATCAACAAGGCGTAACGCGCTCCATTACCTTTGTGCATGTTCAAATCATTCATTTTCATGAATTGGTTGTAAGTGCTACTCAATACTCTTGTATTACCCGGTTCTTTCTTTGCATTTACCCATAAATACATCGGATTTATCAGCGGTTTTACCCCTAATTTCGTGTCATTATTCAGCTTTTTCAGCAGCTCGTCAGACACCGGCATATCTTTCCTTAAAAAGGCCTGCGCGAACGACTCCTGTAGCCACTCGCCAAAATCTGAAAACTTGTGCATATAGGCAATTACATTGTAAGCCGTATCCGCATTAACCTCGGCAGCCCATTGCAACTTGTTAAAAAGATGCGAGCTCTGGTCTGCAAGCACGTTATTGGGAGTCTTGGCCAGTTCGGCACGGTAATTATCGAAGCTTTTGCGCCCTTTTAACCCTTGCACGTTTTTAAGTTTAGCCAAAATGTAATATGGATCATCCTTATAAACAGCATCATGGCTTGCAAAATAGCTAAACACCTTCGCCGAGTCTACCTCACCGGCTTTGTTTTTAAAATGCTCGCTCCAGTAGCTTAAAGGTATAGCCATATTAAGCCAGGCGGTGTCTACTATAGACGCATCGGCTTTGCCATATACTATAGTTTGCGTACTCGTAAAGCGCTTAGGATCAGGCACACCAGTTTGGGTATAGGTGGTGCTTACATCTTCTAATAAACCATTTACATCATTCAGTAAGTATTTAGCCTGCGAGGTTTTTTCGACTGTAACCGGCGAAATATCTAACAGCGAGCCGCGCATAGCGTTTACCTTGTAGATGGTCTTTTTATCGGCGCCGGTAAAGGTTGATTGGTAGCTCAACTTTTGATCAGGCAGCTCAAAAAACATCCAGTTTAAACGGCTTAAAAAGCCCTCAATATTACCTTGCTGGTATTGTTGCACGTTCTCTTCAAGATACCATGAAGCGGTAGCTTTTTTAATCAGGTCAGCTATACCTTCGGCGCGCATAAACTTCCCTTTAGGGTTTAGCACCACAGTAAACGGTTGGTTTAGCAATATCAATTGCGTAAGCAAGCCCGAATAGTTGAGCTCGGTGTTTCTTACACTGTCAGCGTTTAAACGGTACAGTTTATCCGCTTGCCAAAGTTTTGCTTTTGTCAAGGTACACTGCAGTTTACACTCGGTGGCGTTACTGCTTATTACTTTAAATTGAAAGGTGTAAGCTTCCTCTAAAGGGCGGGCTTTTGAGCCAACAGGCACTTCAGTATTGTGAGTTTGATAAGCAAACTCTTCGCCGGGTTTAAGGTTAATTTGCTGGGCGCGCACCATCCCCGATGTAAGTAAGCCGAGTATAAACGTTATAGCGTATTTCATTGTATGATTGTGATTTAGGTTACACAGTTTAAATATAGCTACATATCACCAACAATTAATCTAAGGCAAAACAATATTTAACCTATGTTAACATTCGTTAACACGGAGGGCACAAAAACAAAAGCGCCATCATGATCAAATCACAATGGCGCTCTATTTGTATAGCTAAGTTTATATCGTTAAGACATCTTTAGCTTTTTCTGTATATCGGCTACGTAGCCTTTAAATTTCTTGTCGGTATCAATTAAATCCTCAACAGTTTGGCACGCGTAGATAACGGTAGAGTGGTCGCGGCCACCAAAGAAATGGCCTATTGACTTTAAGGAGCTTTTGGTATGCGCTTTAGCCAGGTACATAGAGATTTGGCGGGCCTGCACAATCTCGCGCTTACGCGTTGGCGACTTTACCATATCAATTGGCACTTCAAAATACTCGCAAACCAGATTTTGAATATATTCCATCGAGATCTCTTTTGAAGAATTTTTTACAAAGTTCTTCAGCATTTGCTTGGCCAGGTTAAGGTCAATCTCCTTACGGTTAAGGGTTGATTGCGCCAGTAAAGATACCATGGCACCTTCAAGCTCTCTTACGTTATTATCAATGTTGTGCGCAACGTATTCTATAACGTCATCGCCCAACTCAATACCGTCCTGGTAGGTTTTGTTTTTCAGGATAGCCATACGGGTTTCCAGATCAGGGATCTGCAAGTCGGCACTAAGGCCCCATTTAAATCTTGATAACAAACGTTCTTCTAAACCGGCAAGGTCTTTAGGCGCTTTATCTGATGTAATGATCAATTGCTTACCAGACTGATGCAGATGGTTGAAGATATGGAAAAAGAAATCCTGTGTTTTTTCTTTACCGGCAAAATTGTGTACGTCATCCATGATCAACACGTCAATAGCCTGGTAAAAGTTTACAAAGTCATTTATGTTGTTATGTTTAAGGGCGTCAACAAACTGTTGCGTAAATTTTTCGCACGATACATAAAGTACCAGCTTATCAGGCAACGAGCGTTTAATTTCGTTACCAATGGCTTGTGCCAGGTGGGTTTTGCCTAAGCCTACACCACCATATATCATTAAAGGGTTAAATGATGTACCGCCCGGTTTGGCAGCAACAGCATAGCCTGCAGAACGTGCCAGGCGATTGCAATCTCCCTCTACAAAGTTTTCAAAAGTGTATTGGCGGTTTAGCTGAGGGTCTACATTCAGTTTTTTAAGCCCCGGTATTACAAAAGGGTTCTTGATATCCTTATTAATAGAAATAGGGATAGGCATTGACTGATTTTTCGACTCGGCACCGTTTCCGTTTGAAGGCATATTAGTAGTATATGGTTTACTGGCCGACGATTGTTCAACAACGATGTTGTACTCTAACCGACCCTCATCTCCCAACTGCTTTTTTATGGTTTTACGTAATAGCTGAACGTAATGTTCTTCAAGCCATTCGTAAAAGAATAAGCTGGGTACTTGTATCGTCAAAACGCTACCTTCCATGCGCAGTGCTTTAATTGGCTCAAACCAAGTTTTAAAGCTTTGTGCAGGGATGTTGTCTTTTATGATTTGAAGGCAGCTATTCCAGACGTTAGTACAAGTTTTTTCCATATAAGTAATTTGCAAAATATTGATTTTCAGGCCCAGAGCGACAATAATTAAGGCCTGCTACGGAACATCGAATATTCGGAAAAAAACCGAATTAAAAAACTCTTTTTGCATTTTTTGTTAAAATATATTTTCAAAAAGTCGTCCTATTTATTGTACGATATTCAACTTTATAAGTTATATTAAGAGCGTATAAACCCGGCATTCTGCCCTACCAATAGTAAACATTGCGTTTCAGTGCATTAGGGGCACTTTATTATAATTTAGCTCCTATTATTCGCGCGGTTTTATGGTATCTTCAATAGGCGTCAGCGCGCCGCCGGTTACAATTTGCGCTGATTTGGATGTTAGTATTCTCCAAAAATGTCCCGAAAAATGTTAGCAACTTCGCCAAGGGTTGCATAGTTTTCCACAGCTGTCAATATAAAAGGCATTACATTTTTCCCTTCCTCGGTAGCCCGTTTTAGCCCCTGTAAACTATTTGCAACAGCAATATTGTCTCGCCTGGCCTTTAGCACCTTTATTTTTTCTATTTGATGTACGCGTATACTATCGTCAACCTTGAATACATTTTTTAAAGGCAACTCAGGCTGTTTATATTTATTAACGCCCACTAAGACGCGCTCACCGCTCTCCACTTCAGTCTGGTATTGATAGGCAGATGCCGCTATCTCCTGCTGAATATAATCCTGCTCAATAGCTTTAACAGATCCGCCCATGGCGTCTATCTTATTTATATATATATAAGCAGCGGCTTCAAGTTCGTTGGTCAATGCTTCTACAAAGTAAGACCCTGCAAGCGGGTCTACAGTATCAGTAACGCCGGTTTCAAAAGCGATAATCTGTTGGGTGCGCAGCGCAACCGCTACAGCAGCCTCTGTTGGTAATGACAAGGCCTCATCGTAGCCATTAGTATGCAATGACTGTGTACCACCCAATACCGCGGCCAGGGCCTGGGTACTTACCCGTACGATGTTATTGAGGGGCTGCTGTGCAGTAAGCGTAGACCCACCGGTTTGCGTATGAAAGCGGAGCTTTTGCGCTCCCGGATCTGTTGCCCCAAGCTGTTTTGTAATATTGGCCCACATACGGCGTGCCGCCCTAAACTTTGCTATCTCTTCAAAAAAATTGTTATGACAATTAAAAAAGAACGATAGTCGCTTTGCGAAAACATTAATATCTAGACCCTTGCTTTGGGCCGCCACTAAATAAGCTTTGCCATTAGCAAGCGTAAAGGCCAGCTCTTGCACCGCGGTTGATCCTGCCTCGCGAATGTGGTAGCCTGATATAGATATCGTATTCCACTTAGGCAACTCCTTGCTACAATACTCAAACACATCTGTAATTAAACGCATAGATGGCGCCGGCGGATATATATAGGTACCGCGGGCCGCATATTCCTTTAATATATCGTTCTGCACCGTGCCCGACAATTGGTTAAGATCGGCCCCTTGCTTTTTTGCTAACGCGATATACATAGCCAGCAATATAGGTGCGGTGGCATTAATGGTCATTGAGGTGGTAATATCCTTAAGTTGGATACCATCAAACAAAACCTCTATATCTTTTAAGGAGTCTATAGCAACCCCTACCTTACCTACCTCACCTTCGGCAAGGTCGTGGTCGCTGTCGTAGCCTATCTGGGTAGGAAGGTCAAAAGCTACCGAGAGCCCCATGGTGCCCTGGCCTAGTAAATAATGGTAACGCTTGTTTGATTCTTCGGCGGTAGAGAAGCCTGCATACTGGCGCATTGTCCAGGGTTTGCCCCGGTACATATCCTTTTGTATCCCGCGGGTATACGGAAACTCGCCGGGTAATTCATTTATTTTTGAAGGCTCGGTATAAACCTCCGTTATTTCAATACCCGATGTTGTTATCCGTTTAACCGCCATTTTATTAAAATAACTCTTCCAGTTCTTTGCGGATCAAAGCCAAACCTGCATCGTAAGGATTATTTTCAATTTGGCTAATATGTGTTAGTACTGCTTTACTTAGTTCTAATCCGGTAGCGTTTTCAGGCAATATCTTTACCACACTATTTATTACTGCAAGCGTTTCATCCTTAAGCCTTTTCACAATAGCCCAGGTGCCGGCACTTACATAAATTTGCTGAGTAACATTGTGTTGATACTCGTTACGCAATTCGGCAACTACCAGCATGTATAGTTCGGCAGCGCTGTAGTCCGGATTGGTCAGGCGCACTAAAAGGTTTGTCGGGTTCATTCGCTCTATAAATAACACTACACGCTCGTAAGCCTGCAACTTTAACGGTAGTGTTTGTGCGCTGATAGTTTTTTTGAGTTCAATAAGCTGCAAGTTTTCGTTGCGGTCAAGGTATGGCTTAAGCAGATAAAACGCTATCCATACAACGCCTAGCCCTGCAATGGTATATTTTAAAATATCTAATAAATAAGAATAAGCTTCCATAGTGTGTTTAGTGTTAAGCGCAGGTCATAAATAAGTCGCTCTGAACAAAAATCCGCATTTTACCTTATATTTGTGTAGATAATTAAAAATAAGATGAGTACAACTGTTGCCATTATGCCAGCGCCGGTAACCCTTACAGAAGGTGCCGTTAAAGAATTGTATAAACTGAGAGACCAGCAAGAAATTAGCAATGATTTTGGCTTGCGCATTGGCGTTGAAGGTGGCGGCTGCTCTGGTATGAGCTACGTGTTAGGCTTTGACCAGAAGAAAGAAGGCGACGAGGAATTTACGCTTGAAGGTTTACGTGTATTTATGAACAAAGCACACGGCATGTATTTAATGGGCATGGAAATCAATTTTCAGGATGGCTTAAACGCCCGTGGCTTTACCTTTAATAACCCTAACGCGGCCAGCACTTGCGGTTGCGGAACATCGTTTGCTGTTTAGGATTAGATTTAAGAGTCAATAACGAAGATTCAAGATATATAAAGGGCCGGTAGTTAAGTAACTACCGGCCCTTATTGTTTGTCTAAATTCATCCAGACAATTCAAAATGCAATCTTGATTCTTATATCGCGATCTTGACCCACTGGAATTATTTAGCTGCTAAAGTTTCCTTCACCCCGCCGCAGGTCAGCATTGCATCGCCATAGTAGGGGTTTTCAATCTCTTTTTTATTGCTTAACCAACTCGCCTTTTTCATTGGGCAATACTGTACATACAATGCTCCAGTACTAGGTTTTACCGCCTTTACTAACTGATAGATATTTGATGACAAAGCCGCAAACGAAACTCTTTGCTGTTCTACCTTGGTTACTTCGCTAATATGGCGGGCATCGGCGCTTAATTTACCAACTAACTTTGACCACGTAGCTTGCTGCTTAACATCCGGTTTTACAGCACTAATTTGAGTCAATAAAGTCTTAGCCTTTGATGCAGCAAGCGATCCATCGCTGTTTACCAAAGCGCTTTTAACATCTAAGTAAGCAGCAACAACATTATTTACTGATGCAGATTGCGCACTAGCGCTAAGAGCCGTCGCTGTCAAGAACAGCGCGATATAAATTGATTTGATAGTTTTCATGATACTACATTAACGTATGTAAAATTAAGATATTACTTTTAAAAATTGTAACATCATTACAGCAACACTGTCTTACCTGTAAGTTTTTTATCTTTATACCATGCCGGTAAAAACCACGCTTCGCGAAAACATATCCATTGCACTGCAGTCAATAGCCGGTAACAGGTTGCGTACAGCCCTAACATCACTAATTATTGCTATCGGCATTATGGCGTTAGTGGGGATACTTACAGCCATTGAAGGTATTAAACAATACACTAATGATGCCTTTTCCCGGCTTGGCGCAAACTCATTTACCATACAAAATCGAGGCTCGGGGGTCAACTTTGGGCAGGGTGGGCGTCGCAAGTTTTACCCCGTAATCCGTTATGATCAGGCGCAGCGCTTTAAAACTCAATATAAATTACCCGCGTTGGTTTCTATTAATCTTGGCATTGGTGGTACAGCGGTAGTAAAATATGGTAGCGCAAAAACTAATCCTAACATTAACATAACCGGTACTAACGAGAATTATATACATACCAACGGCTATAAACTTGCACTTGGCCGTAATTTTTCTGAATCGGAACTGTTGTATGGCGCCAATGTGGTGATTATAGGCAGTGAGGTTAAAAACAAATTATTTGGCAATATTGACCCGATCAATAAATTTGTGTTTGTTGGCAGCAGCAAATTCAGAATCATTGGCGCTTTTGAGTCAAAAGGCTCAGGCATGGGCTCGGGTGGCGACAGGATGGTTGCCATACCCATTTTAAAGGCCAAACAAATGGCTACCACAGCAAAGCCGTCTTTTGAAATAGCCGTAATGGTTACCAACGGCAGCGCTTTAACGGCTAGTACCAGCGAAGCTGAAGCCCTGTTCAGAAATATACGTGGGCTGCACGTAACCAAGCCTTCCAATTTCGAGATCTTACGCAGCGATTCTATGCAGCAGCAACTGGCCGGGCAGTTAACCGGCATGACGGTGGCCGGTTTTGGAATTGGCATCATCACCTTAATTGGCGCAGCCATAGGTTTAATGAACATCATGCTGGTATCTGTAACAGAGCGTACGCGCGAAATTGGGATCCGTAAAGCCATTGGGGCCACCCCATCTGTTATACGTAAACAGTTTTTAATAGAGGCGATAGTAATATGCCTGATAGGCGGAATTGGCGGAATTATACTAGGAATGGCCGCAGGCAACCTCATAGCCGTACAGATAAGCGGACAGTTTATTGTGCCATGGTTGTGGCTTTTCTGTGCAATTGCCCTTTGTACTTTAATAGGATTGGGCTCAGGCTTCTACCCCGCCAAAAAAGCAGCCAAGCTTGACCCTGTTGAGGCGTTGAGATATGAGTAGTGGAGTGCAGATATGCCAGCCCCGGTAGTGCAATGCGTCTGGATTTAGTAAATTATTAGAGCAACGACTACCGTAATAGAAAGAGGCATACAAATAACTTGTAAGCCTCTTTCTATTTATAATTGCATTTGCATGTCCGCACATTGGCACATCTACTTAAGCATTATATTCTTCAGCGGATAATCTGTCAATATTTTTTGCAGGTATGGATAATTTAGAGCGTCTTTAAGTGCCGAAGCATGCCGCGGATGATGCATGTCGCTGGATATAAAGTCAACCACATTTGCGTCAATCATCTCCTCCGCTTTCTTCTTAACCTCTTTACCGTAATACCCTGTTAATGATATTGTATTTAATTGCAAGTTACATCCCCACGCACGCAGGTTAGCCATTTCGCTAACGGACATATACGGGTATCTTTCTGGATGCGCCAAGATAGGTTTGTAACCCAGCTCAATCATCTTTTGTATTACCGGTAGAGCATTTGGTGGGGGCGATATAAAAGGGTATTCGAAAAGCACATAGTTATCGCCCATGAGCATAAGCCGGTGCTCTACAACTCGTTTTTCAAATGTTTCGTCGAAATAATGTTCAGCCGCAGCTTCAATTTGAATCTCTATCGAGCGATTTTGAAGTTCGGCTTTTAATAGTCCAAGTGCTTCATTAATAGTTTCGGGGGTGTTCCTGTAAAAGTCGGCCATGATATGTGGCGTGGCAATAACTTTCTGGATGCCTACCTCCATCATTTTTTTTATTAAAAAGATAGATTCTTCTACATTTTGCGCCCCGTCATCAATACCCGGCAAAACATGCGAGTGCATATCTACAGCTATTGACTCATAGCTGTGGATAAACTTTTCATTATCCTGTTTTTTCTTCCTTTTAAAGAAACCAAACATTTATCGGTCGCTATACTGCTCTGCATAGTATTGCTGATAATGACCCGATGTTACGTCGGTTAACCACTCCTCATTTTGCAAATACCATTCTACTGTTTTCTCTAATCCTACTTCAAAAGTAATGCTTGGCACCCAACCCAATTCGTCTTTAAGTTTGGTGGCATCAATAGCATAACGTAAATCATGGCCGGCACGGTCAGTAACAAAGGTTATCAGTTTTGCCGATTCGCCTTCTGCCCTGCCCAATTTGCTATCCATTATAGAACATAAAGTTTTAATCAGGTCTATGTTTTTCCACTCGTTATGGCCGCCAATGTTGTAAGTAGTACCGGTTGCCGCCTTATGAAAAATTACATCAATGGCACGGGCATGATCTTCAACCCATAACCAATCCCTTATATTTTCGCCTTTGCCATACACCGGTACAGGTTTATTTTGCTGGATGTTGTGAATAGCAAGCGGAATCAATTTTTCAGGAAAATGGAATGAACCATAGTTGTTTGAACAATTTGAAATAACGGTATTTAAACCATAAGTATCATAATATGCACGCACAAAATGATCTGAGCTCGCTTTTGAGGCCGAGTATGGCGAGTGCGGATCATAGGCTGTTTCTTCTGTAAACATACCTTCTTCGCCTAATGTACCATACACCTCATCGGTTGATACATGGTAAAAACGTTTGCTATCGTAATTGCCCTTCCAAGTGTCGCGCGCCGCATTTAAGAGGTTTACTGTACCTACCACATTAGTCATCACAAACTCTAATGGATTGGTTATAGAACGATCAACGTGCGATTCGGCAGCCAGGTGGATAACAGCGTCCGGCTGTTCATCAGCAAAAAGCTTATTAACAAAAGCTAGGTCGACAATATCGCCTTTTACAAACTTATAATTAGGCTCATCTTCAATGTCCTTCAAGTTTGCCAGGTTACCAGCATATGTTAATTTATCGAGGTTAATGATAGTATAGTCAGGATAGTTGGTAACAAACCTGCGCACCACGTGCGAACCTATAAAACCAGCGCCGCCGGTAATGATAATCTTTTTCATTTATTGATTTTTATAAAGGATTTTGTGCAATATATTTTTCCCACTCCCAGGCCGACTGCATCATAGTATCCAGATCAAGTTCGGTTTGCCATTTTAACGTGTTTTTTGATTTGGCGACATCGCCCCAAACCTTCTCTATGTCGCCGTTACGACGAGGCCCTTTATGATAATTAAGTTTTTGCCCGGTTGACTGTTCAAAGGCCTTTATTACTTCTAAAACCGAACTGCCAGTGCCAGTGCCGATGTTAAATACATCGTAGCCTTTAAATGCTTCAGTCTCCATTAATCTTAAGGCAGCAACATGTGCTTTAGCCAGATCAACTACGTGGATGTAATCGCGCACGCAACTGCCGTCAGGAGTGTTATAATCATCCCCAAATACCGTGATTTTTTCGCGTTTACCAATAGCGGCCTGCGTTATAAACGGCACTAAATTTTGAGGCACGCCGATAGGCAACTCACCAATAAGCGCGGTACTGTGCGCGCCAACCGGGTTAAAGTAACGTAGGGATATAATCTTATAGGTGCTACCTGCTGCAGACATGTCTTGCAACATTTCCTCTGCTATCTGTTTAGTATTCCCATATGGCGATTCGGCCTTTTTTACAGGGGCAGCTTCTGTAACTGGCAATACATCAGGTTGGCCGTAAACGGTACAGCTTGATGAAAAAACCAGGTTAGCAGAACGTTTATCAAACGCGTTGATTACGTTTAATAACGAGTAGATGTTATTGCGGTAATATTTTATAGGTTGCTGTACAGACTCGCCCACCGCTTTTGAAGCAGCAAAATGAATAATGCCTGTAATGTCTGTATTGCTATCGGCAAATGCCTTAACGTCGACCTCGTTGCAAAGGTCAATTTTATGAAAGGCCGGTTTGTAACCGATGATCTTTGCAAGCTGGTCTAAAATTTTAGGGTTCGAATTTGAAAGATCGTCAACTATTATAGGTTCGTAGCCGGCGTTAATAAGCTCAACAACTGTATGCGAGCCAATAAAACCTAAACCACCCGTTACTACTATTTTTGCCATGTTAACTTTTGTTGTAATAAGTAAAATCTTTGTGTTGTATTTCCTTTTCAGGCAAGGATTTAAAATAGTCGTAAGTAACTTTTAAACCCTCACTTCTTGACACCTTAGGCTCCCAGCCCAAAATATCTTTAGCCTTTGTAATATCCGGACGACGCTGCTTTGGATCATCCGTAGGTAATGGTACGCATACTAATTCTTGGTCCGTCCCTGTTAATTTGATAATCTCTTCGCCAAATTGCTTGATTGTTATCTCGTCCGGGTTGCCGATGTTCATAGGTTGGGCATAATCACTGTGCAGTAAGCGATAGATACCGTCAATCAAATCATCAACATAACAAAACGAACGTGTTTGCGATCCGTCACCAAACACTGTCAAAGGCTCGCCACGTAAAGCCTGGCCAATAAATGCTGGCAATACACGGCCGTCATTAAGACGCATGCGCGGGCCATAAGTATTAAATATCCTTACTATGCGGGTTTCCAACCCGTGAAAAGTATGGTAAGCCATGGTGATAGCTTCCTGGAATCGCTTAGCTTCGTCGTAGACACCCCGCGGACCAACCGGGTTTACGTTGCCCCAATATTCTTCGGGCTGCGGATTAACAGTTGGATCACCATATACTTCTGAGGTTGATGCGATAAGCATGCGCGCTTTTTTTGAGCGTGCAAGGCCCAGCAAATTGTGGGTGCCTAGTGATCCTACTTTTAGCGTTTGTATTGGGATCTTTAAATA
The DNA here is from genome assembly GCF_042686155.1 of Mucilaginibacter antarcticus. Classification (NCBI taxonomy): domain Bacteria; kingdom Pseudomonadati; phylum Bacteroidota; class Sphingobacteriia; order Sphingobacteriales; family Sphingobacteriaceae; genus Mucilaginibacter; species Mucilaginibacter antarcticus. Next base: position 124,803 of record NZ_JBHUON010000007.1, on the reverse strand, counting down.
ATCAATAGGGCTGGCAGGCGATGCAAAGTGCAGAATATAATGTAAGTCGCCGGGCACATGCACAAACTTAGAAACATCATGATGATAAAACTCAAAGTTTGTTAGTTTAAACAAATGCTCAATGTTTCGCAGGTCGCCGGTTATCAGGTTGTCCATGCCTATAACGTGGTAACCTTCTTTAATAAACCTGTCGCATAAATGCGATCCTAAGAACCCTGCAGCACCGGTAATTAATATTCGTTTCTGACTCATTAGCTAACTACCCTTCTACCTATACTGTTGTAATAATATCCGCAGTCAATCATTTTTTGGATATCGTATAAATTACGACCATCAAAAATCACTTTAGTCTTTAATGACGATTCCAGCTGATCAAAATCAGGTGTACGGAACACCGACCACTCTGTCAATATCAATAAGGCATCGGCATCTTTCGCTGCCTGGTATTGGTCTGCAGCGTATTCAATTTTATCGCCCAATGCGCCTTTAACATTTGTCATGGCTTCCGGGTCAAACGCCGTGATAGTTGCACCTTCTTTTAATAAATCTTCAATAATGTATAAGGCCGGTGCTTCGCGGATATCGTCAGTCTCTGGTTTAAAAGAAAGGCCCCAAATGGCAAGTTTTTTACCCTTAAGATTATTGTTGTAATATGCCTTTATCTTATCAACCAATATTTTACGTTGAATGTCGTTAACATCCATTACCGCGTTTAGTATCTTAAAATCATATTGATTGTCTTTGGCAGATTTTGCCAACGCCTGCACATCTTTAGGGAAACAGCTACCACCGTAACCAATACCAGAGAACAAGAACCTGCGACCGATACGGTCGTCGGCACCAATACCACCCCTTACCATGTCTACATCAGCACCAACCAATTCGCACAGATTGGCAATTTCGTTCATGAAAGATATTTTGGTTGCCAGGAAAGAGTTAGCGGCATATTTAGTCAGCTCAGACGAACGCGGATCCATATAAATTATCGGGTTGCCCTGGCGCACGTATGGGGCATAAAGTTCGCCCATTAATTTACGTGCGCGCTCATCAAGGGTACCAATAACAATACGGTCGGGCTTCATAAAATCCTCAACGGCTACCCCCTCGCGTAAAAATTCGGGATTTGAAACTACAGCGTAGTCTACGTTGGTATGCGCATTAAACACGTCAGTAATTTTATCGGCAGTACCAACCGGCACGGTCGATTTGGTTACAATAACCTTATACTCCGTAATTAGCTTCGCAATATCCTTTGATGCACCAAGCACATAACTTAAATCAGCCGCGCCATCGCCTCCCGGGGGGGTCGGCAGAGCCAAAAAGATGATCTTCGCTTCGGCAACCGCTTCAGCAAGATCAGTAGTAAAATGCAGACGTCCTTGTTTTAAATTACGTGTAAAAAGCGACTCAAGGCCGGGCTCGTAAATAGGCAGCATACCCTCCTGCATCATTTTAACCTTACTTTGGTTAACATCAACGCATATTACCTGGTTACCGGTTTCGGCCAAACATGTGCCTGTTACCAAACCCACGTAGCCTGTTCCTACTACAGCTATTTTCACAAATTCTACTTAAATTGTTATTATATTTATCGCGGCGAATATACAGATTTCGCAGTCAAAATGTTACAATTATATAACCTTGGGCTTCGTATTTACAGCATATTAATATTAATTTTTTCGATATTTAACAAAAAGGCGGGATTGTGGATAGCCGGCCGTCGTAACGTTGCTATCGCCCCCTTTACGGACAGTGTTTGGTTTCATTTTGCCTCTCTTGGCGAATTTGAACAGGGTCGCCCTGTATTAGAACGATACAGGGCAGATAATCTACAGGCAAAAATAGTAATCACCTTTTTTTCTCCTTCGGGATATGAGATAAGAAAGAACACGCTTTTAGCTGACGCGGTTTATTATTTACCGCTGGATACTGCCGCCAACGCCCGCGAGTTTATTGAAGCAATTAATCCGACACTGGCTGTTTTTACCAAATACGAGTACTGGTATCATTATTTTAATGAATTGCATAACCGAAACATCCCATTGTACATGGTGTCCGGAATTTTTAGGCCTGGACAGGTATTTTTTAAATGGTATGGGGGCCTGCACCGTAAAATGCTGAGTTTTGTGAGCCACTTTTTCGTTCAGGATGAACAATCAAAACAACTATTGCAAGCTATCAACATCAACAACGTAACCATCAGCGGCGACACTCGCTTTGATCGCGTATGGGCCAATGCTCAGACCCTAAGGATACTGCCGGAAATTGCCGCTTTCACTGATAATCAAAAAACTTTCATAGCCGGTAGCACCTGGTCGGCAGACGAGCAATTGTTAGCTGGCCTGATTACTGAATACCCGGATTGGAAATTTATCATCGCCCCGCATGAAATTGACGAGGATAAGATAAACAGGCTAATACATTTGCTGCCACAAAATTCATATGAGCGTTTTTCTCAAATGTCAAATGTCAAATCTCAAATTTTAATAATCGATAATATCGGCATGCTGTCGTCACTGTACCAATACGGGCATATAGCCTACATAGGTGGTGGTTTCGGAGCGGGCATACATAACACCTTAGAGGCTGCCGCTTTTGGTTTGCCGGTAATTTTTGGCCCTAACTACCAAAAGTTTAAAGAGGCTAAAGACCTGTTAGCCATCGGCGCAGGTTTTAGTGTCGATGATGAGCAAGGCTTTAAAAAAACTGCAAGCGATTTAATCAGTGACCCTGAACTACTTAAGGATGCCGGTCAAAAGGCACGTGGGTATGTCCAGCAAAATATTGGCGCGACAGATATGATCATGTCTGAAATGAGATAACAGCAGCAGGAGCAAGCCTCAATCCTGACAGTCAATAAATCATAGTTCAGCCATTTTAATCTTAAAACATTTCATCCTGTAAATCTTAGTCCTTATAATTGCCGTAATGGGCTTTTTAAATCTGGCCGGCTTAGGCAAAGTACATTTTCATGAATACGGCACAGGCCAAAAACCCGTGTTGGCATTCCATGGCTATGGTATGACGGGTAAGCAATTTAATGTTTTAGAACAGTCTGTTTTAAAGCAATACCATGTTTACGGCTTCGATCATTTTTTTCATAATGAAAGTAAGTTGGACGATTGGACTGAGCAGCAAATTATTGCCGGTATGCCCAAAGCTATGGTAAAAGCCTATGTAGAGCAGTGGTTTAAAACGTATGGCCGCCAACGTTTTTCTGTAATGGGATACTCCATCGGCGCCAACCTGGCGCTCATACTGGTTGAGGAGTATGCCGATTTGATAGACGAAGTAATATTAATGGCGCCCGATGGCCTCGCCGTTTATAAAGGGTTTGATATTATACAAAATAAAGCATGGGGCCAACTGCTTTTTAAAACTGTCACCAAAAGCAAGTGGCTAGCTCCCGCCCTGCTTAAAAATTTGCGCAAAGTTGGGTTTATTGATCAAAGCCTATACGACATTGCTTACAGCGAAATGAATACGCCCCAAAAGCGCATGGATGTTTATTACACCCTTAATTTGATTAAGCTTTTGCGCCCCGATGTTGTTAAAATAGCGTCACTTATAAATCAACATAAAATAAAATGCAGGTTGATATTTGGCAGGCAAGATCAACTGTTCCCCAAATTGGCAGCCATCCCCTTTATTAATTTGCTGCAAAGCCCTGACGTGCATGAGGTTGACCTGGGCCACTGGCTCGTGGTACCCGCGTTGGATGAATATTTAGTAAATTTAACGCCATGATACCTGCCCGCCGAGTTAAATTGTTTAGCAATTGGTTTGCTTACTACATGCGTTTTAGAATGCGTGGTTACTTTAACCGGTTGGTGGTAACACCTTTTGAACCCAAAGAGGGACACTCTATATTACTGCTTTGCAATCACTTTAGCTGGTGGGATGGCCTGTGGGGCAACTACCTGGCTTACTGGCATCTAAAGCGCAATTTATATATAATGATGCAGGAGGACCACCTGCGTAAACGCATGATGCTAAACTTGTTTGGCGGTTTTTCTATCGATCGTACTTCGCGCGAAATGATCAAATCTTTGCAATATGCGGCAGGTTTGTTAAATAATAAAGACAACCTGGTAGTGGTGTTTCCGCAAGGTCAACTGATATCTAATCATACTACAGAAATTGCGGTAGAGAAAGGCATAGAGCGCCTTATCAAAAACATTAAGGGCCCCTGCCAAATAGTGTATTCGTGCGCACTGATTGACTATTTTGAAAGCCTAAAACCCTCGGTATTCTTTCATCTATACGACTGTGGTGTAGCGGGCGAACTAACCTTTGATGAACTATCCCGCAAGATCAATGCTTTCCATCAACAGGCTTTAAAGGACCAGGTTAACGTGGAGCATTAAATGATCTACCCTAAGCAGAACATAATTTTAAAGACCGTATTTAATATCTATGTACGTTGGTTAACAGCACGCCATTTCCATCAGATCAATTACAATCAGATAGATACAGACTCCAACCGGTCTATTTTGCTCATTGCCAACCACTTTAGCGTTTGGGACACGTTTGTACTTTACCATATTAACCGCTATTTTTTCAAACGAAAATTCCATGCCATGGTATTGGAGGGCACGATACTTAAAGAGCCGATGCTTAGCTACGGCGGAGCCTTTTCTGTAAGTAAAAGCTCAAAAGGGATCCTCCAATCACTGGACTTTGCGGCTGAATTGCTTGGCAACCCGGGCAACTTGGTATTGATTTATCCGCAGGGTAAGTTGTATTCAAACCTGGTGAGCGAAGTAATATTTGAACAGGGCGTTATTCGCATTATTGCAAAAGCCGCCGGAAAATTTAACCTGGTTTTTGCCACCACTTTTATCGAGAATTTTGAGAACTTTAAACCTGTTGCAAATGTTTATTTAAAAGCAGAAACACAGCAAGATTGGGCAAATGTTACGCAGTTACAGAGCGTTTATCAGCAACAATATACAACGGCAAGGCAGCAACAAACAAAAATTATCAAATAGTGGTCACTTTTATAGCAGTTACCTTTTTCTTCATCATCCTGCGGTTTGTGGTAACGCTGTTTAATTTTATATCAGACCCAAAACTGCGTCGCGTTAGCAAACATTACCTGGATCTGGTATCGATACTGATCCCCGCGCGCAACGAAGAAAAAAATATTCTGCGCTTACTACAATCCATCCGCGACCAGGATTACCAAAATTATGAGGTCATCATTTTGGACGATGATTCAGTCGATAAAACTTATCAGCTTTGCTCTGCATTTGCAAATGAGCAAAGCAACTTCCGTGTGATAAAGGGCGACAACCTGCCGCGCAATTGGCTGGGTAAAAATTACGCCTGCCACCAATTGGCCGCACAAGCTAAGGGTAACTTTTTACTTTTTGTTGACGCTGACGAAGAGATGCACCCGGGCCTGATCAACAGCGCGGTGCATAGAATGTATGCCAACAAACTAAGCTTACTCAGCCTGTTTGCCAACCAGCAAATGAATACCCTAAGCGAAATGATGGTGGTGCCTTTAATGCATTATATATTACTTAACCTTTTGCCCTTGCGCTTGGTTTACCTGGTTAAAAACTATACCGTCGCTGCAGCCAGCGGCCAGTTTATGTTGTTTGATGCAGATAGCTACCGCAAACATCAATGGCACCAGCAGGTTAAACACAAAATAGTGGAGGACGTAGAGATTATGCGGTTGGTAAAATCTGCAGGCAACAAAGGCGAGGCGCTGCTGGCCAATGGCATGATTAGTTGCCGCATGTACAGCAGTTACCGGGAGGCTGTAGATGGTTTTAGCAAAAACTTTTTGGCGGCGTTTAATTATAACATCATCTGGTTTTTAATATACATTGTGTTCATCATCGGCGGGCCAATGATCATTCTGATGACCTTAAATTTCGCTTTCGTATTTTTCATGGTCGGATTAATTGTTCTCACCCGGGTAATGATCTCGCTGGCGGCGGGGCAAAACGCTTGGTACAATATTATACTACACCCGGCGCAAATGTTCAGTCTGGCGCTGGTTGCATTTTTGGCCATACAACGCCACCTAACCAAAACCATTACATGGAAAGGCCGAAAAATATAAGCGACCCAAAAACCGCGCAGTTAATACGCATCATTCTCATTTTTCATGTCGTGGGCTTTGTGGGTTTGTCCCTTGTATTAAGCAGACCATTGTTTCTGCACCTGGTGCCGTTTCATTTATTATTGATGATGGTGATATTGATCATTAGTCATAATAAGCGAGATAGTAAGTTCATGCTATTTTTCCTGGTGGTATTTATTGCCGGGTTTATGGCTGAGTGGCTGGGCGTGCATACGGGGATTCTTTTCGGCAATTATCAATATGGCAAAACCTTGGGTATTAGGTTAGACGGTATACCGATTATTATGGGTGTAAACTGGTTTTTGCTGATCTATGCGGCGGGCACAGCCTTACAGCAGGTAGCTATTAAACAAATGTGGCTACGTGTACTAATTGGAGCTACAGGATTAATGGCGCTTGATGTGTTGATTGAACCCATTGCTATAAAATTTGATTACTGGCATTGGGCGAGCCCTAGCGTACCGGTGGCGAACTATGTATGCTGGTTTGCCATAAGTGTGCTGTTACTATTTGTATTTGAAGTATGCCGCTTTAAAACGCAAAGCATTGTTGGCGCAGTGTTACTGGTTAGTCAGTTTTTGTTCTTCCTGGGTCTACTGGCCAATACTTTGATTTAAATTTTAGTAAATTTGCAGCATTATGGGCCAACTTAAATTACAGGTAAGTATAGATAAAGATTCGGGCTTTTGCTTTGGGGTGATCTATGCGATTGATATGGCCGAGGATATCCTTGAAGAGGATGGCTACCTGTACTGCCTGGGCGATATTGTACATAACGACGAAGAGGTTGCCCGGCTTAAAGCTAAGGGCTTGCGTATTATAGAACATGAGGCACTTGCTGGTTTACGCAACGAAAAAGTACTCATCCGCGCACATGGCGAAGCGCCCGAAACCTACCGCACCGCTTTAGAGAATAATATAACCCTGATAGATGCCTCGTGCCCGGTTGTGCTGAAGCTGCAAAACCGCATCAAAACATCCCATGATAAAAAAGAGAAGATCTTGATTTTTGGTAAACACGGCCACGCCGAAGTGATAGGCCTGCAAGGGCAAACCAACAACGAAGCGCTGGTTTTTCAGGATCTGGCCGAGCTGGATAATGTTGAGCTGCCCAAAAACATCACGCTGTATAGCCAGACTACCAAAAGCATGGAGAAGTTTTACCACATCAAGGATGAACTGATCGCCCGTGGTTACCAGCTTAATGCTAACGACACCATTTGCCGCCAGGTATCAAACCGCGATAAGGACCTCCCGGTGTTTGCCACCAGCTTTGATAAGATCGTATTTGTATCCGGCGTAAAATCATCAAACGGAAAGGTGCTATATGAGGTTTGCCGCAAGCATAACCCAAATACCTATTTCATTTCTTCGGTTGATGAACTTGACCCTACTTTGTTTGCCCCAAATAATACCATAGGCATTGCCGGCGCTACCTCGACCCCTATGTGGTTGATGGAGGATGTAAAGGCACGTTTAGAAACATTTTAGTCTCCCCAGCTCCGTAGACGGGAAGCATAATTATAAATATCAACACAAAATGATGTCTAGCAAAGCATTTCATTATTCGATGTTTGATAAAAATCACATTGCTTTGTAAAGAAATTTCCTCTATAACCGGTTAGCCCCTTTTTTGCTATTTTTGTACCGATGTCGAAAAAAGGAATATTACTGGTTAACCTGGGCACTCCTGATAGCCCCAGCACTGCTGACGTACGCAAATATTTAAACGAATTTTTGATGGACGGCCGGGTGATTGATATAAACCCGGTATTGCGCACTATGTTGGTGCAAGGGATTATTGTACCCTTCCGCGCGCCAAAATCGGCGAAGCTTTATCGCGAGATTTGGAGCGACGAGACAGGATCGCCGTTGTTACATTACAGTAAACTGCAGCACGCAGCTTTGGCCAACCGTTTGGGCGAGGAGTATCAGGTAGAGCTGGCTATGCGCTACCAAAGCCCTTCTATTGAGTCGGCTTTAGCGCGTTTAAAAGCTAATTTGGTGAGCGACATTAAGGTAATACCGATGTTTCCACAATATGCATCGGCCAGTACAGGCTCCGTGCAAGAGAAAGTGATGGATCTGGTTAAGACCTGGCAAACTATTCCGAATATCTCCTTCGTCAATTCATTTCACGATGATGATTTGATGATCCAGACCTTTGCAGACAACGCTCAAAAACATCAGCCTGCTACTTATGATCACGTGCTGTTTAGTTTTCACGGCCTGCCACAGCGACAGCTCATGAAATGCGATCATACCCATAGTTATTGCTTAAAGGTTGATGGCTGCTGCGAAACATTGAACGACACTAACAAGTTTTGCTACTCGGCACAATCGTACGATACCGCTCGCCTTATTGCCCAAAAATCAGGCATCAGCAAAGATCAATATACCGTTTGTTTCCAATCGCGCCTGGGTAACGATCCATGGGTGCAGCCTTACACTAGTAAGGTGATTGAAGAGCTGGCACATCAGGGTAAAAAACGCTTACTAGTACTATGCCCTGCCTTTGTTGCCGATTGCCTTGAAACCGTTTACGAAGTTACTAAAGAATACGGTGACGAATTTAAGGCCCTGGGCGGCGAGCACGTCCAACTGGTACAAAGCCTCAACGACGCGCCGATGTTTATTGACGCTTTGGAGCGTTTGGCGAGAGGGTAAAAAAATATTTGTCATCCTGAGGGAACGAAGGATCTCTTTCATGGTCGGTATAATAGCGACTGTCAAAGTAGAAGATTCTTCGTTCCTCAAAACGATAAGCGTGTAAGCTAACGCTTCTCTACCCTATCATAAAATCCACCGAAAGAGTTCATCTTTACGCCCTCCTCTTTAAAAAATTCTCCGGGGAAACCCAGGTCGATCTTTGATACCTCGTCTAGCTTTTGTTGTTGTTCGGGGGTTAGTGTTACGTCAATAACTTTTAAATTTTCTTCTACCTGGCTAACTTTAGTTGCACCCACAATCGGGATAGATGAAAACCCCTGACTGCGGGTCCATTGCAGGGCTACGTGACTGGCGGATACACCTAATTCCTCAGCAATATCTACAACAACTTTGGTAATAGCCACGCTGCGGTCGTCCAGGCGTTTACTTTCAGGCTTTATGCGACCTTGTTCGCCGCGCAGGTATTTGCCGCTTAATACGCCGCCCCCTAGTGGTGCCCATGGCGTAACTGTCATACCAAAATGCTTGGCCATTGGGATCAGCTCACGCTCGGGCGTACGTTGTATAAGGCTATACTCAACCTGTAAGGCAATAAGTTGACTCCAGCCCATCAGCTCCGCCATGGTATTGCCTTTGGCCACCTGCCAGGCTGGCGTATCGCTAATAGCGGCATAGTTTACTTTTCCCTGCCGAATAAGGTCATCCAGTCCGCGCAGCACCTCGTCCATAGGCGTCAGGTCATCCCAAATATGCAGGTAAAGCACGTCTATAAAATCCGTCTGCAGACGCTTTAAACTCTCCTCGACACTGCGCATCATGTTTTTACGGCTATTGCCGGATGCATTGGGATTGGTTGTATTGTCTTTTAGCGAGTACTTAGTTGCTACCACGAAATAATTGCGGTCGTGGTTTTGCAGGTACTCGCCTATTATCTTTTCGCTTGTACCTAATTTATATACGTTTGCCGTGTCTAAAAAATTACCGCCTGCGTTTGCAAAGGTATCCATTATAGCAAAGCTGGTTTCTTTATCGGCGCCCCAGCCGGCTTCGGTGCCAAAGCCCATGGTGCCTAAACACAGTTCTGAAACTTTAAGGCCCGAGCGGCCCAGTAATTTGTAATTCATGGTGTATGATGTTTATATGCAAACGTAGGAATTACGTTTTTGATTGACATAAATATAAATGCGTGATGGCGAAGACCGACGTGATGTTATCTGTAAGGGCTGATGAAAAGCTTAGAATAAAACAATAAGTTTTTACGATTGTACTTTTAATATGAAAATCATCACCCTACATACCGCTACAACCCCGGATAAATTACTTAGCCATGTGCAGCAAAACCTTAACCCTATGTTTGCGCAACAGCGACAGCAGACCATTAACTTTACCGTTGGAATTGTTAATGATGCGGTAGAGATCTCTCAACCGGACATGTATGAAGGCGCGCTTTTTACCATAGCTATAAACGAAAAAGAGCTTTGGATAACCCGCAACGAGCATTATGTTGACGACGTAAACTCACTAACGATAGAATCCATTCTGGCAAGTTTGTTTGAAGACCTTACTGACGATATCCGTGGGGTAGAGATGATTCAGGAAGGTTAACATATATAAGCTAAAAAAAAGGCTAACCGGTAAGGGTTAGCCTTTGTTCTTTTATGATTTTAATGCTTTGCGTACAAACGTAAATATGACCCAAAAAATGACGCAAACGATAACAAGGTTTACAAAGGGTCACAGTGTGGATAATATTAGCAGCAGCATAAATAAACCGGTTCTATTTTATCCAGCTAAATTTATACTCAAGCGTTGGATTTTTCATTCTGTCGGCAACACGCAAAAGGCGGGCAGGTAGCGCAACTATGTAGTCTCGTGCTTTTTCGCCGGTTTCGTTAAGTCCGTTTACTTTTTCTATCTGCCACTCGTTGATCAGATCTTTCATTATATCTACATAATCAACTGCGGTGTAAATGCCTAAGCGTTCGGCCGCATCTGTAAAGTGACCAAAAGTTTGGCCGATAGCCAAGCCAACCTCGCGCAGAAAATGCGCCGGCATAACAATTTTTTTGCGCATCATATCCTCAAAAGCCAGCATGGCTTCATTTGGATCGACCTCAAATATTTTTTTGATGAAATACATATAGGCTTTAGCATGACGCATTTCGTCGGATGCTATAACGCCACACATTTTTGACAACAGGTTATCCCCGTCTTTCTTAGCCTGCGATGCTACCCTACGGTGCGAAATGTTAGTAGCTAACTCCTGGAAAGAGGTGTAAATAAAGTTACGGTACGGATCATGCCCTGTACCTATATCAAAACCATCGGCAATTAAATATTGGGTTGATACCTCCATAGCACGCATATCCACACGACCTGATAGGTACAAGTATCTATTTAGCAGATCGCCGTGGCGGTTCTCTTCGGCTGTCCAGGCGCGGGTCCATTTCATCCAGCCGCCTTCTTCATTGCGCGACACCCCATCAACCATGGTTAACCATGATTCATAAGTAGGTAATGCCTCCTCGGTGATGGTATCGCCAATTAAGACGGCCATAAGGTCGTAAGACAAGCCTGCAGCGCTTTCACGCATCTCTTTAACCTCTGTAAAAAAGGTATCTTTTGTCGAGTCTGGTAAATAATCTGACGGCTGCCAAATGGTGTCAATCGGTTTAAGATATTCCTGCATCTTTTCGAGCATGAATTTCTCAATATGTACCATTACTTCTCGCCTTTTTTCTTCAAAAAACACCATAATATTATATTATTTTGCAAAGATAATCATTTAAGTAATCAATAAATACATCATTTTTTAGCGGTATAGCCAATAGCATCGCGCATACAAGCGGGCAACGTGGCTAACGATGGCTTACCGTTAAAAATAGAAAAATTGTCATTATATTCCCACAGCACGCTCGGGATATTTAATTTTTTTAACGCGTGTCTTACAGCCTTAATGTAGCGGCACCGGCTGTCCTCGTCGGCATATTTATTATAAACACCATACTCGGTACAAACCAAAGGCACATTATATTTGGTTGCCCACTTTTTAACTATTAGTAATTTGTCTGTCAACGATTGTTCGTTACCATCCGTACGGTACTGGTAGTAGTTGGTCTCGCCCCAGGTGCCTTTTGTTTTTGGGTTAAGAACGGGAAATTTTTCCGCAATGTATGGAAACGTTACCCCGGTAGTAGCTACCTGGTCGCCCACCCAAAGGGCGCCCTGATGGGTAAATAAAAAGGGCTCGTAAAAATGGACAGTGTAAATAATATTCTCGTCGGCAAGGCGCACAAAGCGGCTAAGCTCATATATGCTGTTAAAGTTTGATGCGCCAATAATAAGCGTGCGCTTTTTATCAACCTTGCGTATGGCCGTAACTAAATTGTAGGCGGCGTCCTTCCAAACCTGGGTGTTCATGTGTGGTGGCTCGTTGTATAACTCAAAAAACAAGTCATCGGAACCCCGATTTTTATAGTAATTAGCTAGTTTTAGCCAGGTATTTATAATTTTAGGTGTTTCAGTAAGGTAATTATCATCATTTAATTGCCCATAATGGTAATCTATTATTAACTTCATACCGTATTGCTGGCAAAGCTTTACCATGTTATCAATACATCCATATACACTATCTGCCGATATGTTTTTAGATTCAAAAAAAGCGAATGCCACGGGTAACCTGACGCTTTTAAAACCTAACGTTTTAAGCAATTCAAAATCGGCTTTTGTAGGGCTATTACCATTTAATAAATCTTTAGCCCAGGTTTGCTCTAACCATGACACGTTAACGCCGTTATCAAGGCTGGCGGCACGTTTAAAGGCCAAGGCACGTTCTGGCGTAACTCTTGGTTGGCTTTTTGCGTATCTAGGGTTCAACACCATGAACAGTATTACAACTATTCCGCAAATAGCAGGGGCTACAAGCTTACTTTGTGTTTTTATATTTTTCACTTATTTAACTATAAGTTTAATCTCGAGTACAGTCCAATCTTCCAATAATTTAAAAACAGGTTTTTAATGTTTGTACAAATTACTAAAGAAGAATTTTCAAAAGAAGTTTTAAAAAAAGCGTGGTACCAGACTAATAACATTATCTGGACTATCTTATTTCTATACCCCTTAATATCTATTATCGATGTTATTTACAATCCGGAGATATGGGTACATTTTCTAATAGTACGTTTAATAACCGATATTGTTATTTACGGCTTATACACTTTCTTTAAAACCAAGCGCTATAACTATCGCATACTGTTGCATATTACATTTTTTTTACTGTCGTGTACATCCGCGGTGTTATGTAATATGGTTAATATTCAACAGCTAACTGTATATTTCCTGGTTTATTCGTCCCTTATCCTGTTTTTTAACATGCAGGTGTTTTGGGAGCCTGTTCACTCTATTATCCAGTCGCTTATCGCTTTAATATTATTAACCATATTTTTCAATGCTATAAATGATAACAGCGTTGATATGTTTGTTAGTAATGGCGGCCAGTTTTTCTTCATCGTAGCTTCGGTATCATGCCTTATACCAAGCGCCCGCTTCAAGGTTTTAGAGCGCGAAGCGCGATCGCAGTTGTTGATTGAAAAATCAAACGAACAGCTTAAAAATCAAAATCGCGACATCGTCGAAAAAAATGCCATCATCGACATGCAGTATGAGCGCCTGTTAAAAATGGACGAGCAGAAAAACAGCTTCATTAACATTGCTGGTCACGATTTAAAAAATCTTATCGGCTCTATCATCATGAGTAATAACATGATCAAGGAGGAGGATTATCGCCTGAGCGCCGATCAGAAAGAGTTTACTGACTACATCACCGAGGCGGCCGATAAGATGCAGTACATGCTTAATAAGCTGATGGACGTTAAAGAGATCGAATCGCCGGAATTAAAATTCAACCTGGAGATCTTTGACATTAATGTTGAGGTTAGGCGCATATTTCGCGGCTTAATGGAGACCTCGCAAATGAAAAACATCCACCTGGTTGACAGCATACTTAAACTACCGCTAAACGTTAAGCTTGATAAGGTTTTTGCCGGGCAGGTGTTTCAAAACTTGTTATCAAACGCTATCAAGTTCTCGCAGACCAATAACAACATACGTGTGGTTACCAGTTTGCAGCGCCAAAAATTTGTTTTCGAGATCATTGACGAAGGCATAGCCATTGGCCAAGACGAGCTTGACATGATGTTTAACAAGCTAAAAACCTTAAACGAAGCCAATACCACCCAGGAAAGCCGCTTAGGCCTTGGCCTGTCAATAGCCAAATTAATTACCCATGAAATGGGCGGCGAACTGTTTTACCGCAGCGACGACAGTGGCAATTATTTTAGAGTAGAATTTCACGTAATCAATTAATAGCAGCAAACCAATGAACAAATTTTTTACCTCACTGGCCTTTTTATTTTTATTAAGCACCGCCACCTTTGCACAAAGGATTCTTTCTTTTCATGCAATGGGGCATGACGATGATGCCATTATTGGCATGAGCGGTAGTAGTGCTTATTACTTAAAAATAGATCCAAGCATTGAGCTTAATGGCAGTAAGCTGGTTTTATTTGTACAACCATCGCAGGCTTTGATTAAACGTTTGTCGTACGTTAACGTAATTATTAATGACCGGCCTGCATTTAGCGGCACGTTATCTCAGGATTCGATAATGACGGTTACGCTTAAGTTATCAAGGCAGGATGTATCGTCAGACAAATTTTTGAAAATCCAGGTTAAAACGCTATGTACCGTTACAGAGGATAAGTGTAAGGATTTAGATAACCCTGCCATGTGGATGAAAATTAAGAGCTACTCTTATTTATCATTGCTTAAAAGCACCGAAAACTTTTTTAACAACGTAAACATTGGCAATTGCTTTGAAACCATGCGTGCCATTGCTTACCCTGCAAATCCTGATCTGCATGATTTAAAGGCAGTGGCATGGGCTTACTCAAGGTTAAAAAAAGCTGACGTTAGAAACATCGGCGTTTTTAAAGAAGGTACCCTGCCCGACAGTATTAAAAATTACATTGTAGTTGGCAACCTTAACAAGCTTACACCACAAAAACGCGGCTTACTTAAAATTTTACCGGCTAAAGGCGAAGGCTTATTTTACCTGAATAAGGCCGTTATAAAAACCATTGACACCATGACCCGCCTGGTAAATGTACAGGGCAAGCTGGTAACCGTAAAATCATTGGCAGAAGTAGTGGCCCCGTCTGAAATATTGTTTGTGAGTGGGGGCGATGACGCCGGCTACGAAAAATCAATAACCGCTTTAGGTAATATCAACATCCTGAATTCAACCTTCGGCGACTACCTGATTATTGATAAAGCCGAGAACAAATTCTTTAAAACTATTGACGAAAACCGCTCTAAATTATCTTTTCGCCAAATTGGTGGTACTACTAACTTCATGTCGGGTATTGGTAACTTAAAAAGCGTGTACAACTTTAAAAACTCCGACTTTAGTTTCACTCCGAAAGAGGTAGAGATACGCATAATTGCCAACTATAGCAGCCTTGCCCAGGGCGACCGTGGATACCTTAACATTTATCTTAACGGCATGTTGATCAGCTCTGAAAAACTTGACGCGTCTGGTAAACTTAATACCGCGGTAACTATTAACCGTTACCAGCACCATAAATATAACACGCTGGAAACTGAGTTTCGTTTTTACTCAAGCGGTGGTAACTGTTCTGCCAGCTTTAACGGTTTCTTTGCCGAGGTTGATGTCGACAAATCATACCTTGAATCAAAAAACCCATTCATCACCAGCGATCTGAGTTTTTACCAATATCCTGAAGCATTTAACTCGGGTACTACACGTATTGTAGTAAGTAAAAAGTATGCCCCTTACGCCGCAGCTGCAATGGGCGAGATCATTTACGAGTTGAACAACAACATCAATGCTAACAACTTCCCTGAGTTTGAATATGCTGAAGCTATTGACAAAAATGATTTGAAGAAAAACAACATCATTGCCCTGCTATCGCATGATGATCCGTTAATGGAAGATTTCCCTGACGCACCAATCAAGTTTAACCGCAAATTCAGGCTTTATAACAACGAGAATAATAAGGTGGTTTATTCCCTGTCCGATTCTGTATCAAACGGCTTAGCGCAGATCTTTTATGGCCGAAGTAATAACGCAGTGTTAGTAATAACAGCTACCGGTAAAAACCTGGCCAACGCTTTCCTGGCAGCATCAAAATCTATTACTGAACAACTATCAACGCTATCAAGCAACGTTGCGATATCCGACGTTAACAGCAACAAATACCTGTTTAACATCAGTAAATCAAGCGAAAACTTAGAGTACATTGATACTAAAAGTGTGCTTACCCGTTTTTGGGAAAGCTACAACCTTTACATATTGTTAGGTATGTTGGTATTGATCTTGCTATCGTTCTTATACGTACGTGCCAAGGTTCAAAAATCAACAGATATATTTAGCGAGTAATTTGTTGTTAAACAATAAGTTAGGTATTGAGCATGGATCAATATTTACATCAGTACCAAATAACAATAAGTTGTTTAATAGTGTAACATTTTATTTAACGTATAATGCAGTTAACCATTCCTGAGCTTTTGATCAAAGACGGCTTTATGACACAAGCCGATCAAGACAAGATCGAAGATTTTTCAAAAAGATCGGGATTATCGTATATAAAAATACTACTTAACTTTGGCTACCTGAGCCGTAAAAACTATGAGCGCTCATTAGCCAATGCCGGTTGGGAATTTAGGCAGATACGCGAGGAAGACTACGACCTTGACGTACTTGAAAAAACCGAACTAAAATTTTGCGACGCACATTTGGCGCTGCCATTACGGGTGCAAAACGGTAAAATAGTAACTTTAATGGCCAACCCCAGCGATGAGCTGTTTATAGACTATATAAAGTTTACCTATGATATGGAGCCGGAGATCATCCTGGCATCAGACCTTGATATTACCTGGCTTAGCCACATTTTGCTGGGGCAGAAATACGTAAAATCGGCCGTATTTGAGTTATTGAACCGCGACCCTGATAGCTCCGCATTAACTACGTTTACTACACCACAGCTTATTTTTACCTTCGGCATGTTTGCGCTTGTAGTTATTGGCTTGATGGTAAATTTTGTAAACACATCCATTGCTATCAATGTAATCTTAAGCTCATTCTTCCTGATATCTATCATTTTCAAACTCTTCCTGGCACTGGTAGGATCAAGGTTTGAACTGCACCAGGCGGTAACCCGCGAAGAAGTGCGCCAGGTTGTTGATGAGGATTTACCTATTTACACCATACACCTGCCGGTTTACAAGGAAGATAAGCTGATTAAAAAATTGATATGGAACTTGCAGAGCTTAGATTATCCACGCGAGAAGCTGGATATTAAACTGCTGATAGAAGAGGATGACGACAAAACACTTAACGCGGTACGCAACCTTGATTTCCCAGCCGTGTTTGAGGTTATTGTTGTGCCTTTCCACATGCCAAAAACCAAGCCTAAAGCCTGTAACTACGGGCTTCACTTTTCAAGGGGCACATTTTTAACGATCTATGATGCAGAGGACGTTCCGGACACCGATCAGCTTAAAAAAATTGTAACGCTATTTGCTAAGCTGCCAAGCAACTATGTTGTAATACAATGCGCGCTAAACTACTTTAACCGGGGCGAGAACTTTCTGACCCGTATGTTTACCCTGGAGTACTCTTATTGGTTTGATTATATGCTACCTGGGCTAGATACCTTCGATATCCCTATCCCGCTGGGTGGCACCAGTAACCACTTTAAGTTTGAGTTTTTAATTGAGCTTGGCGGCTGGGATCCGTTTAACGTAACCGAGGATGCCGACCTAGGTGTGCGTGCTTACGCTAAGGGGTATAAAGTGGCTATTATAAACTCTACAACTTACGAGGAAGCCAACAACGAAATGTTTAACTGGGTACGCCAACGCTCGCGCTGGATTAAGGGTTATATGCAAAGCCACCTGGTACACATGCGTAATCCTGTTAAGCTTTGGAAAAAAATTGGCTGGAAAGGTTTCCTGGGCTTTAACTTCTTTATCGGCGCTACGCCAATTACCTTTTTGGTTTATCCGTTGCTGCTGGGTATATTTTTATGTTACCTGATGTTCGATTTAACATCCATCCGCTCCTTCTTCCCGGATTGGGTGTTGTTTATGTCAATCATCAACCTTATGGTAGGTAACATACTAATGATCTATGTAAACATGATGGCTGTATTTAAACGCCGCTATTACGAGCTGATATTATTTGCCATTGCCAACCCCATTTATTGGCTATTGCACTCTTGGGCGGCATATAAAGGCCTCTACCAATTAATAGTAAAACCGTTTTATTGGGAAAAAACCAATCATGGTTTAAGTAAAGTAAACTCGCATTCTTCGCCAACTACTGATGAAGTTTAATTTAAGCCTCAATATATCGCGCAGCCAAAGCCTGGCCATTGTAACTGCGGTTGTAGCCATATACTACCTTATTTTTGGCGTATATATGCACAGCCTGGGGTACTTTAACCAGGAAACACTTTTTTACGTTGAGAAGGTGCGCATTATATTTGAAGGTGCGGGCTACAAGCTCAAGGTTATTGGCCTTACTTCGCCACCTCTACCGTTTTTTGCCACCTTTCCGTTCACTACCATAAGCCCGTTGATGGCGCCGGTTATAGCATCAGCATTGGGTACTGCAGCACTGTTTTACCTTATGGCAAGTACATTGGTAAAAAAAACGCAGGATGATTTTTACCTGTTTTTATTACTACTTACATTTTTGCTTCATCCCGGAATCCTTTACGTGGCTGCGTCTGGTAAGGCAATATACATGGTGCTGATATTTTTCTATATGTTCTTCCTTAACATATTTAAGTACTACACTTCAAACACTACATTTCACGTATCAATCGCCAGTATTTGCCTGGTGTTGCTGTTGTTTTGCGATTATAAGTTTATCTGGCTGACATTATTCTTTATTCCCTTAGTATTTTCTATTTCCCTACAATCATTAAATCTGGCCGAGAAAGAATCTATTTTTAGGATGACGCAAAGTTTTAACAGCCCGTCGTTAAGGCGTAAGCTGATTAATAAAACGTTTGCCTTATACGTTATTTTGTTTGTGTTGCCTATAGCGTCTATTGTGTGTTATAAGCTTCTTAACCTTACTAATGCTAACGACGCCGATTATTTCATGAATAGCCCATACGCTACCTGGACAGTACTGGCCGAGCGTTTTATTTACGAAACCGTAACGCTTAACCGCGATTTTAAGTCGCCGGAAGTTTCTTTATTGATATCAGCTCGAATGATCATCTTTTGCCCGCTTATGGTTTTCGCGGTAGCCTTATTCAGAGACAAACCGTACCAGATATTAACCTTGTTAACGCCCTTCGCATTTGTAGAGTTTCTGCACATTAAATACGACAAAGTATTTATTTCGCACCAGTATTACCTGATGTTTTTAATATTAGCCCTGTTGTGTTTCATTATCAAGGTTCAACCGGTTAAAAATACTATCCCACTAAAAATCGTTCTTGCCCTTATAATAGTGGTACAGTTTGGCACCGGGTACTATTTCTTGTCAAACTCAATGATGGAGGACGAGCGAAACTTTATAACTACTATTAAAAATCGCAACATTAAGCAAGAGGAAGAAGACGAGCAGGACGAAAACCGCGATATGGCAAATTACATTAACGGCTTGCCAGATGGTACGAGGGTAATGATTGACGATGCCATAGCTTATCCAATAGTAGCTTTTGTAAATAACGTAAACGATATGGTACTGCCCTACCAGGAAAACTTTATCAGCGCCGTTGAAACGCCCGGCCAGTACGTGAGTTATATTTTAATTGCCAATAACCGTAACCGCCTCGCCGGCTACTCTATCTTAAATACCCGTTACAGTCCTGTTGTTTACCAAATGAGTAATAGTGGCAACTCCACGCTCGAAAAAGCGTATGAAACTGAGCATTGGACTTTATATAGGCTTTATTAAACTAACAGATTCTCACAGCCCGCATCAAGGCGCAAAACATTTTGGCGCTTTGCCCGTATTGTTATAACATTTAACAATATGGCAACAAGCAAACCCAAACCGTCGTCGGAAATAGCAGAAGAATCAAGTTACATTACCAAAGTATGGCAAACCGTAGGCATTGTTGCCTTGCTGGTAGTAACTATACTGGTAGTGCGCGTAGCCTTTGATATTTTATTACTGGTATTGGCAGGAGCTATGCTGTCGGTATACTTTCACGGCCTGGGCGATGCCATACAACGCCGTACCAAACTCGGTCGCAAAGCTTCGATGACCATATCTGTAGTTGTTACTGTTATATTTTTGGGGGCGATATTTTGGTTTATGGGTACTACACTGCAGGCACAGGTAGCCGAGCTTAGCAATACCTTGCCAAAAACCATTGCAACTGCACAAGCCAAGTTGGGGCAAAGCGCTGTAGGTCAAAAAATATTGCATGGTTTATCAGGCTTTAATTCAGACAAGCTGATGAGCTCCATTCCGGGCTTTTTCAGTACCACTTTTGGGGTATTGGGCGATATGTATATCATCCTGTTCCTGGGCATATTTTTCACCACCAACCCATCGCTATATAAAGACGGGATATTGCTGTTGGTGCCACGTAGCAAAAAAGAGCTTGGCTCATGTATTATGGATCGTATTAGCCTGTCATTAAAAGGCTGGCTAAAGGGCACATTGTTTTCTATGCTGTGCATCACTATATTGATAGGCACTGCATTAACCATTGTGGGTATGCCGGTAGCACTGATATTGGCCCTTATTACCGGTTTGTTAGAGATAGTGCCTAGTATAGGCTCGTTGATAGCAATGATTCCGGGCGTATTATTGGCTTTCACCGTGAGCACTAATATGGCTATACTGGTGGCTATAATCTATATCACGTCCCAAACTATCGTAGCTAATATTATAACCCCGCTTATCCAAAAAAAAATGATCAATCTGCCACCTGCGCTAACGTTGATCAGCCAGCTTATTATGGGTACCGTGTCCGGCGCACTGGGGGTAATACTGGCCGTACCGATGCTGGCGATTGTTATTATTTTGGTTGACGAGCTTTACGTAAAAAAGATAGCCCACAATGATAGCGACGAGCTGGAGAAAGAAGTGGTGAAATAAAAGGTCTAATAATTCCCTTAAAAATAGCAAATCCCCGCCCAAACAGGCAGGGCTTTGCTACTTTGTATAATACTGTTATAATTGTATAGCAGCGCCTGTTTTGATATTAACCAGATAGGTGCCGGTAAACCCTTGAGCGTTTCCAAATATTACTTTAATTATATCATTACCCTGAAAAGTGATATAGCCAATGTGCTCGTCAGACCACCCGTTAATATCAATAACATCATCCTTATGGTAAACTGTTGAAGTAAAGTTAGCCTGCCCACCGGTTATCACTGCGCCATCAACAGTTTGAGTTACCGCAACATTAACTAACGTGTAGTGCGTTGCCCAACTTAACTGATCGGTTGTTACGCCGTTGTTATTAACCTTACGTTGAAAATACCCCACAGACATTTTACCATTGCTTATACTTTTTAAGTAGCTCACATCAACAGCGCGGGTGCTGTAATTTTGTGCAGTGGTGTAAATGCTTTCAAAGCCTACGCCGGTTTCTTGCGTCCTTAAGGTATCTGCAAGACTGTATTCGTTAAGCACGCCACCGTTGCAAAGATAAGTAAACACGGTGTTGCCGGTAACTACACGGGTAGTGTCGCCGATTTGTATACTGTTAGTTGGAGTGACAACCACATCGCCGCATTGTGGGCCGGTGCTGTTAACGCGTCTTCCGCCGGTGCTACTGGCCTTGAAGCCTCTCGATCCGCTATTTAAAGATTTATAAAAGCTCAGTGCTATTTGCTTGCTCAGGGCGTTATAATCGGTCCTGTCAACCGGTTTATTGGCCGTAGAGTCTGCTTTTTTACACGACGAAAGCGCCAAACTTAAACCTATGGTTAACGCTGCGGTGAGTTTAATCAAATGTTTCATATATCAATTGGGGTAGTATCCTATAAATATAGCGATTAGCTGTGTAAATTCAAAGGTATATTTTTATTAAAAAGATTAATAATCAGCCAGTTAATCAGAAAATTCCGGCAACCTTTATATTGGTACAGAAACGTTAACCTGGGTACCTTTGCCAGGCGCAGAGTTGTAAACTACTTTGCCCTTCAAGTATTCTATACGGGTTTCGATGTTACCCAACCCGATACCGTCAAAGCTACTGCGGTCGGCCAGGTTAAAGCCTACCCCATTATCTTTAATTAGCACATTAATACCGTCTCCGGTACGACTGAGTATGATATCCAGCTGAGTAGCTTTAGCATGCTTGATAACGTTATTAACCGACTCCTGTATCACACGATAGAGTACCACTTCTACATTGCTCTCAATCCGGTCTTTAAAACCGTTAGCTTCCAAATTCACTTTGAGGCTCTCAGAGTCTAACTTCTCAATAAAACTTTTCACGTCAGATGATATGCCCGAGCGCAGCAGAATATTGTTTGGCATCATTTGGTGCGATATAGAACGCACCTCTTTACAGCTTTCGTCAACCAAAGCCATGGTTTTTTCTACTAAGAACCGGTCTTCTTCGCGCTTTATCTCAATACGATCAAACAGACCGTTCATATTCATTTTAACAGCCGAAAATAACTGGCCCACACCATCATGCAAATCACTGGCTATGCGCTGGCGCTCTTTTTCTTCAGCCTCTATAACCGCACGGGTAAGTGTTTCTTGCTGCGCAAGCATTTGGGCCTGTAACAATGCCTTCTGCTTCAATTTAGTGCGGCTATAAAATAATCCCGAAAACATCGCGGCCAACAGAAATAATCCGGCAATAACGCCGATGGTTTGATTACGACTGGCGATAGATAGCTTCTGTATAGTATTTTCTTTGTTGAGCAAGACCACTTGTTGCCCCTTGGCTTTAGCCTCAAGGTTTTTAGAGCGCAGATGCTGACGGGTTTCCCGCAAGGTTAAGCTTTGGTTATTTAGTAATAATTCTTTATTGTTAATTTCTAGACCTTGAATGGTGGACTGCTTATTCAAAAGCTCTATTTGTCGCTGCTTCTTTTCAGTTTCATATTTGACTTCAGTTTCGTGCAGTTGTCTGAGCACCTTTGTATTATAAAGGCTATCCTGTAAAACGCTAATGCGCATACGCGTCTCGTAGGCTTTTTCAAATAGTTTGGTATCGCTGTAAAGAAACGATTGTTCTTTAAGCGCTCCTATCAGGTTGTCAATATCCTTGGCACTTTCTTCGTATTTTATCGACAGTTCAATATATTTTAACGCCTCGACAGTGTTGCCACGACGGCGATACTCCTGGGACAGCAGGTTATAGATTTCGCCTAAACGCTGCTTATCTTCCAATTGGATGGCAATTTTCTCGCCATTCATTAAATCCGGAATGCTGACGGGCCGTTTGAGTAAATTATTAAGTTCAGAGACATTAACTATTGTTGATAGCTGTCCTTTTATATTATTGTTTGCCTTGAAAATTTTAAGTGCCTTTTGAAAAGCAGCCTCTGCTTCACTAAGTCGGGACATGTTGTTATATGTTACGCCCAAAGAGTTATAAAAATTGCCCGTCGCGGCATTTTCATTAGCTTTTTGCGCCAAAACGATAGCCCGCATTAAATACTCAATAGCCTTATTATAAAGTTTTTGCATAATAAAACTGTTGGCAATATCAGCCATCAAGCGTGCGATTCCACTGGTGTCCCTTGCTTTTTCCATAAACTTCAAGCCCTCAAAGCCATAATATAATGACTTATCATACTTGCCCAGCCTAAAAAAGGTTGATCCCAAACTACCACTAATCTTCCCAGACAAGAGCGGATCATTAACTTTTGCCGCCAACACCTGCGCGCGTTGAAGGCTGGCTAATGCGCTGTCAAGTTCGCCTTTAAATTGGTGGCCTAACCCTTTAATGTTGTAAGCAGTTGCCTCTTTGGCAAAGTTTTTAGAAATTCTACTGAGCTTTATCGCGCGACTACTTAATGCGATAGTTTTGTTGTAATCGCTAAAAAAGCTTTTCTTAGCCTGGTCTATTAAGCTATCGATAGTTCTCTCTCGTTGAGCAAAACATATGTTGGGGATTAAAAACAGTAATAGTACTATCTTTTTCATTAGCAATAGTCGGTTAATCAGGGTTTTAACTTGTTGCTAAGATAACGTATGAATGGTTAATAATCAAGTCGTTGCCGGTACAGGCGTCTCAGCTCCAAATCCGATTTAACGCAAAAAAGCCTCCAATCATACGATTGAAGGCTTTATAAAATTGGGCACCGACCTACTCTCCCACGTTTTACCGCAGTACCATCGGCTCTGGCGGGCTTGACTTCTCTGTTCGGAATGGGAAGAGGTAGACACCGCCGATATAGGCACCTGAAGGTTTTTATAGCTTACATTGCTGTAAACCAATTTTGTATTTGTTAATGATCCTTGGTCTTCCGGTCTTTTCAGACTTTCCGGCTTTCGGACTACAAACAATGACATATTATTGAAAGAAGTAAGTATAAGAGAAAACAACAGTAATTAATTATCTGTCTGCTAGTTTTGGTCGGGTGAATATATTGCTATATCCACCCTATAAATCCAACACGAAGAAAGCTTCGGGCGATTAGTATTACTCGACTATGATGTCACCACCTTTATATCTATAACCTATCAACGTAGTAGTCTGCTACGGCCCTCAATGGAAGTCTCATCTTGTGGCTAGTTTCGCACTTAGATGCTTTCAGCGCTTATCTATTCCCAACGTAGCTACTCTGCAATACACCTGGCGGCATAACAGATTCACCAGAGGTTAGTCCAACCCGGTCCTCTCGTACTAAGGTCAGCCCCACTCAAACTTCCAACGCCCACAACAGATAGGGACCGAACTGTCTCGCGACGTTCTGAACCCAGCTCGCGTGCCACTTTAATGAGCGAACAGCTCAACCCTTGGGACCTTCTCCAGCCCCAGGATGTGACGAGCCGACATCGAGGTGCCAAACCTCCCCGTCGATATGAGCTCTTGGGGGAGATCAGCCTGTTATCCCCAGCGTACCTTTTATCCTTTGAGCGATGGCCCTTCCATGCAGAACCACCGGATCACTATATCCGTCTTTCGACCCAGCTCGACTTGTCTGTCTCACTGTCAAGCAAGCTTATGCTATTGCACTCCTCGTACGGTTACCAAGCGTACTGAGCTTACCTTTGAAAGCCTCCGTTACCTTTTTGGAGGCGACCACCCCAGTCAAACTACCCGCCAAACAATGTCCCCCTCAATGAAGGGTTAGACACCAAATACAGAAAGGGTGGTATTTCAACGTTGACTAACCGACTCCTAGCGAAGCCGGATCACAGTCTCCCACCTATCCTACACATCCTGTATCCGATATCAATGTTAAGTTGTAGTGAAGGTGCATGGGGTCTTTCCGTCCCGTTGCGGGTAACCGGCGTCTTCACCGATACCACAATTTCACCGAGCTCATGGCTGAGACAGCGCCCAGATCGTTACACCATTCGTGCAGGTCGGAACTTACCCGACAAGGAATTTCGCTACCTTAGGACCGTTATAGTTACGGCCGCCGTTTACCGGGGCTTCGATTCAATGCTTCGGTTTAACCCTAACATCCCCTCTTAACCTTCCGGCACCGGGCAGGTGTCAGGCCATATACGTCATCTTTCGATTTTGCATAGCCATGTGTTTTTGTTAAACAGTCGCCTGGGCCTTTTCACTGCGGCTGACATTGCTGCCAGCGCCCCTTCTCCCGAAGTTACAGGGCCATTTTGCCGAGTTCCTTAGCCATGATTCACTCGAGCACCTTAGGATTCTCTCCTCGACTACCTGTGTCGGTTTACGGTACGGGGTTTTATAACCTGAAGCTTAGCAGGTTTTCTTGGAAGTCTGATTACCTGAACTATCTCCTTACCCGAAGGCTCAGAGTACTATCGGCTTTCAGCAAATCTGGCGTACTTAACTACCAAACCTATACCTACGGCCTTTAACGAACTATTCCGTCAGTTCGCGTCAGTTTCACTACTCCGTCACTGCATCGCAGTTATAAAACGTACTGGAATATTAACCAGTTGTCCATCGGCTACGCCCTTCGGCTTCACCTTAGGCCCCGACTAACCCTGATCCGATTAGCGTTGATCAGGAAACCTTAGTCTTTCGGTGGGCGGGTTTCTCTCCCGCCTTATCGTTACTTATGCCTACATTTGCTTTTCTAAGTCCTCCACAGTCAGTTACCTTCCTGCTTCACCGGCAATTAGAATGCTCCCCTACCAGATCAATATTATTGAAATCCATAGCTTCGGTATACTGCTTAATGCCCGTTTATTATCCATGCCCGATCGCTCGACTAGTGAGCTGTTACGCACTCTTTAAATGAATGGCTGCTTCCAAGCCAACATCCTAGCTGTCTATGCAATCGGACCTCGTTAGTTCAACTTAGCAGTAATTTGGGGACCTTAGCTGATGGTCTGGGTTCTTTCCCTCTCGGCCATGGACCTTAGCACCCATAGCCTCACTCCAGCGTATATTAATAAGCATTCGGAGTTTGTCTGGATTTGGTAGGATTTGACTCCCCCGCACCCAATCAGTAGCTCTACCTCTTATTAACTCAACCGCCAGGCTGTTCCTAAAAACATTTCGGGGAGTACGAGCTATTTCCCAGTTTGATTAGCCTTTCACCCCTACCCACAGATCATCCGGAAACTTTTCAACGTTTATCGGTTCGGTCCTCCAGTACCTGTTACGGCACCTTCAACCTGTCCATGGGTAGATCACAAGGTTTCGCGTCTACCTCCTCTGACTATACGCCCTATTCAGACTCGCTTTCGCTTCGGATCCGTGTCTTAAACACTTAACCTTGCCAGAGAAGAGTAACTCGTAGGCTCATTATGCAAAAGGCACGCCGTCACGGAACAAGTCCGCTCCGACCGCTTGTAAGTACACGGTTTCAGGTTCTATTTCACTCCCCTGTTCGGGGTTCTTTTCACCTTTCCCTCACGGTACTAGTTCACTATCGGTCTCTCAGGAGTATTTAGCCTTACCAGATGGTGCTGGCAGATTCCCACAAGGCGTCTCCGACCTCGCGGTACTCAGGATACCACTATCCTATCATTACTTACTTATACGCAGCTCTCATGCTCTATGGCCAGGTTTCCCACCCTGTTCTAATTCATTTTGATATTCATATTGTGGTCCTACAACCCCTATTATGCCGTAACATAATAGGTTTGGGCTCTTTCCCTTTCGCTCGCCACTACTCAGGAAATCATTATTATTTTCTCTTCCTCTGCTTACTTAGATGTTTCAGTTCGGCAGGTTTGCGCTATTGCAACTAGTCTTCAACTAGTTAGGTTTCCCCATTCAGAAATCTTCGGATCAATTCATATTTGCTAATCCCCGAAGCTTATCGCAGCTTATCACGTCTTTCATCGCCTCTGAGAGCCAAGGCATCCCCCGTGTACCCTTTCTTACTTTCTTCTACTCATGCGCCTTTTGCGCCGCACGGTATGCTTTTTATTATTTAGATAAGTCGTCGTTTCTCCAGTTCAAGATTCAATATTCAAAACGCAAGACGAATCTTACACTTGTTTCTTTCATCAAGTTCCTTCAAAAGCCTACAACTGTCTCTATCTGTTGTTTTCTCTTGTTATTACTTCTTTCAATATGTCAAAGAACGTTCGTATTACGTCAGGTATATAATATACCCTCTGATAGATACTTGGTGGAGAATAACGGATTCGAACCGTTGACCCCCTGCGTGCAAGGCAGGTGCTCTAGCCAGCTGAGCTAATCCCCCGAAAGATTTATCTTTTGTAGTCCCGAGCAGATTTGAACTGCTGACCCCTACATTATCAGTGTAGTGCTCTAACCAAACTGAGCTACAGGACTATGTGATCTTAGATTTCTGATCTACGATTTTAGATTTCGTAAATCGTCATCGTAATCTCTTACAATCTTGTCTCCCAGATGTGATCAGTACTAATATACTGAGTGATTTCATCCTTGGGTTTACGTTTATTAGTTAATAGCATAAGCCGAAGCCCTGCTAAACTAATTTTAGAAAATAATCATATAGCAACAGTTTTGCTAACTTAATGAAAAGAAAGGTAAGATACTGCTCCAGAAAGGAGGTATTCCAGCCACACCTTCCGGTACGGCTACCTTGTTACGACTTAGCCCCAGTTATCGACTTTACCCTAGGACGCTCCTTGCGGTTACGCACTTCAGGCACTTCCAACTTCCATGGCTTGACGGGCGGTGTGTACAAGGCCCGGGAACGTATTCACCGCAGCATTGCTGATCTGCGATTACTAGCGAATCCAACTTCATGGGGTCGAGTTGCAGACCCCAATCCGAACTGTGATTGACTTTGTGAGATTGGCATCCTGTTGCCAGGTAGCTGCCCTCTGTATCAACCATTGTAGCACGTGTGTAGCCCCGGACGTAAGGGCCATGATGACTTGACGTCGTCCCCTCCTTCCTCTCTATTTGCATAGGCAGTCTGTTTAGAGTCCCCACCTTAACGTGCTGGCAACTAAACATAGGGGTTGCGCTCGTTGCGGGACTTAACCCAACACCTCACGGCACGAGCTGACGACAGCCATGCAGCACCTAGTTTCGTGTCCCGAAGGACTAGAGCGTCTCTGCTCTATTCACTAACTTTCAAGCCCGGGTAAGGTTCCTCGCGTATCATCGAATTAAACCACATGCTCCTCCGCTTGTGCGGGCCCCCGTCAATTCCTTTGAGTTTCACCCTTGCGGGCGTACTCCCCAGGTGGAATACTTAACGCTTTCGCTTAGACGCTGACTGTATATCGCCAACATCGAGTATTCATCGTTTAGGGCGTGGACTACCAGGGTATCTAATCCTGTTTGATCCCCACGCTTTCGTGCCTCAGTGTCAATAAAACCATAGTAAGCTGCCTTCGCAATTGGTGTTCTGTGACATATCTATGCATTTCACCGCTACTTGTCACATTCCGCCTACCTCTAGTTCATTCAAGCCCATCAGTATCAAGGGCACTGCGATAGTTAAGCTACCGTCTTTCACCCCTGACTTAACAGGCCACCTACGCACCCTTTAAACCCAATAAATCCGGATAACGCTTGGATCCTCCGTATTACCGCGGCTGCTGGCACGGAGTTAGCCGATCCTTATTCTCAGAGTACATTCAGCTCGATACACGTATCGAGGTTTATTCCCCTGCAAAAGCAGTTTACAACCCGTAGGGCCGTCTTCCTGCACGCGGCATGGCTGGTTCAGACTTTCGTCCATTGACCAATATTCCTTACTGCTGCCTCCCGTAGGAGTCTGGTCCGTGTCTCAGTACCAGTGTGGGGGGCCATCCTCTCAGATCCCCTAAACATCGTAGCCTTGGTAAGCCGTTACCTTACCAACTAGCTAATGTTCCGCATGCCCATCCATATCCTATAAATATTTGATCATTTTGCAATGCTGCAATGTGATTTTATGCGGTCTTAATCTCTCTTTCGAGAGGCTATCCCCCTGATATGGGTAGGTTACATACGTGTTACGCACCCGTGCGCCACTCTCATGAAGAGCAAGCTCCTCAATCCCGTCCGACTTGCATGTATTAGGCCTGCCGCTAGCGTTCATCCTGAGCCAGGATCAAACTCTCCATTGTAAAATGTTATGTTTGATTGCTCTGACCCTATTATAAATAACAGAATCTTAATTAATCATTGTATATATATCTTTATACAATATCTTACGCTAAAATCCTTCTCTTTGTGTTTGCAAACTTTAAGCCTTGGGTAAGAACTTAAAGCCCGCTACTATATGATTTTCTATTTCCTAAAAGAACTGTGCGGCTTATCCACTGTCGCAGTGGGCCTTTATATGCTTTCGCCTCGTTGCCTCGGCTTAACTATTCATTTTTTATCTCGCTAACTCTCGTTAACTTTCTGCCAGGAATTGCTCCCGGCGGCTTTCTTATTTTGTGCTCCCTTTTGATCGGGTTGCAAAGGTAACAACCTTTTTTAATTTACCAAACTTTATTTCTAAAATAATTTCTGGCCTTTTCATTCTCGTTATGTTTTAAGAACTTCCCTTTTGATCGGGCTGCAAAGGTATGATTGTTTTTCGAATCTCCAAATTATATTTTCATATAATTTTTTTACCTTTTTTTGATGTCTTTTAGAACGAGTCCCGCTAACTCTTTTGCGGGCTGCAAAGGTACGCATAGTTTCCGTTTGTGCAAATCCCTGATACAAAAAAATGATGGTGTATAGATAACACTTTGCAAATCAGCACGAAAAAATTGCAGGGATTATGCATATCATCGCTCAGACCTTTACAAATAGCCATTATTTCTATTATAAGTAATAGGTCTACGGTAGGGTAGGTTTTTTTGAAGCCCTGATAATAGTAGCAAGTATGTAATCGCGCATCACCATATATATAATAACTATATACAGTCGCCCCCCTATACATATATATAGTCAGTCAATATACACCATCCCAAGCCGGTTCATTATTGATATTGCAAAGCCCATCCATTACTGCACCTTATATATAGTAATCATCACGTTAGTATATATAGTATGGCGCCTTATGCTTTTGCCAACACGCGGCACAATATTAAAGGTTAAAAGATGTTAAATGAGGCACTATATATATACATAGTAAAAAGGAGCCTATATATTAGCACTCAAATAAATAATTGACTGATTTATAATATTGATTATCTTTGCAAAATGTTTAAAAAACAATTACCATTATTTGTAGGCTTATATATAGTATTGCTTGTTGGCGCCATTAGCTGTAAAAGCAAGTACGAGAAGCTTAAGGCAAGTAATGATAACGCTAAAAAGTTTCAGGAAGGAAAGAGGCTGTACGACAAGAAGGAATATGACAAGGCGTTAGGCTTGTTTGAAACCTTGCTGTCGCGCTACCGTGGTACTGACGGCGCTACCGATTTGTTTTACCTTAATGCTATGACTAATTACAAGCTTAAGGATTACACTGCGGCAGCATACCACTTTAATGAGTTTGCTACATCGTACCCGTCTGACCCCCGAGCAGAAGAGGCAAGGTTTTTAACGGCTTATTGCTACTATCTTGACGCACCGGTTTACTCGTTAGACCAGGAGAATACTTTTAAGTGTATTGATAAGCTGCAATTGTTTATCAACCTTTACCCCAAAAGCGACCGTGTTGCGGAGGCCAGTAAATTGATTCAGGATTTGCGCGACAGGTTAGAAAGAAAATCGTACGAGAACGCTAAGCTTTATTTAAACATAGGCAACAACCAATCGGCAGTTATTGCGTTTAACAATACATTGCGCGATTACCCTGATACTAAATACGCCGAGGAGCTTGAGTATTTAATGATAAAGGCCCAGTATGAGTACGCTCACCAAAGCCGCGAGTACAAACAAGAGGAGCGCTATAACCAGGCTATGACGTATGCTGATCAGTTTTTTGAGAAGTACCCAGGCAGTAAATACACCGCCGAGGCCCAACTGCTAAAAAAAGACAGCCAGGACGGTATAGTTCAAACTAAGAGAATAATTGCCCAGGCAGAAAATGATGATAAACTGGCACGCAAGCTGGCTAAAAAAGATTCTGTTTATAAACAACCACGATCAGTAACCCCGGAGCTTAACAAAAAAACTCCATAAATAAAAGAGATATGAGTAACAACACTAATAACAACCCTGCAGCAGCAGCAGTTAAACCTGCAATTGCAAACAGCACAGTAACCCGCGATTTGCGCGAACTGGATATAGAAACAGGCAATATCTATGAGTCGCTGGTAGTTATGTCAAAAAGGGCAAACCAGATCTCGAACAATATTAAAGAAGAATTGCACGGTAAACTTTCTGAGTTTGCATCGGTAAACGATAACCTTGAAGAAGTGTTTGAAAACCGCGAGCAAATTGAGATCTCTAAATATTACGAGAAATTGCCTAAACCAAGTTTGGTAGCAGTACAGGAGTTTTTAGATGGTAAGATCTACTATCGTAACCCGGCTAAAGAAGATCAACAATAGCCCTCTGCCCCCTAAAAGGGGGAGCAAAGGCATACAATATAGAACTCCCGTATGGGAGTTTTTTTGTCTTAGGATTTTTCTAATTTTACTTATTATTCCCCCTTTAGGGGGTTAGGGGGCTTATGCTTGAAGGTAAAAACGTACTATTAGGTATTTGCGGCAGTATTGCCGCATACAAATCGGCAACGCTGGTTAGGCTGCTGGTTAAAGCCGGCGCCCATGTACAGGTGGTGATGACACCCGATGCTACCAATTTTATTACTCCGCTTACCCTGGCTACCCTATCAAAAAACCCGGTATATACAGATTACTTTGTGGCCGAAACCGGCGAATGGCATAACCACGTAGAGCTTGGCCTTTGGGCCGATGTAATGGTAGTTGCACCGGTTAGCGCCAATACCCTGGCTAAAATGGCCACCGGTTTGGTTGACAATTTGCTTACGGCGGTTTACTTGTCGGCCAAATGCCCGGTGTACTTTGCCCCGGCTATGGACCTTGATATGTGGAAACATGCATCAACCAAAGCCAATATTAACACCTTACATTCTTTTGGTAATATAATGATTGCCCCCGGCACCGGCGAACTGGCCAGTGGCTTGCATGGTGAGGGCCGCATGGCCGAACCTGAAGAGATCATGGAATTTTTGATCGCCAATATTAGAAAGAAACTACCACTGGTGGGTATTAAAGCAATAGTGACGGCCGGGCCTACTTACGAGGCTATTGACCCGGTAAGGTTTATCGGTAACCATTCGTCGGGCAAAATGGGTTTCGCTATCGCGGATGAGCTGGCGCGGCTGGGTGCCGATGTTACTTTAATATCCGGACCATCGGCACAACAAAGCAAGCAACGTACGGTTAAACGGATTGATGTTACCAGCGCCGCCGCAATGCTGGAGGCTTGCCTGGAGAACTACACCGACGCTAAACTCTGTATCATGAGCGCAGCG
The DNA here is from genome assembly GCF_042686155.1 of Mucilaginibacter antarcticus. NCBI lineage: Bacteria > Pseudomonadati > Bacteroidota > Sphingobacteriia > Sphingobacteriales > Sphingobacteriaceae > Mucilaginibacter > Mucilaginibacter antarcticus. The sequence goes on along the minus strand of NZ_JBHUON010000007.1, from coordinate 92,021 downwards.
GTGGCAGATTATACGCCGGTGACCATTGCAACGCAAAAAATAAAGAAACAGGATGGCGGCGGCCTCACCATAGAAACAAAAAAGACCACCGACATATTAAAGTTTTTGGGCGATAATAAGCAACCGGGCCAGCTATTGGTAGGTTTTGCGTTAGAAACCAACAACGAAGAACAAAACGCTATCGACAAGTTGAAGCGCAAGAATCTTGATTTTATTGTGCTAAATTCCTTAAGTGATGAGGGGGCCGGATTTAAAACCAACACCAACAAGATCACCATTATAGATAAGCAGCTGCAAAAAACCACCTTCGACTTAAAAAGCAAAGATGATGTTGCTAAAGATATCTGCCAAAAAATAATATCGATCTTAAAAAATGAAAAGGCTTAGTATTTATATAGCATTGCTTTTAATAGGTTTCGGCGCCAACGCGCAGGACCTTAACGCACATGTAACTGTACTTACACCCAAAATACAAACTACCAACAAGCGTATCTTTCAATCGTTAGAGACAGCGATGAAGGATTTTTTGAACGGCAAAAAGTGGTTGACAGAACCCGTAAAGCCGCAAGAGCGCATTGAGTGCAACTTCATTTTAAACATAACAGCGTGGGACAACGCTACCAAGTTTACCGGCGAGCTGCAAATACAGTCGTCGCGCCCGGTGTTTAACACTAATTATACCAGCACGGTGGTTAGCGTAAATGATAAAGACTTCGAATTTATTTATAACGAGGGGCAGTCTATTGACTATAATGATCAAAACTTTCAATCAAACCTGGGCTCGGTAATGGCATTTTACGCGTACATAATTGCCGGTATGGATGCCGATACCTTTACTAAACTGGGTGGCGGCTACTATTATAATCTGGCACAAATTGTGGCCACTAACGCGCAAACATCGTCGTACAAAGGCTGGAAAGGTTTTGATGGCAATGCTAACCGCTACTGGCTGGCCGAAAACCTTAACAATAAGGTTTATGAGCCAATGCGCCTTTTCTTGTATGATTACCATCGTAACGGTTTAGATATTATGGCAGATAATGCCGGTAAAGCGCGTAAAGTGATCTCTGCTTTACTGCCTACCCTGTCACAAATTAACAGGCAACGCATTGGCGCCATGCTGCCAATTGCATTCTACGCCGCCAAAGCCGACGAATTAGTAGCTATATACGCCAACACCGAACCCCAACCCCGGCTGGAAGCCATGAACATTTTAAGCAAAGCTGATCCCGCCAACGGGATTAAATACCAGGCTTTGCAAAAAAATTAAGATACATAGTTCATTAAGACTATCCGAAAATCAATCGCACGCCGTCAATCTTCTTATTCGGGCATACAAAGCGTCTTTTAACTAAATAAAGAATCTCTTTTATCAATTGGCGAGGATATATCAAAATTGAAGAGCGTAGCTTCCTTTTTTTGTTGATAGGCATTGTTTAATGCTCGGATAAAATCATCCATCTCTTTAGCTATATGATAAAGGCTCTCGAGTGCTGTTTAAGTTCAGCTGCTGTTAGCTGATCGTCAATAATAAGTTTGGTCATCCCAAGCATTGTGCAAATTGGCCTGCGCATTACGTGTGCAACGTCGTAAATTATTTGCTCTATTGATGTTACATAATCAACAAGCGGTGTTATGTCGCTTGTTGCTCCATACCATACAACCTTACCATCTTTCTCTATATCAGGCACCGCCTGCATCCATCGCCACTGCAGCTCATCATTGATCATAACTCTATACTGAAAACTTAAAGCCGAATTTGTTCTGCAAGCATCCTGCATGGCGATATTAAACTGCGCTATATCATCTGCATACACTATTTCCCATGGTTTTTGTGGGTCCGTCAAGGTATCAGCAATATTAAAACGTTGGTTAAATGGGTTAGTACCCTGATTCATAAAAAGTATTTTGGGCAGCCCGCCTTCCGGCATTTCAAACATATAAGTATTGCCCGGTACCTGGCTTGTTATCTTCCTGAGCAATAACTCGCTTTGCTCTATTTTTTCCTGAGCCTTTTTATGCTCGGTAATATCTTGATCAATAGATAAATATTGATAAACCTCCCCCTCCTCATTTAAAAACGGAACAATGGTCGAATCGACCCAATACAAAGATCCATCTTTTGCTTTGTTACAAAATTGCCCCCTAAAAGTCGCTCCGTTTTGCATCGCAACCCGTAATTCGTCAAAATATTCAGGAGGATGATAACCCGACCAGATAATGCTATGGTAGGCGCCCCTTAGTTCATTCACATCATATTTGCTAATCTTAACAAAATTTTCGTTAACAAAATTATAACAGCCATCAACGCCTGACACACTTACAATGGCGGCAGCATCTAACGCAAATTTATAATCGCGTAACTCGATAGCTCTTTCCTGCTGTTCTAAATGAATTTTGAGCATCTCTCCTAACATATCAATCAAATTACGCTCCTCGCTCAAAAAGGGTCCCTCATCAGCCACCGGCATTGTTTTCAAATAGACTATCTCTATTTCCAGATCTATCCCTTTGGCTGTTACGTCCTTAGTATAAAGCCTATGCTCCGCAGGCCTAAAGTTGCTTGTTTGATATTTTTTACCTGCTACAGATATACAGGCAGCCGTTATTTCCGGATATTGCCAACCGGACGGAAGAGTTTCGGCTATCCCGGTAAATGTTTTTTCAGAAGTAATGTCGTCTTTTCTTAACAAGTCGCTTACCACGTAAAGCGTTTTTAACTCTTTAACGCGCTCTTGAAGGCTATATAGTGCTTCATCCTTAATGTTTTCGGCTTCCTCCCGTTTAGATATTTCCTGGCGCAGCGAAACCAAACTTGTACGCAAGTGATTTGTAGCATAGTATTGCAGGGAAAGGATTGTGCCGAAAGGAATAGCGGTACCTAGCCAACGTGTAATGGGGGTATGTAATACTACCGGCTGAGGCAGGCTGCCTATTACTTCCATGTATGCGAAAACAAAGTCAACGCCTACGGTTAACAAACCGCATATAAGTCCGCCCCGCCAGCCCAGTAAAAAGCCGGCAGTTAAGATAACGCTCATTTGCGATATAATTCCCGGGGCCACCATCCCGCCGGCCGTGTAACAAGGTATAGTGATGTACACCCACAGCATAATTGCAAGCGACCAACTTGCAGCGCGGTGATAGCCCAGGCAATTTATGGTAAGATTGGTGATCCCTATAAATATAGAACCAACCAAAAAGGTCATCCATCGGGTCCACAAATCCGGAAAGAAAAAAAAGCCGAGAGAAACTGTTGCACCAGTTACGATAGACCATATGATAGAAAGTGCATATACCATGTATCCCTGGTAATTTCTTTCCTTGTCGGGCACCTGAAAAATATTAATCATAACAATAACTTGAAAGTGCAATTAACACAATATCATCAACGCTATTAATGACATTGGTCTATATGATTGGCAAGTCGTCCCATATTTTTGAAACCCTGCCAGATTATTAACATAATTAAATATACAGAATAGTTTAATTGAATTGTGCACTTGTATTATTGAGTGATCTCTAATAAAAGTCGCGTTAAACGGAATAACGAAACGTGACGTGAACGCAGAATAGTGTACACCAAGCTCCGTGCGATTGCTTCGTACCTCGCAATGACAGTACATCACGATTTCCTTTTCTTTGAGCTAGCCCGGATTAACGGGGGAGATAAAATCATCGCGGGATGTAATGTTACACCAGCAATGCGATCAATAGATCAAGATTTCTTTTTATTCAAAACGCCATTCTTCACGGCCCACTCCTGCCAGTGATCATTCAGATCTTTTACAATATCGGGGTGTTGCTGGGCAACATTGTGCTCTTCGGCGCGGTCTGTTGCTAAATTGAACAGGCGCCATTGTGTGTCTTTGATAGCTTTGGCGGCTTTCCAGTCGCCTTTGCGTACGGCGCAATTATTTTCGTGCTCAAAAAACAGGTAAGGGTGAACCGATAACGGCTTACTTGCCAGTGCCGGCATAATACTGCGGCCCTGCAATTCGGGGGTTGGTTTACCATTAAAAGTACCCGGATATTTAGCGCCCGATACTTCCATAAACGTTGGCATCAAGTCTATCAGGTGGCAAAGGGTGCGGTTAAAGCTGCCGGGCTGATAGGTTTTACCTGCTTTGGCCGGCCACGAGATCATGAATGGCGCGGTCATCCCGCCTTCTTCGGGGCGGTTTTTCCATTTGCGGAATGGCGTGTTGCTGGCATTGGCCCAACCCATACCATAAGACACGGACGAATATTTAGGGCTGTTGATCAGCGATGTATCGCCGCTACCCTGCTCGTCATAACTCTCGGCACACGCGCCATTGTCTGACAGGAAGATAAATATGGTGTTTTCATACTTACCTGTTTTCTTCAGGTGATTAATCAGTCTGCCCACATTTTGATCCATGCGATAAACCATAGCCGCGTAAACTGCCATGCGGTAGCTCACCCGCTCTTGTTCAACAGGTGTTAGCTTATCCCAGCTGCGCACCCGCTCATCGCGATTGGATAATTTGAAATCTTTATCAAAAATTCCCTGCTTAAGTTGGTTTTCAAAACGTGCCTTACGGATAGCGTCCCAACCAACTTTGTATTTATCTTTAAATAGGGCAATATCCTCGGGCAATGCCTGCAATGGCCAGTGCGGCGCGTTGTAGGCTAAGTATAAAAAGAAGGGTTTATCATCCTTTTGCTCCCTGATAAAATCTATAGCATTGGTGGTAAAGGCATTAGTGGTGTAATAAGCCGAATCGGGCGCGGCCAGATTCTGGTTCATGTAGGTTAAACCACGTGGCTGGGCTGGCCTTAAGTAACTGCTGGCGCCGGCTAGTATGCCGTAATATTTTTCGAAACCGCGTTGTACCGGCCATTTCTCTTGTCCGTGCATACCCAGGTGCCATTTGCCGGTCATGTAAGTGTGGTAGCCTGCCGGTTTTAAAACCTCGGCAATGGTGCGGCTGTTGTTGCTTAAAAACCCCTGGTAAGCCGGTGTGCCCCAATGGAACGGATCGTCGGCCGCGTTGCCAAAAGGATCTTCGGCCATTTGGCCTACACCTGCCTGGTGCGAATACAAACCCGTAAGCAATGATGCCCGGGTTGGGCAGCAGCGCGATGTATTATAAAACTGGGTAAACCTGATGCCGCTTTTAGCAATACCGTCAATATTCGGTGTAGGGATTTCGCCACCATACGCACCAACATCGCTAAAGCCCATATCGTCTGCCATGATCAGAACAATGTTCGGGCGATTGTCGGCAGGTTTTACAGCGGCTTTTTTCAGACCGGACAGCCCAATGACGGTAACAATAGCCATGGCGCTAAAGCCCACGGTCAATACGGTTCTGTTTAGTTTCATAAATGGTGGTTTTTCACATGGTTTTATGCTGATAAAACTATGTATAATCTTGGTTTTTTACCCTCGCTTACTGTATAAATGGTATTACAAACTTAATATAATTAGGAGATTTGCAAGCCGGAAATTGGCCACAAGGCGGTAAATTACCAAAAAACATCTGTTGCACACGCGCGTGAAACAAGGATGAGTTTAAGGCAAGTTGCTAAGCTTTTTCAATCAAACAAACAGCATAGGCTACAACGCCTTCTTCGCGGCCTATAAAGCCAAGTTGCTCGTTAGTGGTGGCCTTGATAGAGATGTCTTCTTCGCTGATACCGGCGGCACCGGCAATATGGGTAATCATCGCAGGGATATGCGGATTGATCTTGGGTGCTTCAAGGCACACCATAGCGTCTATGTTGCCTATCTCCCAGCCTTTTTCACGCAGCAGTACCATAACGTGCTGTAACAGTTTAAGGCTGCTAATGCCCTTCCAGCGGTCGTCCGTGTTAGAGAAGTGGAAGCCGATGTCGCGAAGGTTGGCGGCCCCTAACAGGGCATCGCAAATGGCGTGCAGCATCACGTCGGCATCAGAGTGCCCATAAGCTCCTGAATGATGCTCTAAATTAACTCCGCCTAAAACAAAGGGGTGATTTTCTCTTAGCTGATGTACATCAAAGCCAAAGCCTACTCTAATTTTACCCATAACTACTTGTTGCTCCCAAAATTAACGACCAGCGTAAACCGCAGGGTATTGGCCAATGGGCTATTTTGCTGCCTGGCAGCCAGGTATGAAAAATCAAAGCGGTAAACGTCGTACTTAAGGCCCACACCCAAGGTTAGGTATTGCCGGCCGCCTTTAGCTGCATTCTCGTAAAAGTACCCACCGCGAATGGCAAATTGCTGATCATATAAATACTCTACACCCGGCGAAACGGAAACCTCTTTCAACTCCTCGCTAAAACCGCCCGGAGCGTCAGAAAAGGAACCGAATATACCTGCAGGAACAGAAACATCATCATTCTTGCCACTAATAATTAAACCATTGGCGTCGCGCTTGGGTGGGGTTGGCACTAGCAGCTTATTAAAATCAAGCGCAAAGGTAACCTGGTTAAAGTCGTCAATATTAACGGTGTTGGCTAAGCCTACCCTTAAATTAGTGGGTAAAAAGTATGATTGCCCCACTTCAGAGTAGCTCATCTTAGTGCCTATGTTGGATATATTAACCCCATAAGAGAATACCGCATCTTTGCCAAACTGCTGCATTTCACTCTTGTGATACATGGATATATCTGCAGCAACAGCGTTGCCGGCTTTAGTGGTTTCTGTTGAGCCGGCAGCGAATGACTGACTGGACAAATCGGAGTGAATATAACGTAAGGTTAGGCCCAATGAAAAATTGTCGCCAAACTTGCGCGCAAACGAACCATCAATAGAGAACTCATTAGGGCGATACGTGCCTTGGTCGGTCCCCATACGGTCAGTAAGCTGTATCAAACCTAAGTTGAAATAACGTAATGAAGCGCCTATGGTGTTACGGTCGTCCAGATGATGGTAATAGCTCAAATAAGACAAACTAACATCGGGCACTAAATGCCTTAGCCATGGGCTATATGATGCGGATATACCGTTGGTATTACCCTCAATAAAAGTAAGTTTAGACGGGTTCCAGTAATTTGCATTGACATCCGGCGATATGGCCGCACCAGCCTCGCCCATAGCACCTGAACGTGAATCAGGCGAAATGTTTAAAAAAGGAGTAGCGGTACGTAAAGAATTTAAGTTAGAACCATCCGCATTGGTACCGGATTGAGCAAGAGCAGCTAATGGTAATATCGAAAGTAAATACAAAAAAGAGGCCTTACGGTAAACAAGCTTCATTCGTCGGTCGGTTTTTAATAATTGGATAAAGATAGGCTAATAATACATTTGCTAATAAGCCGTTTGTCGTTTTTATTAAATTTTACGTCGCCACGCAACACAAACATGGTTTTATACGTTAAAGGTGCTATGCGGGATAGTGCTTAAACAACGCTTAATCCTCATTAGTATTTTATATAAAAAAATTTATAAATTTACCCCTATATAATTATTGTAAAAATATGAAATTACTTTTTACTAATACTGCTTTAGTGTTGGTGAGCTTAGTAGTGTTAAGCAGTTGTGGCAGTAAAAGCGGCAAATCGCAAAAAACTGGTATCCCTTACGGCGATAAAGCTTACGGCTATTCTAAATTCAAACAAACCCATCCATCACCTGCCCCGGGTTTAGTTGCTATTGAAGGTGGCACCTTTGTTCTTGGTGGTAGTGCAGACCAGGACATGAATTATGAGTATAACAACGTACGTAAACGTGTAACCATCCCAGCATTTTATATGGACGAAACCGAGGTTTCAAACCAGGATTGGCTTGATTACCTGCACTGGATAGCAGTTACATTCCCTACCGATCATGAATTATATTACACGGCCTTGCCTGATACTTTGGTATGGCGCAGACCATTGTCATATAACGAACCGTATGTTTATAATTACTTGAGACACCCTGCTTTTCAGGATTATCCGGTTGTTGGTGTTACCTGGGATCAGGCCCAAGAGTATTGCGTATGGCGTACCGATCGTACTAACGAATTCATTTTACAAAATGCGGGTAAAATTTTAAATCCTAAGGATAAAAAGAACGCTAAAAATCCGGCGGCGGCTAATGCTCAAAAAGTACCTTTCAACACGGATATATATTTAAATAATCAGTTTAGAGGCGCCGGCATAGATGGTAAAAAAATGACGGAAAATCTGGATGGTAAACCTATTGCCGGTCAGAAAAGAGCTGTCAGGCCAAGTAGTATTGAGGATGGTATTCTAAAACCATCTTACCGCCTACCAACAGAGGCCGAGTGGGAATATGCCGCTTTAGCATTCGCAGGCAATACACAGTTTGAAAATATTACGGATGGTAAAATTTACCCTTGGAATGGCTTAGGTGTACGATCTGCGAGCAAAGCAACCCGCGGCTTAATCCTCGCTAACTTTAAACGTGGCGCTGGTGACAATGCCGGTGTAGGTGGCTACCTGAATGATAAAGCTATGATTACTGCACCGGTAAGACAATACCTTCCAAACGACTTTGGTTTGTATAACATGGCTGGTAACGTAAACGAATGGGTACAAGATACTTATCGTCAAATGACTTATGATGAGGTTGACGATTTTAACCCTTTCCGCGGTAACCAGTTTGCCGACAAACGTTTTGCCGACCCGGCAACCGGTAAATTAGCGAAAGATAAATACGGTCGCCCTATTAAAGATCCGGCAAAATCAGCTAAAAAGATGACTTATGCTGAGCTGATCGCTTCGCAACAACAGGCAACCTCTAACCAGGCGACAGACCCTAATGCTCCGGTTGTAGCAGGCGGCACCCCTACCCGAGATCCTTTGGCAGGTAAAGCGTACAATCCTGATGCTCGTGGTTATCTAGATACCGTGAACGCTAATCTATATGGCACTACAACCTTGGTAAGTGATAAATCAAAAGTATATAAAGGTGGTTCATGGAATGATATGGCTTATTGGTTAAACCCTGCAACACGTCGTTTTATAAACGAAGATGATGCAAGCGCTGAGATCGGTTTCCGTTGCGCGATGGACCTTGTTGGCGCGCCAGAAATTCATCCGGGTGGCAAACCCCACTTTAGCATTAAAAAAGCAAAGTAAATATTAGGGATTGGGCTAATACCAATTCAATTATATTTAAAAAGGCGATGAAGTTTACTCCATCGCCTTTTTAATGACACATATTATTCGGCAAAGGTTTCTTATCCTATACAAACATTAGTAGTATCTGTCCCTTTTCTACCTTGTCACCGGGCTTTATTTTAACAGATCTTATTATGCCATCAGAAGGTGATTTAATAATGTTTTCCATCTTCATAGCTTCCAATATAAACAGGCTTTCTCCTTTTCGAACGGTAGTTCCGTCCTCAACAAATGTTTTTAACACCAAGCCCGGCATAGGCGCTTTAAGCTCGCTAATTTTTGCTGTGGCTAATCCACTTAATCCCATTTTATCAAGCAGGATATCAAACTTATCTTTAGCAGTAACCTGGTAGGTATTATTATTTACACGAATGGTTGCAGTTTTTGTGATCTGATCTAAATTTACTAACTCAACATTGTATGATTTTAACTGATCGATAATGTGCCATGTTGCTGGGCCCACCTTACTCACATCAGCATCAATAAGGCCGTTGTTCATCAGCAAACCTTCGCCATCGTTGTCAACTGTATAGCTAAACTTGTCATTAACTTTTATCTGATACATGTTTCTGTTATTGGGTTAAGGCATACTGAACAAGGTTAGCGCCCATTTTTAAGGCTTTTAAGCGAGCTTCCTGGCTATCGCCGGCGTAGGTGCCTAAATCTTCCCATCCATTGCCTAAATCGCATTCAAAGCTGTAAAAGCAAACCAGGCGTCCTTTGTACAGTAAGCCGAAGCCTTGCGGGCGTTTACCCTCATGCTCATGCACCTTAGGCAATCCATTAGGGAAAGGATATTTTTGATGATAAACCTGAGAATTGGTTGGTAACTCAACAAACTCCAGCTCAGGAAAAACTTTTTTCATTTGGGGGCGGATAAATTTATCAAGCCCGTAATTGTCGTCAATGTGCAAAAAGCCGCCACCCATTAAATACCTGCGCAGGTTTTTGGCTTCCTGATCAGAAAAAATAATATTACCGTGTCCGGTTAAAAACACAAAGGGATAGTTAAACAACTGCGCACTGCCCGGCTCAACAATATCGTCTTCCGCCTGAAAGTTGGTTTTCAAGTTGTCGTTACAAAATTTGATCAGGTTGGGTAAAGCTGTGCGGTCGCCGTACCAATCGCCGCCGCCACTGTATTTCAGCCTGGCTAGTTTATACGTAGGTATAGTATTAAAACTGCTGGTTAAAATCAGCAGGCAATAAGCACAAATTGCACAGACTATCCTTTTCATTTTGGCAAGGGTTAAATATTAGCGCTTTATCTGTTTAAAAAATTTACTTCAAAGCATGCTTCCAGCGCGGCGGTTTCTGTACGCAGTCGGCTTTCACCTAAAGTTAGGGCTTTATATCCATTATCCAAAGCCAGGCTGATTTCTGCAGGCGAAAAATCGCCTTCAGGCCCTATCATAACTAAACAGTTACCTCCGTGACGGAGTTCTTCTTTTAGGTTCAACTTAACGCCCGGCTCGCAATGGGCAATAAACTTCTGTCCGTCAAACGATTTAGCAATAAATTTATTAAAACTAATGCCTTCGTTTAATACCGGATGATATGCTTTGAGCGACTGTTTGATGGCCGATGTAATGATCTTATTTAAACGCTCGGTTTTGGCTTCCTTACGTTCTGATCGTTGGCAGATAATGAGCGAGATCTCATCAATCCCGATCTCTGTAGCTTTTTCTAAAAACCATTCCAGGCGGTCCAGATTTTTTGTGGGCGCTATCGCGATATGTAGATAGTGATTGCGTTTACCGTAAGCGGTAATTACATTGGTAATTTGCAGTATAGTACGTTTGGGATGCGCATCTTTTATCTGGGCAGTATAAAGGCCTCCCCGGCCATCAATCAGTTGCACTTCTGCACCCAACTCAAGCCGCAATACGCGGACCGCATGCTTACTCTCTTCTTCGTTAAGAAAGTACTGGGGATGTGATGGCTGAATATCAGGAGTATAAAAAAGATGCATTGGCAGTCAGACTTAATGCAAATCTACTGTATCCTCTTCGTTTAACAACAGTTCAAGCTTAACCGACTCGATATTCTGGTCTGATTTTTTCAAAACAGTGATGTTGTAGCCGTTCGATTCTTTTTGCTCGCCAACGTCTGGTATTTTACCAAATATATGGCCCAACCAACCCGATACCGTATCAAAGTCGCCGTCCTCGGGCAAATCATGCGGTAAGTGGCCGTTGACATCGTAAATAGGCGCCAAGGCGTTTACAATAAACTCCCGCTCATTTAATACCTCAACAATTGGCTTTTCTTCGTCGTACTCATCCTGTATCTCGCCAACCAATTCTTCAACAATGTCTTCCAACGTAACCATACCGGCAGTACCACCAAACTCATCAGACACAATAGCAATCTGGATGCGCTTTTGCTGCAATTCGGCCATCAAATCATTGATCTTCTTCGTCTCAGGGATAAAATAAGGTTTGCGGATGATGTCCTTTAAAACGATCTCCTCGTTATGTGCCAGCAGTGGTAAGATATCTTTAGCGTGAACAATCCCAACGATCTTATCAATCACCTCATCATATACCGGTAACCGCGAGTAGCCTTCAGTGATCAGTATTTCCAGCAACTGTTCTTTAGGTGTGTCTAATGCAACACCTGATATCTTAGTACGTGGCACCATGATATTTTTAACCACGCGCTCGTTAAACTCAAACACATTTTGAATAAGCTCGTGCTCGTTTGAATCAAGCGCACCAGTTTCCTTACCTTGTTCTAACAGGTATTGTAATTCTTCAGAGCTATGATGCGCCTCGCCACCTTCTAAAGTAGCTATGCCAAACATGCGCAATATGAAGTTGGCAAAACCGTTAAGCAACCAAATAAGCGGTTTAAATACAACGTAAAAAAACCGTAGTGGAACAGAAACAGCCAACGTTGTATTGATTGACCTTTGTATTGCGATAGACTTAGGAGCAAGCTCGCCAAATACAATGTGTAATACCGTGATAGATGTAAACGCCAGGATATGGCTGGTGGTGATGTAAGCTGGTGTTAATTGAATACCTACAGATAAAAATCCGCGGATAACCAAGTTAGTCACAACTTCCTCGCCTACAACACCTAAGCCCAGTGAGGCAATAGTAATACCCAACTGCGTTGCGGCCAGGTAGCCGTCAAGGTTGTGTAAAATGCCCCGGGCAACTTTGGCTACGCTGCTGCCCGATTTTGCTTTGATCTCAATTTGAGATCCTCTAACACGCACCATTGCAAACTCTGCGGCCACAAAAAAGCCGTTAAGAAGCACCAGCGCTAAAGTGGCAAATATATAAAACGCACTTATTTCGTAATGTTCAGGGTCCATTAATTAATTATTGGTACACGGGGAAAGTAGACTTATACAAGTCTAAACTTTCGTTTATAACTTTCCAGGCATATTTTTTACCAAGCATATGCTCAATAGTTACGCTTTTGTCCTCTAAAGCCTTATAGTCTTTAAAGAAACGTACAATTTCTTTCATGGTATGGGGTGGTAGCTCATTTAAGTCGTTAATATAGTTAACAGACATATCATTTTTCGCTACCGCGATAATTTTATCATCCTGCTCGCCATTGTCAACCATATGCATTACGCCGATAACCTTAGCTTCGATAATTGACATGGGGAACACATCTATTGAGCATATTACCAAAATATCCAAAGGATCTTTATCGTCGCAATAAGTTTGCGGAATAAAACCATAATTGGCGGGATACATTACTGATGAAAATAACACCCGGTCAAGTTTTAACAAACCTGAATCTTTATCAATTTCATATTTAGCTTTTGATCCTTTTGGAATTTCAATGATGGCATTTACAATTTCGGGCATATTTTCACCCGGAGAAACCTGGTGCCATGGATGTTGTGTACTCATTCTTATATTTAGATGTTTGTATTATATATTTTCAGTTTTTACTAATCGTCTTTTCAAAAAAGCCCAAAGCAAGGGTATTGATGTAATAACAATCAACCCAACAACAATATACTCCAGATAGTTTTGCAACTGCGGAAATTTACGGCCCAAAAAGTATCCACTTAAAATAAAAGTATTTACCCAGGTTACGCTGCCTGCAAAGTTATATACAGTAAACCGCTTAAAGTCAACCTTAACTACGCCTGCAAAGATAGGAGCAAAAGTTCTTATTATTGGGAAAAATCTACCTAAAACTAGGGCCATGCCGCCATGCTTGGCATAAAACTCTTCGGCAACCTCAATATAGCGTTTTTTAAAGAACAACGAATCATTCTTTTTAAAGAGCATGGGCCCCGTTCGGTAACCAAACCAGTACCCTGTGTAATTACCTAAAATACCTGCTGCTATTACGGATAGTACCAATGTGCCTAAGCCAACATCTATTTTGCCAGATGAACATAGTAAACCTGCCATAAACAGCAGATAGTCTCCTGGCAAAAAGAACCCAAAAAATAGACCGGTTTCTGCAAAAACAACAATAAGCAGAAAGTAAAACCCTCCCTTACTTAAAATGGATTGAGCGTCCGTTAAATTTTGCAGGTGTTCCCAAATACTTTCCATTTACGATATTTGTAAAACTACAAATATTAAAACAATTTGTTGGGCTTTGTTAGCGTATTAAAATTTAAGGGAACTTATGATGGCCGGATAAACGCCTATCACTATAGTTGCCAGGGCCGAAAAGCCAAACACAAACGCATAGTACGGTGGCACCACAATTTGCTCGCGCTCTGCACTGCGGAAGTACATGGCGATAATGACCCTGAAGTAATAAAATACACTAATAATAGCGTTTATAACAGCTACAATAAGCAGTGCTACATGGTATTTTCCCATCACCATGTTAAAGGCAAAGAATTTACCAATAAAGCCCGCTGTAAGTGGTATACCAGCTAATGACAACATTGACACAGTAAGCACAATTGCCAAAAAGGGGTTCTTTTTACCTAAACCATTAAAACTCTCAAAGCTGTCGCTTCCGGTCTCATGCTGTACAAGTATTAGCGCGCCAAAAGCAATAATAGAAGCAACTGAATAGGCTGTAGCGTACATGAAAATAGTATTGGCTGAGCTTGCCCCTAAAGCCAGTATTGCGAATAGCAAATAGCCCGCATGTGATATGCTGGAATATGCCAGCATACGCTTAAAGCTTTGCTGGTATAAGGCCGTAATATTACCAATGAATAAAGTAATAATTGCGATAACAATTAATGCCGGTGCCCAAATGTTCGATATAACGGGAAAACATGTAGCAAACAGTCGTAGAAAAGCTGCGAAGCTAGCTGTTTTAGCAACTGTAGACATGTAGGCGGTGATTAATGATGGCGAGCCTTCGTATACGTCAGGTGTCCAAAAGTGAAAGGGCGCCACGCCTACTTTAAAGCATAAACCCACAATTACCAGCATGACACCTGCGCAAAGCATAGGTGTAATAGTATTGCTATCTAATACCCATTTCTGAATATGCTCTAACGAGAATGAACCTGTTGAACCGTAGATCAATGTAAAGCCAAACAGCAGGAAACCTGTAGAAAACGCACCCATTAGAAAGTATTTTAAGGCAGCTTCGTTAGATGCAAAATCGTTCTTCTTGATACCGGCAAGAATATATAAACTAACCGACATGATCTCGATACCAATAAATAACATGGCCAGGTTATAAAATGATACCATTACAATGACCCCTGCTAGCGAAAACAGCATAATGGCATAATATTCAGCAATATGGCTGCTGATTCTTTCAAAGTAGCCTTTTGATAACAATAAGATCAGGATTGTAGATACGATAGCTACCGCTGAAAACGCGATAGAAAAATTATTAAACAGCAACATACCGCTGTAAAGCGGGGTCGCTACGTCGTTCCATTGTGCTACAGCTAAGCCTAAAGCTACCAGCAAACCAACAATGGTTACCGGCAATAATGCTTTTTGCATTTTGTATAAACCTAAATACAAAAGCACTATAGGCAAAACAGATATAACTATTATAGTATTCATGATTAAAACTTACCTGATATATGTTGTACTGTGTACCAAATTTTGAACCGCTGCTGATGATATGTTCAATATAGGCTGCGGATATATACCTAAAACAATAATTAATAAACAGATGATAGCTAAAGCTAATTTCTCAGAACCGTGGATGTCTGCAAATGTGACAGTAAGTTCATTGGTTGGGCCCTGCATAACATTTTTGTACATACGCAGCATGTATACCGCGCCAAAAATGATGGTTAGCCCGGCTATTGCAGCCAGCCAAATATTATACTGATAAACAGCATTTAGTAATAAAAACTCGCCGATGAAACCGTTGGTTAATGGGAGTGCTACTGTGCCCAATACGATAATTAAAAATGCGATAGCAAACTGAGGAGCTACCTTAGCTATACCGCCTAACTGGCTGATATCACGGGTACCTAAACGAGAGCTAATAATATCCCATATAAAGAACATGCCTACCACATTAATACCGTGGCTTAGCATTTGTATCATGGCGCCTTGTACACCTTGTACGTTCCAACAAAATATACCGGCGGCGATTAAACCAACGTGGCCAATTGATGAGTAAGCAACTAAACGCTTACCATCTTTTTGCGTAAACGCAATGATGGATCCGTAAACAACACCTATTACAGCTAAAATAACAATCACTAACTGCCAGTTTAAAAACGCGTGCGGAGCAATTGGAATCATCCACCTGATAGCACCATACACACCCATTTTAAGCATGATACCTGATAACAGCATGGTGCCGGCAGTAGGCGATTCGGTATAAGTATCCGGTTGCCAGGTATGGAACGGGAATACGGGCATCTTAATAGCAAATGCCAAAAAGAACGCCCAGAATACCAAACCCTGATGATCAGCTATTATAGTTGCAGTACGATAAAACTCTTGCAGCGAGTAAACCTTTGCCGGTGTTTGGAGGTACACGTAAATTATAGCCAGTAACATAAACAGCGAACCGGCAAACGTATAGATGAAAAACTTTAAGTTAATACGAATCCTGTTCTCGCCGCCCCATAGTGAGCATATAAAGTAGATAGGTATCAGCGCTGCTTCCCAACCAACATAAAATAAAAAGCCATCTAATGATGTAAATACAACCAGCATACCCGCTTGCATAAACATTATTAAGGCATAAAATACATTGGCATTTTTATATTGGTGTTTATAGCTAGTCAATATAATAAGCGGTACAAGCACGGTAGTAAGCATCACCATCAACATGCTTATACCATCAACAGCTACACTAAAATAGGCGCCTATCTGCGGTATCCACGGTGCATCAAAACCAAACTGCATGGTAGCGTCGGGCACAAAATTGACCAGGAATACGTAGGCCAACGCCAGGTTAACTACAGAGAAAAATAATGCAGCGTGTTTAGCTGTATTATTCTTAAATAAAAGAATAATCAGCGCCGCTATAACCGGCAAAATAATTAATATACTAACCGTCATTTTATATTGTAAACAATTTTAAACTATACAGTAATACCGCCACTATGCCGGCTACCATCATAAATATGTAAAAACCAACGTTACCGGTTTGCAGCAAACGCAAACCTTTACTCGATTCTATTGCGCCTTTACCAAAGCCATTAACCAGTCCGTCTATACCCAACTTGTCTACCACATTATAGAAAAAGCCTGATAGAGCATCTAATGGTTTACGGATCAGAAAATCATATATCTCATCAACATAAAACTTATTGTATGATAGGTTGGCCAGTATCGGACGATCTTGTGTATCATCAACCGGTACATGGGCGTTCTTTACATATTTAACATAAGCATAAGCCATAGCTATTAGTGCCACGCCTACCGATAGGCCCATTAACAGGTATTCTGTGCTGGCTCCTAACGCGTGCTCGCCTAAACGGTTAACAGAACCTTGAAAAACCGGTTTTAAAAATTCGTTTAACTCATGGTGGCCACCTAAAACGTGAGGTACGCCGATGAAACCTGCTACGGCTGACAAAACAGCTAAAACGATCAAAGGAATAGTCATGCTTGGAGGAGATTCATGTAAATGATGCTCCTGCTCATGTGTTCCGCGGAATTTACCCCAGAAAGTAAGGTACATCATCCGGAACATATAGAATGACGTCAGCATAGCGGTAATAACGCCTACTATATAGAAAATAGTGCTGTGTGCAAACGCTGCCGCTAATATTTCGTCTTTTGAAAAGAAACCAGAGAATGGGGGCATACCTGCGATAGCAATAGTACCAACAAGCATGGTAGCAAAAGTAATTTTTATCTTACCTTTCAATCCGCCCATTTTGCGCATGTCCTGCTCACCGCCCATGGCGTGGATAACAGAACCTGCACCTAAGAATAATAACGCTTTAAAGAAAGCGTGTGTTAACACATGGAAGAAAGCGCCTGTATATGCGCCAACGCCCAACCCTAAAAACATGTAGCCTAATTGAGATACGGTTGAATAAGCTAGTACTTTTTTAATATCCGTTTGTGTTAAAGCTATCAGCGCTGCAAACACGGCGGTTAACAAACCAACCAATGCAACAAAATGCATGGTGGCAGGAGCAAGCGTAAATAAAATGTTTGAGCGTGCTATCATGTAAACACCCGCTGTAACCATAGTTGCGGCGTGTATCAGGGCTGATACGGGGGTTGGCCCGGCCATAGCGTCTGGTAACCAGGTAAACAATGGCAGCTGTGCCGATTTACCCATAGCACCAACAAAAAGCAACATGGTGATCAATACCAATGGTGCACCCGGGGTATTTACCGCACGGGTAAACACATCTGCATAGGCTAGACTGCCAAAGTTTTGAAATATCAGGAAGATACCGATCAGGAAACCTAAGTCGCCAACACGGTTCATAATAAAGGCTTTCTTGGCTGCATCGGCGTAGCTTGGGTTAGTAAACCAAAAACCGATAAGCAGATATGAACAAAGGCCAACACCCTCCCAACCAATAAACATAATCAGGTAGTTTGAACCCATTACTAACAATAGCATGAAGAACACAAACAGGTTTAAGTAAGCGAAAAACTTACCAAAGCCATCATCGTCATGCATATAACCTACAGAATACAGGTGGATCAGAAAACCAACCCCGGTAATAATCAGTAGCATAATCGAGCTTAACTGATCAACCAAAAAGGCGAATTGTACTTTCAAGCCACCCACCTGGAACCAGGTAAACAGATCAGCATTAATAGCCTGACCGGTTGATTTTACTTCAAAAAAAGCGGCAACGCTAAGTCCGAACGATACCAACACCAGCAAGCTGCCAATAGTGCCAATAACACCTTTTGACAAAGTATTGCGGCCAAGGCCGTTGATAACGAAACCGGCTAACGGTAATAAAGGAATAAGCCAGATGTATTTTTCCATATAAGCCCCCTCTAAATCTACCCCGGCAGGGGAGACTTAAATGATTTTTGTTTTTATTGTTAATATTTATTTACCTTCTCCAAAAAGCCCTCCCTTCCGGGGAGGGTTTGGGTGGGGCTTACCATTTCAATCTATTCAGTACGTTAATGTCTATCGAATTTGTGTTACGGTAGATCATTACTATAATAGCCAGGCCAATTGCTACCTCAGCAGCAGCCAGGGCCATAATAAAAAACACAAACACCTGTCCGCTGGCATCACCTAAGTGAACAGAGAACGCGGTTAATAACAGGTTTACAGCATTAAGCATCAGCTCAACCGACATAAATATCACAATAGCATTACGGCGTAGTAACACGCCCATAACACCTATGGAAAATATCACCGAGCTTAACAGTATATACGAGTTAAGCGGTATGCCTTGCATTGAATTTGTAAGTTGTTCCATTATACTGTTACTTTAGGATCTTTAGTAGCCAATAAAACCGCACCAACCATTGCCGACAAGAGCAAGACAGATGATATTTCAAAAGGCAGCAGATATTCATTAAACAAGGTCTTTCCTAAATTTTTCACCAGGCCCAGGTTAGGGTCTTTCAATACTACCGTGGCAGATGGATCCAGGGCGCGTACAGAAGCAATGATCGTTACCAAAAAGCAACCACCGCCTATAACAGCAGCTATCTTGACCAGACTTGATTTTACAGGCTCCGCATCCTTGTTAAGGTTCATTAACATCAGCGTATACAGGAACAGCACCAGGATGGCACCCATATATACAATGAAATTAACGACGGCTAAAAACTGCGCGTTCAGTAAAATGTAGTGAATGGTGAACGTAAAAAACGTTAGTACCAGGTAAAGGATACTATGCACCGGATTTTTGGCGGTTATTACCAAAATGGCGAAGAAAACGGACAAAAACGCGATGAAGTAAAATATATTCATGGTTTAAAATTGCAAACATTTTGCCCCCTAAAAAGGATGGGCAAAGGTATAAAACTTATTTATTTAACGGGGCCTCAACTAATTTGTCTTTGCCGTATATAAAATCTTTTCTTAAATAGTCAGACGGTACAATGTCGCCATCTAAATAAATAGCTTCTTTAGGGCAAGCCTCCTCGCACAATCCGCAGAAAATGCAACGTAGCATGTTTATTTCATAAACTGCGGCATATTTCTCTTCGCGATATAGATGCTCTTCGCCCTTTTGACGCTCGCCGGCAATCATGGTAATCGCTTCTGCAGGGCATGATAAAGCACACAGGCCGCAAGCGGTACAACGTTCCTTACCGTTCTCATCTCGCTTTAGCGAGTGCATACCACGAAAGTTTTCAGAAAACTCACGCTTTTGCTCCGGGTAACGTACCGTTACTTCACCTTTAGCAAAAACAACTTTAAGAAAGTGTTTCATTGTAATTGACAGGCCTTTTATTATTGCAGGCAGGTAAGCACGCTCTAATAAATTAAGCGGCTTGGTCTCTATCAATTTCCTTTTATTACTTAGCGGTTGCATCTTATCTGTTTATTAAAGTAATAACTATACCGGTAATTACAATGTTGGCAATGGCCAGCGGAATCAACGTTTTCCAGCCAAGATCCATTAACTGATCGTAACGGAAACGCGGGATTGTCCAGCGGATCCACATGAAGAAAAATATAAACATGAATACCTTGGTAAACATCACAACCACACCAATTAATGGCGCAATAGTAGGTCCCGTGTGCGCAGCAACCCAATCCATACCCGGGTAATTATAACCACCCCAGTAAAGAGTAACCATTACCGCCGATGATATGAACATGTTAATATATTCTGCAAACAGGTAAAAACCCAGCTTCATTGACGAATATTCGGTATGATAACCTCCAACCAATTCAGTTTCGCACTCAGGTAAGTCAAATGGTGAACGGTTAGTCTCTGCAAAAGCACAGATCAGGAACAGCAGGAAACCTACTGGCTGATACAGCACGTTCCAATGCCAGCCATGTTGCTGCTCGGCAATCTCGCGTAAGCTTAAAGTACCTGTCACCAGCAATAAAGCGATAATAGACAAGCCCATTGATATTTCGTAGCTGATATTTTGTGATGCAGCACGGATAGCGCCTAACAACGAATATTTATTATTTGATGCCCAGCCACCTATCATAATACCGTAGACGCCTAATGACACTACACCAAAGATATATAGGATCCCTACGTTGATATCGGCAACTTGCAGATCAACTACATAAGAACCTATAACCAATTTTTGTCCCCAGGGGATAACTGCTGAAGCAATACAGGCCGTCATGATAGCCAATGCAGGGCCTACAATAAACAAAAAGGCATTAGCATTGGTTGGGATGATCTCTTCTTTCAAGAACATTTTGCCACCATCGGCAAGGGGTTGTAAAATACCCCATGGGCCTGCACGATCAGGGCCAACACGGTCCTGGAAAAATGCTGCCAGCTTACGCTCTGCGTAGGTAGAATACATGGCTACCACTAAGCTTATCGCGAAGATGATAACCACCAATGTAAATTTAATTATGATGTCTGCTAACTCCATTATAAGCGTGTTTCGCGTTCAAATTGTGTTTTATTAGCTTCTTGTAATACCGGGTTTGTTTTAACAACTGGTAGTGGTTTTAAGCTATCGTAATGATTTGCGCTGATAACTGATTGGTGCGATACCTTACGCGGACCTTCAATTACCCAGTCAGACGTTTTCTTTTTATCAAATCGGCAGCTGTTGCAAATAAAATCTTCTACCTCGCCATAAACGTCTTTACGGGCAGTAACGCGGATAACGTCTTCGCCTTTATACCAAAGCGTTACATGACCTTTACATTTTTCGTTTTCGCAATCGCGGTGTGCTTCCACAGGTTTGGTAAACCAAACACGTTGCTTAAAGCGGAAAGTTTTATCTGTTAACGCACCTACCGGGCAAACGTCAATAACGTTTCCTGAAAAATCATTATCAACTGCTTTTCGTATGTAGGTGGATATTTCAGAGTGATCGCCACGGTTTAATATGCCATGAATACGGTTATCAGTGATCTGATCGGCAACATATACGCAACGGTAGCATAGGATACAACGCGTCATGTGCAGCTGGATCTTGTCGCCAATGTCTATTTTGTTAAATGTACGACGATCAAACTCGTAACGGGTTTTAACAGCGCCGTGCTCAAAACCAAGATCCTGCAAATGGCACTCGCCGGCCTGATCACACACCGGGCAATCCAGCGGGTGATTGATCAATAACATCTCTACCACACCTTTGCGTGCTTCAATAACTTCTGGCGAAGTAATATTTTGCACCACCATACCGTCCATAACATTGGTACGGCAAGATGCTACTAGCTTAGGCATAGGACGGGGATCTTTTTCAGAACCTTGCGTAACCTTTACCAAACAAGTACGGCATTTACCGCCACTACCAGCCAATTTAGAATAGTAGCACATAGCAGGCGGAACGATATCGCCACCTATAACCCTTGCGGCGTTAAGGATGGATGTTCCGTCTGGTACTTCTACTGATATTCCGTCTATTGTAACTTTCATTGACACTTAATATTAGTCAAATTTAATCAATGTATGTCATTGCGAGCGTAGCGTGGCAATCGCAAACTTTGCAGCGTGCGATTGCTTCGTTCCTGGCAATGACAATATTCTTTTTTATACCGTCGCTTCCGGTTTTGGCTCAGGTACCGGAAGTGGGTCGGCATAATGTGCCAATCCATAATTCCTTGTTGTCGCTTCACCAGGATGCGATACATGCCATTCAAACTCGTCGCGGAAGTGACGGATAGCACTCGCCACCGGCCAGGCTGCTGCGTCGCCCAGCGGGCAAATGGTGTTACCTTCAATTTTTTTAGATACGTCAACCAACAAGTCCATATCGCTCATGCTGCCGTGGCCGTTCTCTAAACGGTGTAACACTTTTTCCATCCACCCGGTACCCTCGCGGCAAGGCGAGCATTGTCCGCAGCTTTCGTGGTGATAAAAACGGGCAAAGTTCCAGGTGTTTCTAACTATACATTGATCTTCGTCAAAAGCGATAAAACCGCCCGACCCCATCATGGTACCGCTAACAAATCCACCCTCGGCTAACGACTCATAGCTCATCAATCTGCCTTCGCCGGTCGCTGTTTTCAAAAACAAATTGGCCGGTAAAATTGGTACTGATGAACCACCTGCAACAACCGCCTTTAAACGTTTGCCACCAGCGATACCACCACAATATTCATCGCTATATAAAAACTCTTCAACAGGTAAGCCAAGATCGATTTCGTAAACACCTGGTTTCACCAGGTTACCACCTGCCGAGATCAATTTTGTACCGGTACTACGGCCAATACCTAGTTTAGCATACTCTTCGCCACCATCATTGATGATAGGCACTACCGCTGCAATAGACTCGACGTTGTTAACCACAGTAGGGCAACCATACAAACCGGCAATAGCAGGGAAAGGTGGTTTAATCCGCGGGTTACCACGTTTACCCTCCAGTGATTCTAATAAAGCGGTTTCTTCGCCGCAGATGTAGGCACCACCGCCCGGTTGTACATACAACTCAAGATCATAACCTGTACCTAATATGTTTTTTCCAAGAAAACCTGCCGCTTTGGCTTCGGCAATGGCTTTTTCAAGGATACGGATCTGCGGCATCATTTCGCCACGTACGTATATGTATGATGTTTTAGCACCTAATGCAAAACTACCCACTATCATACCTTCAATTAAAGCATGAGGGATGTAGGTCATCAGATAACGGTCTTTAAAAGTTCCGGGTTCAGATTCGTCAGCATTACATACCAGGTAACGTTCTACACCTTCCGGTTTAGCCAGAAAGCCCCACTTCATCCCGGTAGGGAAACCCGCACCACCACGACCCCGCAAGCCAGACTTCTTAACTTCTTCCACCACTTCATCAGGTGTCATTTGTTTTAAAGCCTTCTCTACAGATCTGTAACCGCCTTTTTGACGATACACATCAAATGTATTGATGCCGGGTACGTTAATATGTTCAAGTAATAATTTGCGTCCCATGTCCTATTTAACGAAAATAATATTTCCTGATCCTGCCGGTGTTAAAATCGGCTGATCCTCATTAGCCAAATGATTTCTTAAATTGCTTTTAAACTGAGCTCTTTCCATTTGGTGTAAAATCTGTTTGTCTTTTTGATTGCTTTTACGTGTCGAATTACGTCTGCGTTTGTCACAAACCATTGACTTGTTTCCGTATTTGCTCCAAATCACCTTGTATCTTCTATAAGCTTCGGCTCCTCCTTTAGTAAGATTACCGTAAGTATCACGATTACTACCCAACTCCGAGTATTTCTCAGGGTGACGTAACATGTGGTAATCTTTATCTTTTTCAGAAGCCATCTTAATATATTTTGCCGGTTGCTTTATAATAGTTAATGTGCTGCCAAACGCGGGTAGCGATAATTAATACCGCTATAATCAGCCGTATGCTGATGGACATTTCAAGTGGGCTTCCCGGCATAATCAGCATTACTGCCATTGCCGTATATAATACATCCCTTAAAATCATCGACGTTCTGCTCATTTATCTAAAAATATCTTCCGGTTTTATTATAGTTATTAATGTGTCTAACCACACAGCTTGCAAAGGCAATTATTAGCAGCGGTACTACTATAATGCTATAATCTTTTACTGTGCCGGTTACTAAAACCAATATTAAACCCAATGCAAATAATGAATCACCGATCACCAAATTCGCATTGCTCACTTTGGTTAAATTATCCTTTAACCTTTAAGTCTGTAATCAACTGATCAACCGACTCGGAGGTTAACTTTTCGTAAAAAGTATATTCGGGGCCAATCTGTAACACGGGTGCAAAACCGCAAGCGGCTAAGCACTCAACACCCCGCCAGCTAAACAAGCCATCAGCGGTAACTTCGCCTTCTTTAACACCTAGTTGCTGCTCTATGTGATCCATGATTTTTTCGGCCCCCACCAGGCAACAAGGGCCTGTGCGGCAAACCTCTAACACGTACTTACCTTGCGGGCGTAAAAAGTACATGGTGTAAAACGAGGCAACCTCATAAACCTCAATGGGCTGTATACTTAAAAACTCGGCAACCTTGTCCATTGCTGCAGGGCTTGTCCAGCCAAACTCGGCTTGCACAAGGTGAAGTATGGGCAACAGAGCCGATTTTTGTTTTCCTTCGGGATAGCGGCTTACAATATCAGCGAATTTAGCTGTCAGCTCTGCCGAAAATTCTACCGGCACATATTCGGTATCTTCAACTCTAAGCATCTAATTCTCCGGCTATAACGTTTAAACTACTCATGTTTATGATCGCGTCAGATAGTAACATGCCTGCACTCATAGGCGCGTACATCTGGTAATTAATAAAGCTTGGTCTACGAAAGTGCAAACGGTAAGGCGAGCGTCCGCCATCGTTTACTAAATAGAAACCTAACTCGCCATTGGCACCCTCAACCGCGTGGTATATTTCAGTATTAGGGGTTGGTATCTCGCCCATCACAATTTTAAAGTGATAGATCAGGGCTTCCATGTTGTTGTAAACTTCTTCTTTTGGAGGCAAGTAAAACTCCGGCACGTCCGCATGGAAAATATCGTTTGGCTCTTTTTCTAACTTGGTTAAAGCCTGCTCAATAATGCGCATGCTTTGTTTCATTTCCTCGTTACGTACAAGGTAACGTGAATATACATCGCCGTTTTCGCCAACTGGCACTTCAAAATCAAAATCTTCGTATGACGAATAAGGATTCATGGCCCTAACATCATAATCTACACCGGCAGCACGTAATAATGGGCCGCTCCAGCTATAGTTTAACGCATCTTCGGCAGTAACTGCGGCCACACCTTTGGTACGGTCAACAAATATGCGGTTTCGGTCAAATAGGGTTTCAAATTCTTTTAATGTCTTAGGGAAATCAACCAAAAACTTACGCAGTTTGGCAAACGACTTGGCATTAAAGTTACGCTCAAATCCGCCTATGCGGCCAATGTTTGTAGTTAAGCGCGATCCGCAAACCTCTTCGTAAATTTCATATATCGCCTCGCGATACTCCATCATGTATAAGAAACCGGTAAACGCGCCGGTATCAACTCCCAATACACCGTTACATACAATGTGATCGGCAATACGGGCAAGCTCCATTACAATTACACGCAGGTAGTCAACTCGCTTTGGCATAGTAAGGCCCAGCATCTTTTCAACCGTCATGTGCCAGCCCATGTTATTTATAGGCGACGAGCAGTAGTTCAGGCGGTCTGTTAATGGGGTTATCTGGTAAAATGGTCTGTGCTCGGCAATTTTCTCGAAAGCGCGGTGAATGTAGCCAATGGTAGATACGCCACTAACAATTCGTTCGCCATCTAATTGCAACACGTTCTGAAACACACCATGGGTAGCCGGGTGCGTTGGCCCCAAATTTAGGGTCGACAGTTCGCTTTGTGGATCGTTGTCTGTAAATACAGGATGGTTATTCATCATCTCTTATCTTCCGAAAAAATAATCTTTTTTATCAACACGGTTCGGGTCTTCCAGCGGGAACTCTTTTCTCATTGGGAAGGCGGTCATGTCGTCAACATTTAATATTCTGCGCAAATCAGGGTGGCCGTCAAATATCACCCCAAAAAGGTCATAAGTTTCGCGTTCCATCCAGTTGGCGCCATTCCACAGTGGGGTAGCCGTCGGTATGTGGCAGTTAACCGCATCAATAAATACTTTAACGCGGATACGTATATTATTTACGAGGCTGTGTACGTGGTAAATTACACCAATAGCTTTCTCCTGCTCAGGATAGTGTATAGCTGTAATGTCTGTTAAGTATATAAACTGAAGCGTAGCATCAGTTTTAAGGAAAGTTAAAAGCGATATGATACTTTCCGTATTGGTTTCGATAGTTAATAAACCATACGGATCGCCAAAAACGGTTATTTGCTCTTCAAACTTCGTATTAATAGCGGCTAAAAGCTCTTCGTTAGTTATTTTACCCATTACTGTATACCGTATGAAGCTAATAGTTTTTGATATTCAGGCGTCTCGCGTCTGCGGGTCGATTCTGTTTTAACAAGCTCCTGGATGTGCATAAAGCCGTCAATGATAGCTTCAGGACGCGGAGGGCAACCAGGTACGTAAACGTCTACCGGTATGATCTCGTCAATACCTTGCAGTACGGAATAAGTATCAAATATACCACCGCTTGATGCACAGGCACCTACAGCGATAACCCAACGGGGCTCGGCCATTTGCAGGTAAACCTGGCGCAACACCGGGCCCATTTTTTTGGAGATGGTACCCATTACCATTAAAAGATCGGCCTGACGGGGTGAGAAGCTCAAACGCTCTGCACCAAAACGCGAAAGGTCATAATGCGATGCCATAGTAGCCATAAACTCAATACCGCAGCATGATGTTGCAAATGGTAATGGCCATAACGAATTTGCACGGGCTAAACCTACCGCCTTATCAAGCGAAGTAGCAAAAAATCCTGATCCCTCAACACCGGCAGGAGCCCCAACTATTTGAATATCACTCATGAAATCTATTAATACAAATACTCTTCCAAAACGTGAATGGAAAGCGCAAATTTATGATAAAAAACCTTGTATTTAGTACCGTTTACAGGGAGGAGATATATTTAGAACAATTCTAAACAATGAAACATTAATCATTCGACGCAATAACAAATGCGGCCAAGATGTATAGCCAAGTGGACATTTGAATATAACTACAAATAGTCAAAGCCTTACCAGAGAGATAAGGCAGACTGAATTTTTAATCCCAGTTTAGGGCGCCTTTTTTAATAATGTAGATAAAGCCGGCCAAAAGGGTAGCCATAAAGATAAACATCTCTATCAAGCCGGTAAGACCCAAATCACGGAAGTTTACTGCCCAGGGGTACATAAATATAACCTCGACATCAAACAACACAAAGAGTATAGCTACAAGGAAGTATTTGATGGAGATAGGTGTACGTGCGTTACCAATAACCTCGATACCTGATTCAAATGGCGTAAGCTTGTCTTTAGTTGCCCGTTTAGGCCCCAATTTATGCGTTGCAAACATGGTACCTACTGCAAAACCTAAAGCCACAATCATCTGGAAAATGATAGGCAAATAATTAACTGGTAAACTTTGTACTTCCATGGTGCAAATATACAAATGGCTGTTAAATAAAAAAGGCCTCAATTAAGGAGGTTGGTTTTGTTTATCTAAATATTTTATAAACAGATATTTATCGGGTTTCGGTTTGATGAGGCGAAAAAAGCCCTCTATATCCCAATGCCTCTGTATGCTATGATGTATTCAAAGTTAACGACATCGGTTACAAAATCACCAAAAGACGTTCCGCTATGAATAATTACTTAACTTTACGAATTGCCGTCATTTTTCAGGACGAGTCAGTTTCATAGTATTTTTACAACTGACTTATAATTAATTAATTGATTGAATATCTTGTGTCCTTTGCTTCACTCGTCTCACACACTCGTGAAACAAAACAGCTTCTCGATAATATCTAACTGCAGGCAACCACTACCTAACACGCTTCGTAACAGTAGTTATAATTGTGTAATTGTTTATTAGTTTGTAAGGTAGTGGCGGGTTTAGGGTCCCGCCACTATTTTTTTGTCATACAAAAGGGTTGGATTTATTAATGCGCCTCTAACCAATTTGCTCCGGTACCAATTTCGACTATAATAGGCACAGTGGTTTTTATAGCATTCCGCATGTTATCCATTATAATGGGTTTCACTATTTCTATCTCGTGCTTAGGCACATCAAATACCAACTCATCATGCACCTGCATAGTCATCCGGCTATCCAGTTTTTGACTTTTGAGCTCACGGTGGATGTTGATCATAGCTATTTTGATCATATCTGCAGCGCTGCCTTGTATTGGTGCGTTAATGGCATTTCGCTCGGCAAAACCACGCACGGTTTGGTTGGCCGAGTTAATATCGCGCAGGTAACGGCGGCGGCCCATTAACGTGGTTACGTACCCGTTTTCGCGGGCAAAGTTCATAGTATCGGCCATGTATTGCTTAATACCCGGAAACTGCGCAAAATACTGTTCAATGATCTCGGCAGCTTCTTTACGCGGGATCCCCAGGTTTTGCGACAAACCAAAGGCCGACTGCCCGTAAATAATACCAAAGTTAACCGCCTTGGCATTACGGCGCTGGCTGCTATCTACATCAGCAACCGCTACACCGTAAACGTTGGCCGCTGTAGCGGTGTGGATATCAATGCCATTAACAAAGGCAGCCATCATATTAGCGTCTTTACTGATCTCGGCAATAATGCGCAGCTCTATCTGCGAATAATCCGCAGACACAATAACGTGGTTATCATCCCTAGGGATGAAAGCCTTGCGCACCTCTCGCCCGCGCTCGGTTCGAATAGGGATATTTTGCAAGTTAGGGTTGGTAGAACTCAAACGGCCCGTAGCCGCTACCGCCTGGTTATAGCTGGTATGCACGCGGCCGGTTTTTTGGTTCACCATAGTCGGCAGTGCATCAACATAGGTTGATTTTAGCTTTTGCAGCTGGCGATAATCTAAAATTTCGCGCACTATGTCGCTTTTGTTGGCAAGGCCCAGCAGCACATCCTCGCCTGTTTGATATTGGCCGGTTTTGGTTTTTTTTGCTTTAGGGTCAAGCATCAGCTTTTCAAACAGCACCTCGCCAAGTTGTTTTGGCGACGCGATATTGAACCTTACACCGGCCTTTTCATAAACTGTCTTTTCCAGTTTAGCTATGTCAATCTCTAATTCTTTCGAAAACTCTTTAAGGGTATTATGGTCAATTTTAACACCTTCGTGCTCAATATCGGCCAAGACATAGATCAACGGATTCTCTATTTTATGCAGCAGATCATCTGCCCCAACTGACTTTATCTTAGGTTCAAAAACTTCTTTTAGTTGCAGGGTGATATCGGCATCTTCGGCGGCATATTCCTTTATCTTCTCCATCTCCACATCGCGCATGCTGCCCTGGTTTTTACCTTTAGGGCCTATAAGTTCGGTAATAGATACCGGTTTGTAGCCCAGGTAATTTTCGCTCAGCACATCCATGCCATGGCGGGTATCGGGGTCTATAATGTAATGCGCCATCATAGTATCAAACAAGTCGCCGCACAATTGTACGCCGTACCATTTCAGCATCAGGATATCAAACTTAAGGTTCTGACCTATCTTGCCAATGGCAGGGTCTTCCATTATCTCCTTAAATTCGGTTACAATGGCTTTAACTTCTGCCTGATCTACAGGAACCGGTACGTACCAGCCCTCAAAGGCTTTTACAGCAAATGACAAACCCACCAGTTCGCAATTGTTTGCATCAGTACCGGTAGTCTCGGTATCAAAGCAAAAGCTTTTTTGTTGTTTTAGCAGGGCGATGAGTTCAGCCCGCTTCTCCTGCGTATCTGCCAGGTGATAGGTATGCTCAACGTTGTTTATGTTTTTTGAGGCGATAACCATATCTGGCGACGAACCAATATCCTGCACGTCAACCGTCATCGTAGTACGTCCCTCTGCGTTAGCGGAGCCAAACAAATCAATCTGCGTTCCAGCAGATGTCGCCTTGTATTCTGTGATACTAAAATCATCACCAAAAACACGACGGCCCAAAGTTCTAAACTCCAGCTCGGCAAACAATGGCTCCAGCAACTCTTTGCTTGGGTCGCACATTTCAAGTCCGGCCTCATCCAACTCAACCGGCGAGTTCAGGTTAATAGTTGCCAGCTTTTTCGACAGCAAGCCCTGCTCAGCAAAGGCCTCCACGTTTTCTTTAAGCTTGCCTTTTAATTCGTGGCTATGGTTTATAATCTCTTCTACAGATCCGTATTGTTTGATCAGGAGTTTGGCCGTTTTTTCGCCGATGCCCGGTATACCCGGGATACCGTCTACCGCATCGCCCCATAAACCTAAAATATCTATTACCTGCTCGGGGCGCTCAATCTCCCATTTCTTTAAAACTTCGGGTACGCCCAAAATCTCCATATCGTTACCCATGCGGGCAGGTTTATAAACGAAGATGTTCTCTGACACCAGCTGCGCAAAATCCTTGTCAGGTGTCATACAGTAAACCTTATAGCCTTTCTGCTCGGCCTTTTTTGCCAGGGTGCCTATGATGTCATCGGCTTCAAAACCATCAGCCATAATAACCGGGATGTTAAAACCCAGTATCAGCTTAATTACATATGGAAGAGCTGAAGACAAATCCTCCGGCATTTTTTCGCGGTGTGCTTTGTAGGCAGCAAAATCGGTGTGGCGTTCGGTTGGCGCGTCGGTATCAAATACTACCGCCATGTGGCTAGGCTTTTCCTTTTTTAATACATCAAGCAAGGTATTGGTAAAACCCATTACTGCCGATGTATTTAACCCGCCCGAAGTAAATCGCGGGGTTTTACTTAAAGCAAAATGCGCCCGGTAAATCAGGGCCATACCATCTAAAAGGAAAAGCTTCTTCATTGTTGTTTTTGATTGCATCGATGTGTTGACTTCACAGGTCGTTTGTGATTTTACGATATTTTCAAAAATACAATTTATGTTGGTTTCGGGGATATAAAGTATTAACTGTCGAAAAAATCCCTTCCGGTATATTCGCCTCCAATAGATGTTATATTGAAAGGCCCTCTAACGTTGATGATAAATTTTGATCCTCCAAACTCCTCAACGAATCTTTTATTAACAGGCTTTGCATTAGGCAGTGAATTTGTTATCGTGTCAATATCTATAAACATTTCATATTTTTTACCTTCTATATGTTCAAGTACTTTTAAATCAACTAATTCCTTTAAAGGAATAGTGTAGTAATTGATTTTCAATTTTAATCTCGGGTTAAAATCTGAGATTTCGACCGTGTCGATCATATCATTTTTTGTGTTTATAAAATAGTTGACTCTATAGGGTGGATCGATTTTAGGTATTTGAATTTCTTGAAAATCTGTATGTAATTTATATTCCAACGTTTGAGCTTTCCAAGCTTCTTTAAGAGTTTCGTGAACGTCATATCCGTTTACTATTAAGGGATCTGTTATTAAAGTTTCACCCTTCATATTTTGAGCTGCATCGCGCATTACGGAAATTTTAAGTTCTGTTTCAAATGGTATAACTTCTTCTATAACTATGGTGACGTCCAATGCGGCGTCATTGAACTCAATTTTATCCGTCAAAGAATACAGAGTAATACCCTTTCTTCTAGCTTTAGCTATGCTCGATGAACTAAATCCATTACTAGCAATTATAATACCTTTACTTGCGCTAACGTCTTCGAGTTTTGATACAAAGGCATCTAGTATGCCAACTGGCAGTCTACCTTTGTAATCCTTACATTCCACTGCAACGTTGAACACTAAATCACGTATAGTCACAGTAATAAGGACATCAATTTGTCTATTTGTATCTGGGCCATTAATTAAAACATTGTGTTTTATAGAAACACTGTCGTATTGAGAATACATCCAGTTAAGAACTTTTTCAACTGACTTTTCGAATTTTGTTCCTTTATCGACGCTAGATACTTTCTCGTTCATATTAGAAAGATACGACTTCATTAAATAATCCAAGATGCTAATTTGGATTAACTCGACTTTTTTAATATTATTTAAGATCCCCGCTGATTTACCCCTACCTTTGCGGCTGTAAAAATATAGCTACTGTAATGAGTTTCAGAACCGAACATGATACTATGGGCGCGGTACAAGTACCGGCCGACAAATATTGGGGCGCGCAAACCGAAAGATCGCGTAACAATTTTAAAATTGGCCCTGAAGCTTCAATGCCAAAAGAGATTATTGAAGCCTTTGCCTATCTTAAAAAAGCTGCCGCTTTTACCAATACCGATCTGGGCGTTTTACCAGCTGACAAACGCGACCAGATAGCCGCCGTTTGCGAGGAGATTTTAGCAGGCAAGTTAGCTGCTGAATTTCCATTGGTGATTTGGCAAACCGGCTCGGGCACACAATCAAATATGAACGTTAACGAGGTTGTAGCTAACCGTGCACACGTATTAGCCGGCAACTTATTAGGCGAGGGTAAAACCTTTATCCACCCAAATGATGACGTCAACAAATCGCAATCATCAAACGATACCTATCCTACGGCAATGCACATTGCCGCTTATAAAATGTTAATTGACGTTACCATACCGGGTATTGAGAAATTACGCGATGCCTTACAGGCAAAAAGCGAAGCTTTTAAAAGCGTTGTAAAAATTGGTCGTACCCACCTTATGGATGCTACGCCATTAACTTTGGGTCAAGAATTTTCTGGCTATGTATCCCAACTAAACCATGGCCTAAAAGCTTTACGTAATACTTTAGACCATCTGTCTGAACTGGCTTTAGGTGGTACCGCGGTTGGTACCGGCATTAATACCCCACAAGGTTATGATGTTAAGGTTGCTCAGTATATCGCCGAGTTTACCGGCTTGCCATTTATTACGGCCGAGAATAAATTTGAGGCCCTGGCAGCACACGATGCTATTGTAGAGAGCCATGGCGCTTTAAAACAAATTGCCGTGTCATTAATGAAAATTGGTAACGATATCCGCATGCTGGCATCAGGCCCGCGGTCTGGTATCGGCGAGATCCATATACCCGATAACGAACCCGGATCATCTATTATGCCAGGCAAAGTTAACCCTACCCAAAATGAGGCGCTTACCATGGTAGCGGCCCAGGTTATGGGTAATGATGTTACCATATCTATCGCTGGTTCAAACGGTCACTACGAGCTTAACGTGTTTAAGCCGGTTATGGCCGCTAATTTCCTGCAATCGGCACGTTTAATTGGCGATGCCTGCGTATCGTTCACCAACAACTGCGCTGCAGGCATTGAGCCGAATTACGAAGGCATTAAGAAACACCTTGAAAATTCATTAATGCTGGTAACCGCACTTAACCCGCACATAGGTTATGAGAAAGCGGCCAAGATTGCCAAAACAGCGCTAAGCAATGGCTCGTCATTACGCGAAGCTGCGATTAGCCTGGGCTACCTTACTAACGAGCAGTTTGACGAATGGGTAAGACCTGAAGATATGATTGGTTCATTAAAATAAGAGTTGGTCATTCTGGATATAGCAAAGAATCTTCAACTATCACAGATTCTTCGCTATATCCAGAATGACCTTAATACCCAATAATGCAAAAAGCTTTTGCCGTTCTCCTTTCTGCTTTTACCTTGATTTTATCGGCATGCTCGCTTAACCCGAACATGCAAGGCAACGGCGAAGCCTATCTGCAAGGCGAGTGGAAGCAAGACGATGTGCCCATGCAGAAGCAATTGCTCAATTATTCGCTCCACCGGTTTAACTTTACGTGCGATTCTGTGTATATTGAAATTGATTCGTATGCCAAGGTAAACTCTGGGATGGATAGCTGTATGAACAAGGGGGCCTGGAAAGAATATGTACGCGGCACTTATCATCAAACTAATGATACCCTGCGTATACGCGGCAACTTTTGCAATGCAGACTTTACATTGAAAAAGCAGGCAGGCTGTTTTCGCTCTGGCCCTTACGACGGCAGTTTCAAAATAAGCAAGCAAGCCGATTCAACTGTGCAATTTTCAAGTACATCAAACGTAATACCTGTTAATTTACATCTAATTAAACGTACCATCTGTGTCCCAAAACCCATTTAACATGAAATTGAACATACTGAAAAAAGTCGCTATCGCGATAGCCTTGTCATACATCCCGGTACAAGCTATGGCCTGGGGCACTAATGGACATCGAATTAGCGGCCAGATAGCCGAAGACCACCTGACACTTAAAGCACGCACAGCCATTAAAGCCATTTTAGGCAACGAATCAATAGCTATGGCCAGTAACTGGGCTGATTTTATAAAGTCGGATTCAACTTATAAGTACTTGTATAACTGGCATTTTGTAGATTTTGAACGGCCGTTAAGCTACCCCGAAATGCTGGAGATATTGGAGCATGACACCAATCCTAACGCTTACAACAAGCTCCAGTTTATGATTGATGAGCTTAAAAAGAAAACCACCGGCAAGCAAACCAGGCTGCTTTACCTGCGAATGATCATTCATATTGTAGAAGACATTCACCAGCCGTTGCATACCGGGCACGAGAGCGACCAAGGGGGTAACGGCATCAAGGTAAATTGGTTTAGCAAACCTACCAACTTGCATTCTATTTGGGATACAGAGCTGGTTAATTTTCAAGAG
Organism: Mucilaginibacter antarcticus; assembly: GCF_042686155.1. Taxonomy (NCBI): domain Bacteria; kingdom Pseudomonadati; phylum Bacteroidota; class Sphingobacteriia; order Sphingobacteriales; family Sphingobacteriaceae; genus Mucilaginibacter; species Mucilaginibacter antarcticus. The sequence continues at coordinate 57,406 of NZ_JBHUON010000007.1, read as the reverse complement.
CTTAGCTACACGGAATATGTTTCGGCTATTGATCATGTAACACCAGCGCAGATCAAAACACTGCAGTCAACGCCCATTAGCAAATGGGTGTTTGAGTCGAGCCAGCTTGCTGATCAGCTTTACAAAGGAGTTAAACAAGGCGAAACGTTGAGCTACCGCTACAACTTTATCTATCTGGAAACCCTTAATCAGCAATTGCTAAAAGGCGGTATTAGATTAGCCGGACTGTTAAATCAAATTTTTGGATAAATTTTAAATGTGCAGATATGCAGATGCGAGGGGGGATGCAGATTATCTAGCTCATCAAATCATTTGCATATCTGCCTGTAGCACATCTTCACATCCACATGAAAATACTAATGGTTTGCCTTGGCAACATTTGTCGCTCGCCATTGGCCGAGGGGGTAACGCAGCACCTGGCTGATAAAGAGGGTTTGGACTGGCAGATCGACTCGGCAGGTACCGGCGATTGGCATATTGGTCAGGGCCCCGACCGTCGCTCCGTTAAAGTAGCGCATAACTACGGTATCGACATCAGTAAGCAAATCTGCCGACTGTTTCGCCCATCAGATTTTGACGACTTTGATCATATCCTGGTGATGGATAAAAGCAACCTGAGCAATGTACTGGCCATGGCCCGTAATGACGCCGACGTAAAAAAGTAACGCTACTATTGGTTGACCAGATAGTACCCGACCCATATCATGACGACCATCAATTTGAGCCTGTGTTTAAGTTGATTGAGGATGGATGCAAGAGGTTTATAACATCACACAAATAACACGTTGTCATTCTGAGCAAAGCGAAGAATCTTGTAGGTAGATCGTAGAAAATTCTTCGCTATACTCACAATGACAAGATCTATAACTACTTGGCTGCTTGGCTCAAATACGCCGCCAGCGCATTTACAGTAGCAGACACTGCTTTAATTTGCTCGTTCGCTTCCGTCCAGTTCCTCTCTTCTATCGCTTCCCGGATGCCGGGCATGGTTTTAACGCCGTAACCTGTATAAAACCCCGGAGCGTAAATGCTGTGTTTGTACCACGGGCGGCGTGGTAAGCCAATTGACGATAATAATTGTTGCTCAGCTTTATAGATAATCTCGTTTAATGCTTTCTTGTCAATCTTTGATTCTGTGGCTGTACTTAGCTTGATGGCTAAATTGTCGGCGCTTACTTTAAGCGCGTCGAGCGCGTTTGTTAAGGCAGTAAAATCTATAGCCGGTACTTCCGGCTTGGCGGTTGGTGTAGCCAGTTTTTTGGTTGGATCGGCAGCCAGTTTAAAAGCGTTGCTTTTTACCAGCTGGTTTTGCATGGCGGTGGTTTCGCGCAGGTTGCTGGTTAGGTCTATCAGCTCTTTACTGTAGCCGTTAAGCGTAGTGTACAGGCTGCGGAAATCAAATGGCAGAACGTCAGCATTAGCCATGCGCAGCACAATATGGCCGGTAGTTTTGGCCAGTAACGCGCCGTAAATAAACCCCGGATCTTTGAAACGCACATAATGCGCGTACGAGTCATTAATAGAGTGATAATCGCCGCCGCCCGCTTCGCCGCCATAGCCTAAGTTTAAGGCCGGCACACCTAAGTGCTGTAAAAACGACGAAAAATCTGACCCGGAACCTAACGCCGATAGCTTATCAAGCTTACGATCCATTACCTCTTTCTTAGCTTTTACTGATGACGCGTTCACTAAATCGTTAGCCTTCTTACGTTCAGCAACCGTAACATTCGTTTCAGGATCTATTACACTCTCTGCAATCTCGCCCATAAAATTCTCTAACGCGTGCGATCCGCCGGCGCTTAAAAACCCTCTTGAGCTATCATCAGTGTTAATGTAAACCACCCCTTTTTGCTGCAGTTCTTTTTCGTGATCCTCGGCGTATTCGGTTGAACCTAACAAGCCCGGTTCTTCACCATCCCAGGCACAATACACTATGGTGCGCTTAGGTTTCCAACCGGTTTTAAGCAGGTCGCCAATGGCTTTTGCCTCGTCAAGTAAAGCGGTTTGCCCACTCAGCGGATCATCGGCACCATTAACCCAGCCATCATGGTGATTACCCCGTAGCACCCATTGATCCGGGTAGGTTGATCCTTTCAACACCCCTATAACGTTGTAAGCTGTCACCAGATCCCAGTTAAATTCTAACTTTAAATGCACAGTGGCAGTACCAGGGCCAATGTGGTAGGTAATGGGCAGGCCACCGCGCCATTCGGCCGGGGCTACAGGGCCTTCAAGCGCTTCTAATAATGGTTTCGCATCCTGATAGCTTATAGGCAACACAGGTATCTTTAGAATCGTGGTAGCATCTTTACGGTCAAGTCGTACGGCTTTCTCTGTCGAACCAACTCCCGGGGTTAGCGGGTCGCCGGGATAAAGCACCATGTCCATTACAGAGCCGCGCTGTACGCCAGTTTCGTTCTTGTAAGCGCCTTTCGGGTATACATCGCCGGCAACGTAGCCATCATCTTTAGGGTCAGAGTAAATAATACAACCTATGGCGCCATGCTCATACGCTACCTTAGGTTTTATCCCCCGCCACGATTTACCGTACTTGGCTATTACGATCTTTCCCTTAACATCAATTCCCATATCGGCCAGTGTTTCATAATCTTCGGGCAGGCCATAGTTTACAAAAACCAGTTGCCCGGTTACGTCGCCGTCTGCGCTCCAGGCATTGTAAGTGGGTAGTTGCCCGGCCTGGCCAGAGTATTCGTCTCCGGGTACAGCTTTCTCTTTAAGGATGGCGGTGTATTTTGTTGGGCCTGTCATTTCCAGCAGGCGCGTTTTAGGCGTTGGGAACAACACTTTATAAGGCTGCAATTTAGCGTCAAAGCCATAGGATTTTAGCCTGGCCAGTATTTTATCGGCAACCGCTTTACCACCCGCCGAACCAATGTGATGCGGCACAGCGGCCAGTTCTTTCAGCGTTTCGCCAATGCGCGCAGGATTGATAGATTGGTCAAACTGTTGCTCCGTTTGCAATTGCTTAGCCGAGTTTGCGGGCGTAAAACCCATTAATGTTTTTTGCTGCGCCTGTACGCCAAAGGCGCTGCTTGCTACAAGGCTTAGTGCCAGTAATCTTTTCATTATATATATCGGGCTTTTAAAGGCTTTAAAATAGCAAATTTTAAACAGTCAGGCAAACATTGCCCTATCGTAAATTATTTTACCCTGATTATCAATGCGTAACGTCTATCACTAAGAAAATAGTTTAAATACTAATTGATTAGTATTACCTTAGATGGACCAATTTCTATAGCTGTGTTGATAAGGTTAAGATTTGAGCTAATTATTAATATAATTAACAATTAGGGGTGCAAAATTTTATAACCCGTTAAACCTTAGCTATAAATATTGGTCGCAGTGTTAAATAAAGTTAAAAAACGTTAAATAAGCCTACCGGTTGCTGATAATCAGCTGGTTCTGTAGCTATTTTTGCGTTACATTTTATTAATACCGTTAAACCAAATATCCCGTCACAATGCACATTACAACCTTATTTAAAAGGCTAGCTATTTGTTGCTGCCTGTTTATGGCTGCTGTTTTACCGGCATCATTAAAAAAAACGACTAAGCAAATCGCCCCGCACTATACAAAGACTTTTGGTTTGACAGCTACACAAAGCTCAATACTCGCTCAAATAGGTCGCTTACTAAATCTACCTTGTAGCATCGCCGCAGTACATGCACCTTTAGCTGTCACAAAATCTTTACCGGGCAACAACCCATTTGAGTATGCATAATCATTAAAAATCATCCGTATTTTAATTATCATTGACAAACAAACCAAAACCACCAACTTATCACACACATGCACCCTAAAACCCTCAAATCATTTACACTATTTTGCTGCCTTTTTTTGCTGTGCAGTTTAAAAGTTGAAGCACAAAAAATCATCCCTGTCGATTCGTCGAAGGCAATGACCTTGCGTGTAGACCCTTCAAATGCGATGGGCGGCGTAGTATCCGACTTTTTTACCGAAGTAAACTATGTGCCGCTTGAAACCACAGACGAGAGCCTTTTTGGCAGCATTGCGCAGCTGGAAGTTGTTGATGATTACTACATCATCCTTGATCATAACACGCACAGTATTTTGATTTTTACCAAAACAGGTAAGTTTCATGCCAAGATCAAAAGCGTACAAGGTAGCGGCAGTAATTACATTTGGGATTTTTGTGTTAACAAATGGACAAAGCACATCATCTTCACTAAAGACGGCTACAAAACCCTATCATACGCAGACTATGATGGTAAGGTAGTTAAATCTGTAAAGTTGCAGCGAGAAGACCAGGCTAAGGATGAGATCAGCACTTCGCATTATTACTTTATATCGCCCGATAAGGCAATCTCGACAGGTTGGTACAACAAAATGGACAGTACAGATAAATACTGGAAAACCTATTCAAAATCGTTAATACATTACAGCAATGATGATCACAAGGTTTACGCGCAGGGTTTGGGCTTTAAAGACGAGGAGGCCAACATAGCAGACGAAATCATTTCAAGCGGCTTGGGCCCTTTAACCGCGTCGGGCACAGACAGCGTTTACTTTTATTCAAAGCCTTATACAAATACTATTTATTCTGTAACGCCAAATACCATTAAGCTATCGTACAAGTTTATCTTCCCCTATTTCTCGTCGTTACCAATGGATTTTATTACGAATAAAGAATATGATAAAAAACGTTACGAGTATTTTCAGAAACACAATGACGCCATATTTTGTGTAAGTAACACGTTTGCGTCTGGCGACAACCTAATTTTCAGAACTGCTACCTGGGGTAGCGGAAATAAGGAAGATAACCTAATCTATAACCTTAAAACTGGCACGTTAATAGCCTATAAGCATATCGCTCAGGATGAAAAGTCATATCATCTGGCAATTTATGACCAGGCTACCTACAACTCTTTTGAAGGTTTGCTGGCAAGCACCAACGGCAAGTTATATTCGAGCATATCGTCATTAGGTATGTTTAAGGCGCACGAAGCAGCCGCAGAACAAAAGGCACAATATCCCCCGGTACTTGCAGACTACTTTAAAAAAGGCAGCCGTAAAGACAACCCGGTTATATTGGAGCTTAAGCTAAAAAACGACTTGTAAATACCAACTGAGACCCGATACTACCTTATAAAAACCAAACATCACAATTAAACCTATTCTGAGTGAAAACACAACTTAAGCTTGCCCTTGCTTTATTGATAAGCATGGTGGCATTTAGCACCGCACGCGCCCAACAACCTAAAAAAGACACCATTAAGGTGGGCACTATTACGGGTATACTGCGCGACAGCGCGCACAATTATGCAATGCAGTCGTCTACATTATCGCTATACAAAATAGCGGGTAACGAATTAGTGGCTTATCAGCTATCAAACACATTGGGTAAATACACCATGAAGGAAGTACCAGTAGGTGTACCCTTGCGCATTATTGCAACCCACATTGGCTATATGTCAAACAAAAAGGAGTTTACCATATCGCCCAAAACAAAAACCATTGATCTGGGTACCATGAACCTTACCAAGATTGATAAGACATTAAATGAAGTAGTGATAACCGCCGACGTGGCCCCGATGCAAATGCGCGGCGATACATTGGAGTTTAATGCCGCCGCCTTTAAGCTGGATACCAATGCTGTGGCGGAGGACCTTTTGCGCGCGCTGCCCGGTGTAACCGTATGGGCCGATGGGATAATAACTGTTAATGGTAAAAAAATTAACGAGCTATTAGTTATGGGAAAAAGCTTTTTTGGTGGCGATAATAAGATAGCCCTGCAAAACATCCCAAAAAACTCTATCAAGAAAATACAGGTGTACCAGGATAAGAATGATGAGGACCCGTTGAACCCAAAGACCAACATGAACATTGTGCTTAAAAAAGACAAGCAAGACGGTGTTTTTGGCAAATTTGGTATAGGCGGCGGTACCAGGAAGCATTACGCGGCAGATGGTATGATCACGTATTTTTCGCCCAAAAACAACTTTAGTTTGGTGGGCGCAGCTAACGACGTAAACAAAAGGGCCGGTGATGTTAGCACGCTTATGGGCTTTAACTCGTTTAAAGGCGAGGGTATAAATAGTGATTACCATAGCGATTTTAGGCAGCAAGGCTATAACATTTTCCGTGGTGGGGGCTTTACAGGGTCGCATGATTTCAGTAAAGAAGGTGATACCCGACAAGCTTACTACAAAACCAATATGTTAAAGGGCGAAATGTTTAGCAGTACAAATATTAACAATACTACATCTAACGGCACATCGGAAGAAACACTGCCAACTACGCCTCTTGATCAAACTAAATATAAGGTAAACAGAACCAGCACAGGCGACAGAAAAAGCGATAATTTTAACATACGCGCAAATGCCAGTTATGACAAGCGCTTTCAATATGGTTCTATAAACGGTACCATCTATGCAAACAGCAACCGCGGCACTTCGTCAAATACAAGTATTAGTAACGCTTTTAATGAGCGCAGTGGTATCGGGTCTGTAGACAGCAAACAGTCAAAGAGCGACAACTCATCTAACAATCTGTCCGGAAATTTCAGGGGTACCATACAGCGTCAATATGATTTTGCAAAGCGCAAAAACAAGTGGTTTAGTATGGATCTTAGCTATAACTTTAACTTAGGTAATGAAGATAACAATAGCAGAGAAATTACCGATTTTAAAGCTACAGACGCAGCGCAAAACCTTTACATAGACCGTTTGTACAATAGCCGCAATAAAAGCTCAAACCATACGCTTACAACTACTTTTAGCGGCATTACACAATATTTTGCCCGCAGGTTCCGCTTGTTTCAGGTTGGCATTGGCAATACTATCGCTGTTTACGATAACAATGAAAACCGGCAGGTAAGTAACTGGGATACGGTTACCAAAATGTATGTAATAAATCAATCGCTTACCAACGTTAGCCATTATAAAACAGTTGACGAAAAACCCAGTATTTCATTTTCTAAAAGTTTCAGTAAATCTCTGGATAACAGGTATTCTAAGTATTTGAGCATTAATGCTACTGCGAGGGGCCAAATGTATAGCCAGCGTAATAGCGCGCTACAGTCTATCCAGAATCTTGACCGGACGTATCATTACTTCATCCCCACCGCCAGTATTTCTTATAGTAATTATCAATATGGCGATTTTTCTAAAAATTATGACCTGAGCTACAGCACCAACGTGCAGTTTCCGACGGTTGACCAGATAGCGCCTATTTATGATAACTCTAATATTTATGACGTACCTATAGGTAACCCTAATTTAAGGCCGTCTTACAATCACCAGTTGAGCTTTACCTATAGCTTTTATGACCAAAAGACTAAAAATGCCATGAATTCTTACCTAAGCTTGTCGGCTGGTATTACAAAGGATAATATTATTGACAGCAGTGTGTATGATAATAGCATTGGCCGTAGGATACGTACCTCTATTAATGGCTCGGGCAGACGATACCTTAATTATAGTGGTTACATCAATAAAGCATATAGGTTTAAAGACCACCAGGTACAACTTAACGGCAACTCGAGCTTTAGCTACAGCCGCTATGGAACTGTTGTTAACGGAACCGTTTACGATGTTAACAACGCCAGCGGCAATTTATCAGGAGCAGCTACGTATACCTACAAATCAATATGGACTGCCAGCGCTGAAGAAAGGGTTGATGGCGGTAAAATAACCCAAGTTGGATTTAGTCAAAACACTTATTACACCTGGTCTACCCGCGCGGGTGTAGCTTTCGCCTTTCCACGCAGTATTTTCTTTAACAGCCGGGTTGAATTTAATAATACAAAATCATCAGGCGTTAAAGACAATGTGTATTATACCATTTTGAACGCCGATATTGGTTACCGTTTTTTAAAAGGTGCCGAAGCTGAGATCAAAATTTCGGCACTTGATATTTTGCGCCAAAATCAATCGTTCAGAAACTACATTAATGCCAACACTGTGCAAAGCACGCGTACTAACGTATTGAGCCAGTACTTTATGTTAACGCTGGCCTACTATCCACGTAAATTTGGCATGAAAAAATAACCTAACACCTAACCTATATTAACACCCTCCCAATTTCAACGATTGTTGAGATAGGGCTTTTTTTGTTATCAAATGAATCCTGCTAAACCGAAATTGGTTATATTGGCGTTATTACCTCAAAATATCAAAATCTGCTCTAATTAATGTCCCTATTTCCGCTGCCGCAAAATGAAGACGAGCGCTTAGTAGCACTCCAATCATACAATATATTTGACACAGCCGAGGAAAGAGATTTTGATGCGCTGGCCGCGCTGGCATCCGCCATTTGCCAGGTACCTATAGCATTGATAACGTTTATTGACGAAAAGCGCCAGTGGTTTAAGGCGCACCATGGTACCGACATTACCGAAAACATGCGCGAGCTTTCATTTTGTACACATCTGTTAGCTTCGGGCGACGACTTGATGATTGTTCCGGATGCCACACAAGACGAACGCTTTGTGCAAAACCCCATGGTTACCGGCCCTACCAAAATTATGTTTTATGCGGGCGTGCCATTGGTTAACGAGGATGGTCACGCGCTGGGTAGCCTTTGTATGGTTGATCAGCAAACGCATGTTCTGAGCCCTTACCAGGTTGATGCGCTTAAAACGCTGGCAACGCAGGTAATGGATAAACTTGAACTGCGCCGCAAAGTGCGGCTGCTCGAGAAGACAAACCAGGAGCTAGTGAACTCGAACATGCTGATACAGAAGTTTGCAACCATGGCGGCCCATGATATCAAAAATCCGCTGAGCAGTATTCAATTAACCTCCCAGGCGCTAAAGATCAGGCTTGAAAAACTGGGCGAGCCATCATGCACACGATTAATAGACCTGAATATAACATCTACCAAACACTTGTTAAAACTGATTGACGAGATGCTGGCTTATTCGCAGTCGCCATCGTTGCTATTAGTTAATAAGCAGCAGTTTGAATTGCATCGGGTAATTACACGCGTTGTTGAAATGCTTTCAAAACCCGTAAACATAGCTATTGTGATGCCCGAAGGCAGGCACGAGCTATTTATGTCGTCGGTTGCTTTCGAGCAAATAATGATCAATTTAATCAGCAATGCCATTCGCTACAATGACAAGGCGGCCGGACTGATCAAAATTGACTACCGCGAGGACGAACAATACTATCATTTTGAAGTAAGCGATAACGGGATGGGCATAGCCCCCGAGTATCATGACAAGATCTTCACTAACAGTTTTACCCTTAAAATAACCGATAGGTACAACCAAAAAGGTACAGGCATAGGACTGTCTACCGTTAAAGATTTACTTACCGCCCTTAATGGAGACGTCAGCGTTAAATCAGTCCCGGGTGAAGGCGCCACCTTTAATTTCAGCATCCCTAAGTAAGTCACAACCCAGTCCCAGTTTCAGCCATTCGGAAGCCGATTGCTAAGAAAGCGTGCCTTTATGTCACTAAGCCTGCCTTTTTTTCTACAGGCGCGCAATTCTATTCCTGTTTGTATTAAACTATTGTGTAATTACTATATCAAATAAGTAATTAGCAGCGTTATCAGTTGGTTAATCACTCATTGAAAGCTAATTTTCAGAAGGGATGTTGCATTAAGTTGAAGTTTTAATACATTGCACATCATAATAATGTCTGTTTATTGCAAGCCCACAAACTTGGCAGTAATATTGTTAATAAGTTAGAAAACAAGGCGTCAGCAGTATAGAAACATTTTGATATATTGTGACGTATAATTAGGAGATATATGGAAGCAAAATTTTCGCCACGGGTTAAGGATGTGATACAATACAGCAGGGAAGAGGCTTTACGTCTGGGCCATGATTATATTGGTACAGAACATCTTTTGCTTGGCCTTATCCGTGATGGTGACGGCGTAGCTATTAAACTGCTGAGAGAACTGGCAGTTGATACAGCCAGACTGCGCCGTTCTGTGGAAGACGCTGTTAAAGGAACTATAGGAACTAATGTACATATCGGTAGCATACCGCTAACCAAACAAGCCGAAAAAGTATTGAAGATAACTTACCTTGAAGCTAAAATTTTTAAAAGTGATGTTATAGGTACCGAGCATTTGCTGCTATCTATACTACGCGATGAGGATAATATAGCATCGCAAATATTGATGCAGTTTAACGTTAATTACGAGGTGTTTAAAGGCGAAGTTGAAGCGCATAAAAACAACGTAACAGACGAGATGCCCGGCACATCAAGCGGCGGTGATGACGACTTTAAAGAAGAAGAAGCATTTAACCAGCCTAAAAAGGTATCAGACATAAAATCAAAAACCCCGGTACTAGACAACTTTGGCCGCGATTTAACCCGCGCTGCAGAGGATGGTAAATTAGACCCGATTGTAGGCCGTGAGAAAGAGATTGAGCGGGTATCGCAAATTTTATCGCGCCGTAAAAAGAATAACCCAATATTGATTGGTGAGCCTGGTGTTGGTAAATCTGCCATTGCAGAAGGCTTAGCATTGCGTATTGTACAGCGTAAAGTTTCGCGTGTGTTGTTTAACAAACGCGTAGTTACGTTGGATCTTGCATCATTAGTTGCAGGCACCAAATACCGTGGCCAGTTTGAAGAGCGTATGAAAGCTGTGATGAACGAGCTTGAAAAATCGCCGGATGTGATTTTGTTCATTGACGAGATCCATACCATTGTTGGTGCGGGTGGCGCGTCAGGTTCATTAGATGCATCTAACATGTTTAAACCGGCGTTGGCCAGGGGCGAAATTCAATGCATTGGCGCAACAACATTAGATGAGTACCGTCAGTTTATTGAGAAAGATGGCGCTTTAGACCGTCGTTTTCAAAAAGTAATGATTGAGCCGGCTACGCCTGATGAAACTGTCGAGATTTTAAACCGCATTAAAGAGAAATACGAAGAGCATCACGGTGTTACTTATACCGACGAAGCCATACTAGCTTGCGTTACCTTAACTACAAGGTATATAACCGACCGCTTTTTACCGGACAAAGCTATTGACGCGTTGGACGAATCAGGCTCGCGTGTTCACTTGACCAATATCCACGTTCCGCAAGAAATACTGGAGATTGAGAACAAGATAGAGCAGATAAAGATTGAGAAAAACAAGGTTGTTCGCAGCCAGAAGTATGAAGAAGCAGCTAAACTGCGGGATACCGAAAAGCACTTGCTTGAAGAATTAGAGCAAGCAAAGGCTGCCTGGGAAGCGGAGACAAAATCTAAACGTTACACGGTAACCGAAGATAATGTTGCCGAAGTGGTGTCAATGATGACCGGTATACCGGTTCAAAGAGTTGGCCAGGCTGACAGCCAGAAATTGCTGCACATGTCTGAAAAGATTGGTGAGAAAATCATCGGTCAGGACGATGCTGTTAAAAAACTGGCGCGTGCTATACAGCGTACCCGCGCGGGATTGAAAGACCCTAAAAAACCTATCGGTTCGTTTGTATTTTTAGGCCCTACCGGTGTAGGTAAAACAGAGTTAGCTAAAGAGCTTGCCCGTTTTATGTTTGATACCGAGGATGCCCTGATTCAAATTGACATGAGCGAGTACATGGAGAAATTCGCAGTATCTCGTTTAGTAGGTGCGCCTCCGGGTTATGTAGGTTACGAAGAAGGCGGACAGCTTACCGAAAAGGTACGCCGCAAACCTTACGCGGTAGTATTGTTAGACGAGATAGAGAAAGCGCACCCTGATGTATTTAACATTCTTTTACAGGTGTTAGACGAAGGGCAACTTACCGACTCATTAGGCCGCAAAGTTGATTTCAGAAATGCAATTATCATCATGACCTCGAACATCGGCGCACGCCAGTTGAAAGACTTTGGCCAGGGTGTTGGTTTTACTACCAATGCAAAAACCAACCAGGCAGACGCGCACTCACGTGGTGTGATTGAGAACGCTTTAAAACGTGCTTTCGCTCCTGAGTTTTTAAACCGTATTGATGATGTGATTGTATTTAACTCACTTGGTGAGGAAGAGATCTTCAAAATTATTGATATTGAGTTGGCTGCCTTATTTGGACGTGTTAACAGCTTAGGTTATAAAATTGAGCTTACTGAGGTAGCTAAAAAATTCATTGCCGAAAAAGGTTACGATTCGCAATTTGGCGCCCGTCCGCTAAAACGTGCTATCCAAAAATACCTGGAAGACCCAATTGCCGAAGAAATATTAAAAGGCGAGCTGCATGAAGGCGAAACCATGGTTGTCGACTATGATAAAGAAGCTGACGAGATTAAAATAGCTGCTAAAAAGGTTTCAAACAAAAAGCCGAAGCAAGAAGAGCAAAACTAATATAAAATGCCCCCGATAAAACGGGGGCATTTTTGTTATATAAGCATCCCTTGCCTGGCACACCAGCAACAGCACGCCGGATGTCGCGCTAACCCCTATTACGCAACAAATTGGCTATTTAAATAAAAAACAAACCAACGTTAAACCTTTGCGTTATCTAAGCATCTTATTGTGTATAAAAACTTACTTTATGAAAAAAATATTATCGATTGCATTTCTGGCCATAGTGGTCATGGCATTTGCTGCCTGTAAAAAAACTTACGTATCAGAAACACGGAACGAAGTATATAACGTAGACATACCGGCTAGCAGCTGGGTATTAGAAGCGGATGGTAAATCGTATTCTGTGAAAATTCAGGCTGAAGCGCTTAACAAATTCTTTAACGACAATGGCGCTACCCTTGTGTATTTTTCATTCTTTCAAGGTGTATATGAACAAATCCCGGAAGTGTTTAACGGTAATTCGTTCAGCTACATACACTCTGTAGGGCAAATAACATTTTACGCGCAATCTGCAACCGCAGGTCAGCCACCGGTAAAACCAACTGACAACATTAAAGTGAAAATGGTATTGATACCTGCGGAATAAATCAAAAAGCTATAAACAAGAAAGGCTAACCGTTTGGTTAGCCTTTTCGCGTTAAGCCTTCAGACAAGAGAATTTAATCCGTCAGTTTTTTATACTTGATCCGCTTCGGACCAACGTCGCCTAAGCGTTTTTTACGGTTCTCTTCGTAATCAGAATAGTTGCCTTCAAAGAAGTAAACCTGAGAATTACCCTCAAACGCCAGGATATGCGTACAGATCCGGTCTAAAAACCACCTGTCGTGACTGATGATTACCGCGCAGCCACCAAAGTTTTCCAAGGCTTCTTCTAAGGCACGTAAAGTATTTACGTCAATATCATTGGTAGGCTCATCCAGCAGCAGTACGTTACTTCCTTTTTTTAGGGTGATGGATAAATGAACCCGGTTACGCTCACCACCAGATAGCACGCCAACTTTCTTTTGCTGATCTGCACCATTAAAGTTAAAGCGCGATACGTAGGCACGCGAGTTTAGCGGGCGGTTACCTACCATAATAGTCTCCAGGCCACCGGTTACGTTTTCCCAAACAGATTTGTTAGCGTCAAGGTCATCATGCATCTGGTCAACATAACCTAAGTGTACCGTTTCGCCAACCCGGAAGGTACCGGCATCGGGCTGGTCCTGACCGGTAATTAAACGGAACAAAGTAGTTTTACCCGCACCATTGGGGCCAATTATACCAACGATTCCCGCAGGAGGCAAGCTGAAGTTCAGGTTATCAAACAATAACTTATCACCATAACTTTTGCTTACTCCGTTGGCCTCTATAACCACATTACCCAAACGTGGGCCCGGTGGAATGAATAGTTCCAGTTTCTCTTCGCGCTCCTTAGTTTCTTCGGATGCCAGTTTTTCGTAATTTGATAAACGTGCCTTTGATTTGGTATGACGCCCTTTGGCACCCATGCGCACCCATTCTAATTCGCGTTCTAAAGCCTTCTGGCGCTTACCTTCAGTTTTATCCTCTTGGGCTAAGCGTTTTGACTTTTGATCTAACCACGATGAGTAATTACCTTTCCATGGCAAGCCTTCGCCACGATCAAGCTCTAAGATCCAGCCGGCTACGTTGTCCAAGAAATATCTATCGTGGGTTACGGCTATAACAGTGCCTTTATATTGTTTTAAGTGTTGCTCCAACCAGTCGATAGACTCGGCATCTAAGTGGTTGGTAGGCTCATCCAGTAATAAAACATCAGGTTCTTTTAGCAACAAGCGACATAGGGCCACGCGGCGGCGCTCGCCACCAGATAGGACCGAAATCTTCGTATCAGGTTCCGGGCAACGCAGTGCGTCCATAGCGCGCTCTAACTTAGTGTCCAGTTCCCAGGCGTTAACAGCATCTATCTGATCCTGTAATTCGCCCTGGCGGCTCATCAGCTTATCCATTTTATCAGCATCGCCATAATACTCTTCTAAACCAAATTTTTCGTTGATCTCTTCGTACTCTTTAAGCAGCGCGGTGGTTTCTGATACGCCTTCTTCCACAATTTCGCGGACGGTTTTTTCAGGATCGAGCTCCGGCTCCTGGCTTAAGTAACCCACAGAGTAGCCCGGTGAAAACACCACCTCGCCAATATTGGTTTTATCTATCCCGGCTATGATTTTTAACAAGGACGATTTACCTGAGCCGTTTAAACCAATAACACCAATCTTGGCGCCATAGAAAAAGCTGAGGTATATATTTTTTAATACTGTTTTTTGCGGGGGATATACTTTACTAACCCCGGCCATTGAAAAAATTATTTTTTCGTCTGCCATGTATTTATGAGTGAAATTTTAAATGAGTGATTGAGTGAATGTTTTTTGATAGGTTAATATCAATGCAAATATGGGCAATAGTATGTAGAGACGCAATGCCTTGCGTCTGCAACTTTAAATAAAAAATAAAAAATTTCACAAATAATTTTGATATACGAAATCTATCGTACATCTTTGTACGAAGATATTCGTAGAAGAAGAAAGACATGGATTTGAAACCAACAGAAAGCGAACTTGAGATATTACAGGTGATTTGGAAAAAGGGCCAGTGCAGCGTTCGCGAAGTGCATGAAGAACTTACTAAAAACAAAGATGCCGGTTATACCACCACCCTTAAACTGATGCAAATAATGGCTGATAAAGGATTAGTTGAACGCGACACTAATGCTAAGATCCATTTATATAAAGCAGTGATAAGCCGTGAGCAGGCACAAAACACCGCGCTTGACAAAATTTTGGATACTGTGTTTAAAGGATCTACTGCCGACCTGGTGATACAGGCACTTGGTCAGCACCGTGCATCGTCTGACGAGATTGATGCGATTAAGAAATATCTACAGCAGTTTGAGCGCAAGGATTAGGGATTGAAGGTTAGAGATTAGTAAAACTTAAATTTAAAAAATTACGTCATGCAAAATCTGTTATATAACATTAGCCAGGTTTTAGGTATAACCATAATCCACTCGTTGTGGCAGGGACTAATCGTGTATATCGCGTTGCGGTTGTTTTTGACGGCTACGCCGGCATTGTCATCAGCAGCAAAATATCGCGTTAGCTATTTTACATTAGTGAGTACACTGGGTTGGTTCGTGGTTACCCTCTTTCAGCAGCTTAATCAATATAACTGGCTATCAACAACCGCTTTGCAGATAACGTCGCTAACCCTACCGGCTGTTATGCAACAGGTAAATGCCCCTGCCAATCAGCTCTATTTCACTATTGCCCAATATATGCCTTACCTAACCATGGCGTATGTGGTGGGTGTGGTATTTAACACACTAAAATTATCGCTGGCCTGGAACAGCATTTACCGTATCCGTAAAAACATAACCGACGGTGGCTTTGAGAATACCATTAAGCACCTGTCTACCAAGCTAAATGTGGCCCAACCTGTAAAGGCTGCTTTTAGTGAATGGGTAGACGTGCCCTGCGTAACCGGGTTTATTAAACCTATTATTCTACTGCCGGTAACTTTAACTACTTATTTAAATACCGACGAGATTGAAGCTATATTGATGCATGAACTTGCCCACGTTAAGCGTAACGATTACCTGTTTAACTTTATACAACAGGTAGTTAGCATACTCTTGTTCTTTAATCCGTTTGCCCGCCTGATAGCAAATATTATTAACCAGGAGCGCGAGAACTGTTGCGACGATGCCGTTGTGCGGGTAACAGGCAGCCCCTTTTTATATGCCCAGGCACTTTTAAAACTCGAAGAAAACAAACAACAGCAATGGCAGCTTACATTGGCCGCCGCTGGTAAAAAGTATCATTTGTTAAGCCGTATTGAACGTATCATGAAAACAAAAACAAAAACCGTAAATATCCGCCCGGTGCTAATAACCACCCTGGCGCTCGCTTTAAGCATAACCAGCATTGCCTGGCTAAACCCCGAAATTAAAGATGGAAAAGTTGTTATAAAAAACGCGTCGGCTATTAAAAAAGTAGCAGCAGCAATTCTATCAACTAAAAGCGAAGACGAACCCGAGCCTGCGCCAAAACCAAGCCATAAAAAAAGCATGCGCTTTAAATATGCAGGTACTGAAAAAGAAGTAAACGACACCTCTAAGAAAAAATACACCATTATAATTGAGGATGAAAACGGCGTTAAAAAAGAATATAGCTCGATAAACGATTTGCCCGAAGCGGAAAGGAACGACTTTTTAAGCAACGCCAGTGATATAAAGTTCAATATCATTGATACTAATATTGCTGCTAAACTGCGTAGCTATTACGCAAGCGATGCTTGGAAAAAGAACATCGAAAAGGAGCAGGAACAAGGACTGAAAGCTATGAAACAATTCAACTCGCCTGAGTGGAAAAAAAAGCAAAAGGTAATTATGGACCAGGCAATGGCCATATCTAAACAATTTAGCGGCCCTAAGTGGGGTAAAGCAATGGAAAAGCTAGGAAAATCTGAAGCGGATTTGGCTAAATATTTCGAAAGTGCAGACTGGAAACAAAAGGTTACCCATCTGCAACAAAAAATGGACGACTATAAGGCCACTGAAACTAAACAAAAACAACTTGCCATTGACGGTACCGCAGAAGATTTAGCAAAGTTTTATGATAGCGCCGAGTGGAAAAAGCAAATGGCTGATTTGCAAAAAACAGCTTCTGATATGGCATTGTTCAGCCGTAGCCCTGAGTTTAAAAAACAGATGAAGGAAGTGCAAAAAGCTATGGATAGCCCTGAATTTAAAAAGCAGATAAAAGAATCGCAAGAGTATTTAAATGGCCCTGAATTTAAAAACTATGTTAAAGAATCGACAAAAGCAATGGCCGACGCAAAAGCTGATTTAAAAGAAGCGCAAAAAGCTTTTGAAAAAGACGCTAAGGCAATGGAACATGATTTAAAAACAACCCAAGATTCACTAAAAAAAGTAAAACCATAGTAAAGTCCCATATTTTTTAGATCAGTTTATAGTTAAGCCAGGCGGTGCGGTAACCAGCCTGGCTTTTTTGCTTTTTTAGAATTTGCTAAAACAATTAGTCAAGGTATTTCGTAATTTAGACCCTCGTTAAACAGCGACACGTTTATGCTTCAAAAACTCAGTATCAGTAACTACGCCTTAATTGATAACCTGGAAATTAGTTTCGACGCGGGGCTTAACATTCTGACTGGCGAGACCGGCGCAGGAAAATCTATTATTCTTGGGGCGCTGTCTTTAATATTGGGTCAACGGGCAGAGAGCCGTTACTTTTTTAATCAGCAAAAAAAGTGCGTTATCGAGGGCACTTTCAAGATCGGAAATTTTGAGTTAAAGAATTTTTTTGAAGATAATGACCTGGATTATGAAGCAGAAACTGTTGTAAGGCGCGAGATCTCTGCCGATGGTAAATCGCGGGGATTTGTTAACGATACGCCGGTTAACCTTAACACCATGAAACTTTTGGGCGAAAAACTGATCGACATCCACTCGCAACATGCAACAATGGAGATCAATGACCCGGAATTTCAATTACTCGTGGTTGATTCGGTTGCCCGCCATCCGGAGTTGTTGGGCGAGTATCAAACTAAGTTTCGCGCTTATAAAAAATCAACGAGCAAGCTGCAACAATTAATTGAGGATAGCAAAAAAGCTAAAGCCGATTTGGACTATTACCAATTCCAGTTTGATGAACTAGAGAACGCCAACCTTGTACCCGACGAGCAAGAGCAGTTGGAAAAGGAATTATATGCCCTTAACAACGCCGATGAAATAAAGCGCAATCTTACGGGCGCTAACTACCTGATGCAGGATAGTGAAGCCGCCGCGCTGACACAACTCAAAGATGCTAATCAGCAGTTGGCTGCCTTAACAAGGTTTAATCCGGATATACAAGAATTACAAGAACGCCTGAATAGCGCCATTATTGAACTGAAAGATATAGCTACCGAGGTGGAGAACCTGGAGCAGCGTACCCATACCGACGAAGCGCGGGCAGAGGAAGTGAACACACGCTTGAGCACCATTTATAACCTGTTAAAAAAACATCGCCTAAATAATAACACCGAGCTTTTGGCTTTGCAGGATGAATTATCAGGCAAAATACAACAAGTCGTTTTTGGCGATGAGGCCATAGAGAAATTACAGGAGCAATTAGCGGCCGATAAGAAACAACTGACAGAACTGGCGGCTCAACTATCAGCCAACAGGCAAAAAGCCATACCCGCTATTGAAGGCGATGTGCTAAATACATTGGCCGAAATGGGAATGGGCAATTCAGCGCTAAAAATTGAAACCACATCGGCATCAGACCTGGCTAAAAACGGGACAGACATCGTCCGCTTTCTATTCAGCGCTAATAAAGGCCATGCCTTGGCCGAAATGAGCAAGGTGGCATCGGGTGGCGAGCTATCGCGATTGATGTTAAGCATTAAGTCGCTCATTGCCAAAAATACCGCCTTGCCTACCATTATTTTTGACGAGATAGACACCGGTGTGTCCGGCGAAGTAGCCAATAAAGTAGGCCAGATAATGGAGCAGCTAAGCAACAACCTGCAGGTAATAACCATTACCCACCTGCCGCAAATTGCCAGCAAAGGCAACACCCACTACTTTGTTTACAAGGACGACGATGCAGAAACCACCCGCACCCGTATTAAACAACTAAGCACAGACGAGCGCATCTTGGAGATTGCTAAAATGCTCAGCGGCGATAAACCAGGCGAAAGTGCATTGCAAAATGCGAGGGAGTTGTTGAGAAAGTAAATAGAGAAGCATCGTAACCAAGATTGCCCTCCTGAGAAACGAAGGATCTTTTAGCTCGATTAACAATAGTTATCTGTCCGTTGAATAAGATCCTTCGCAATGCTCAGGATGAAAAACATATTTGATCAATTATGAAAATAACCTTTCACCTCCCAACATTCATTATTACCGCGTTAGGGTTCTCTTTAATTTTCCTGGCGGGATTTACAGTTATGCAGCAGGATACCGGCTATGTGCTGGACCACGAAAAGAATATTCTTAGGCAAGATGTAGGCCCGCATAATGGTGGTGGCAAAACAACCGCATATTCTTTTTTCAGTGCGTTTAAGGGGAGCAAAGTAGCATTCAGAAAAAGGGTGCTGCACCCGGGATCCTCCATTGGCTATCACTTGCAGAAAGAACAGGAAATTTATTATGTGCTAAACGGAAACGGCGAACTACAGATGAACGGCAAAACGATACCGGTTACCACCGGCGACGGCATTTTAACCCTACCCGGCAGCAGCCACGGCATAAAACCCGCAGGTAATGAAGATTTGACGGTTTTGATTGTTTATCAGAATTGAACACAGTTCATTGCGAGGTACGAAGCAATCGCACGCTGATAAGTAGGCTACCGTTCTACGTGCGATTGCCACGCTCGTTCCTCGCTCGCAATGACATTAAGTTCTATTTTCCCTGCGGCGCTTTCCAGCCATCCTTCAAAGTAACCGTACGGTTAAACACCAGCTTTTCGTCTGTCGATAATTTATCAAGTGTGAAATACCCTTTGCGGATAAACTGGTACCCACGGCCGGTTTCCGCGTTTGCCAGATCCGGTTCAACATATGCCGCCGGTAGTATTTGCAAGCTGTCGGGGTTGATATAATCTTTAAAGTCTCCTTCTTCGTTTGATGGATCCTCAACCTTAAACAAGCGATCGTACAAACGAACTTCGGCAGTTTTGGCGTGTGGTACACTTACCCAGTGGATAGTCCCTTTAACATTAATGCCGCTGGTATCGTTGCCTGATTTAGATTCTGGAATGTAAGTACAATAGATCTCGGTTACATTTCCGTCGGCATCCTTTTTAAAATCTTCGCATTTTACAATATAGGCGTGTTTTAACCTAACGCTAAGGCCAACACCCAGGCGGAAGAATTTTTTAGGGGGCTCTTCCATAAAATCCTCGCGCTCTATCCAAAGCTCATTACTGAATGGGATATCGCGGCCACCTTCGCCACCTTCAACCTCAGGATTGTTATCGCCATGCAGGGTTTCAATTTGACCTTCGGGATAATTAGTGATGATCATTTTTATAGGATCAAGCACTGCCATACGGCGCCAGGCGGTTTTGTTCAGGTCCTCCCGAATGCAGAACTCCAGCAAGCTAAAGTCTATCATGTTCTCGCGCTTGGCAACACCAATTCGCTCGCAAAACTCGCGGATAGATGCAGGCGTGTAGCCACGGCGGCGCAACCCACTAATGGTTGACATGCGCGGGTCATCCCAGCCATCAACATATTTATCTTCCACCAACTGCAACAGCTTGCGCTTGCTCATTACGGTGTAGGTGATGTTTAAACGGGCAAATTCATATTGTTTAGATGGGAATAGTTCCAGCTTTTCTATGAAAAGATTGTATAAGTCGCGATGCGGTACAAACTCCAATGTACAGATGGAATGTGTGATCTCTTCAATAGCGTCACTTTGTCCGTGAGCAAAATCATACATCGGGTAAATGCACCAGGCATCGCCTGTGCGATGGTGAGTTGCATGTTTTATACGGTATATCAACGGATCGCGTAGCAACATATTTGGCGATGCCAGATCGATCTTAGCACGCAATACACGTTCGCCATCGGCATATTTACCAGCTTTCATATCCGCAAATAGCTGCAGATTTTCTTCTACAGTACGCTCGCGGTATTGGTTTGGCGTACCGGCTGTGGTAGGCGTGCCTTTTTGAGCAGCGATTTCTTCAGAGCTGCTGTCGTCAACATATGCCAATCCTTTTTGGATAAGCGCAACGGCAAACTCATATAGCTTGTCGAAGTAATCAGAGGCATATAACTCGTTTGCCCAATCAAAGCCTAACCATTTTACGTCTTCTTTAATACTATCAACGTATTCGGTTTCTTCTTTGGTAGGATTGGTATCGTCAAAACGCAGGTTTGTTTTGCCGCTGTAGTTTTTCGCCAAACCGAAGTTTAAGCAAATAGCCTTTGCGTGGCCGATGTGCAGATAACCGTTCGGCTCCGGCGGGAAACGGGTTAATACCCTGCCGCCGTGCTTGCCGCTGGCCAGATCTTCTTCAACTATTTCCTCTATAAAATTTAATGATCTCTCTTCGCTCATAGTAAGGCAAAAGTAACCTTTTTAGGCGAAAGGTTAAAGGCAGCGACTGAAAGACTGTAACCATTTAAAAAAGCCAGCGTCTTATTACATAAGTAGCTTGCCTGCAAGAGGTATAAATATAAACCGGCCACCTGGCCGCTCTAAAGAAACGAATAATTTAAGTTTAGATGTTTATTATTCAATTAAGGGTGACCCATCTTAGATGGGCACCCTTTTACATGATAGCTTAAAACGCGGCTTTAAATTCCTGTGCAAAATCTTCTAATTTGATCTTACTTAAAATCGGTTTATTTTTATAGTAATCTTCAAACATTTTCCCGCTGCGTACAGCCGTACCCATTTGGGTATAATTGCTGGCAATTTCTTCAGGTAAGCCCGCCCCTACCGCACCGGCTGTATTATCGGCGTCGCTAAATTCAACCCAAGGCAGCGCTGGTTTGCCAATGGCTGCGCCAAGGGCTTGCGCTATTTGGCCTGCTGTACGTTCGTCGCTGGCTATATAGCGTACACTTTTACCGGTGAAATCGCTTTCCAATTCATCGGCCGCCGCGGCGGCTATATCTGTTGGATGGACCAGTACCATGTTTGTATCAGCATCAAAGTTACTACCGATGATGCCGCCTTGTTTAATCATATCTACATTAGCATAAAAGTTAGTGTAAAAAAATCCCGGGCGCAGGTGCTTTACCGCTATTCCATCTAACTTATTGTAAATCTCTTCTACACCATGTATGCCGGTAACCGGACCGGTGCCATCTTCTAAATGTGCACCAATGCTGCTCAGGTGAACAACCTTGGTTACGCCGGCGGCTTTAAACGCATCGGCATAGTTTTGGCCAATGCCTGTAATCCAACTTTTCCATTCGGTTGCACCAAAGTTTGGTGGCACCATCGCGTATACGGCGTCTGCGCTTTTAAATGCTTCGGTTAAAAAAGCGACGTCTTCTACCGACCCTATAGCCGGAGTTGCTCCTAATGCTTTAATCTCTTCGGCGCGGCTGGCATGGCTGCTTATAACAGTTACCTGGTGGCCTGCTTTTACTAATGCTTCGGTCAATGGCCTGCTGATATTTCCTAATGACCCTGTTACTGTGATTTTCATAGTGTAATTTGCTTTTGTTGTCAACAAAGGTATATTTGTACTTACTTTTATACAAGTACTTACCCCAAAGTAAGCATTAAGATCATGACAGCGATAAAAGAAAGATCGACACTTAACCACAACAAAACAGCCAGTCGGCTGCAATGCCCGGTTACTTATGTAATGAACAAAATTGGTGGTCATTGGAAACCCATCATCCTTTATCAACTACAAAACGGCCCAAAACGTTACAGCGAGTTACGCCGCGCTATACCGCCTATTACCGAAAAAATGCTGATACAGCATCTTAAGCAATTAGAGGCGGATAACCTGGTTATCCGCAAAGCGGAGCCTGTGGTACCCCCTTTTGTAACTTATAAACTAAGTGACGCAGGCGAACTACTTACACCGGTAATGAATGCTATGGTGGCCTGGGCGCAGAAAGATCATGCTGATTATGTAGCCGGACTTGACCTATAATTATTGCTGGTTTACCACGTAATCCAGCTTAGCATTTTTATAGGCCGGCTTCTGTATATGGGCTTTGAATTTTTTAAAGCTTTGCGATGGCCCCTGGGTTATAAATAAATTGGTAAGCCACGACGGTACGTCGCCACCCGGATCAGCATATAGGGTGTATAGAATTTTTACATGGTCGGGGCCTGCGGGCGTTACTACCCATTTTCCCTTAGAATTTGTTATCCGTACTATCTTGGGTTTAACCGGTATCATATCAGGTATACATGGCGCGTCCATGGTAACTACTTTGCTTACGGGGTCTTGCGTTACTTTTAAGTGAGCAATAAAATCTCGGTTACTTACCGGCCAGGGCATTTCTATTAATGAATAATAATATAACTCGCCCGGCGACACTTGTTTAATCAGTTGATTGCCTGCGGTATGATAAAGCCACTCTTCGCTGTTTTTAATATCCATCAACGCTGCAGTAACCTGCGACAGCGTGGCATTAAATTGGCACTCCACTTTAATACCTTTAATTTTTGAATTGGATATATCGGCAGTATAAATTTTTATACCGTCGCTGCTTTCCTTTAATTGCCAAGCACCTACTGTTTGTGCCTTTGCAAAGGCAGTTACAAACATAAATAGTAAAATGATTCTCGTTCTCATGCCAGTCGCTCAGAGTTAAACTTTTAAGATAGACTTTAATTAAGCCTAAAAGTTAATTTACATTTTATATAAGTTTACCAAACTTATGCCAGTTATTTCTACCTTGCATTGCTAATGACAGAATACTTTAATCAATTTACGCACTGGCTAACCACACTGGGCGAAAAGCATGGTGTAGACCCTTTGTTGTTGGGTTGCCTGTATCTTACCAGCAAAGTATCGTTGTTTACTTTATTGGGCTTTGCCATACGTAATATGAGGGCTAAAAAGCCGGCTATTACACTACTGCTGTTAGCAGGTATTAGTTTTTGTATACCTTACACCTATATTATTATCGCTGGCCGTAACCTGGCTATCTGGGTTTACTTTGTTATTGGGTTTATCTTTGCCTATGGCGCCTTTACCATTTGGAAAAAAGCTACCGCCAAACCTGTGGAAGACGATTTACCCACGGCCGACCAAAGCATTGGCAACCAAAACGCACGCTTGTAACGTACATTATACACTAAATTATCCAATTTTGCTGTGTAATTATTAGCTTTACCATTTCATACCAATTAAATTATTTTATGAAAAAAGTTTTCCGCAAGATAGCTATGCTTGTCCCGGGCCTTGTTGTTGCCTTTACAGGCATGGCGCAGGACAAAATGCCGGCTTACCCTCTTATTACACATAACCCCTATTTCAGCATTTGGTCAAACACTGATAAGCTGACCGAATCTGCCACCCGCCACTGGACCGGTAAAGAGCAATCTTTATTAGGTATTGTTAAGGTTGATGGAGTAAATTATCGGTTTATGGGCCAAACATCTTTACAATACAAAACTTTATTGGCCAGCGCCGATGAAACCTCATATAGCCCGGCTTACGTTACCGAAAACCCGGGCGACGGTTGGGAAAAACCTAATTTTGCCGATGGAAGCTGGAAAAAATCTGCTGCCCCTTTTGGTGATCAGCGTGCTGCTAAAGGCACTGCCTGGCGCCAGGGCGATATCTGGATGCGCCGTAAATTTAACCTGGCACAGTTGCCAACCAGCAAGTTGTTCCTGAAGTTATTTTATGATGATAACATTGAGGTTTACATTAACGGTACCCAAGTATTGAGAAAACGCGGTTGGAACGACGGCTACGATTATTTCCCGATTGCTGATGCCTCTATATTAAAAACAGGCGAAAACGTTCTGGCAATTCATATCCGCAATACTGCGGGCGGTACTTTCCTAGACGCTGGTTTATCAGAAGAGTTGAAAGACCTTAGTTCGGCATCTATTCAGGAAGCCGAGCAAACAAACGTTAAAGTTACAGCTACGCAAACCATATACAGCTTTAAAGCAGGCCCTGCCGATTTGAACGTTACTTTCACTTCGCCATTGGTGATGACAGACCTTAACCTGTTAGCTTCGCCAGTATCATATATTACTTACCAGGCAAAAGCTAACGATGCTAAAAAGCATAATGTGGTGATTTTTCAAGGTGTAAGTACTGATGTTGCTGTTAATGAGCCTAATCAGCCGGTAACAGCCAATGCTTATTTAAAAACCGGTTTACGCATTTTAAAAGCCGGAACCGTGGAGCAACCTATCCTTAAAAAGAAAGGCGATAACTTACGTATAGATTGGGGCCACGCTTATGTAGCAGCTTCGGCAGCGGCAGGCGCCAAGCAATATATTACCGAAGGTAAAGATGCTATCGGCTCTTTCATCAGCGATAAATTTAATACCACTACCGCTGCTACGGGCAAGCAATTGATGCTTAACGTAGTATTGCCATTAGGTGTGGTAGGTGCGCAACCTATCAGCAAATACACTATGATTGGTTATGATGATTTGTATTCTGTACAATACTTTGGCACTAATCTTAAACCATGGTGGAAAAACGCGCCTGGTGCAACTATGGATAATGCTTTGAGCAAAGCGGCTGCTAACTACGCTACCACATTGGCTAAATGCAATGCTACAGATAAAACCATTTGGAACGATGCCTACAAAGCCGGTGGCGAGCTTTATGCCAAGCTTTGCAATATGTCATATCGCCAGTCTATTTCGGCGCATATCTTAGTAAAAAGCCCTCAAGGCGAAATTCTTTGGTTATCAAAAGAAAACTTTAGCAATGGCTCTATCAACACCGTTGATGTTACTTACCCATCTGCCCCATTATACTTGCTGTATAACCCTGATTTGATGGCGGGAATGCTTAACGGTATTTTTTATTATAGCGAAAGCGGTAAATGGAAAAAACCTTTTGCAGCTCACGATTTAGGAACTTATCCGTTGGCTAACGGCCAAACTTACGGCGAAGATATGCCGGTTGAAGAATGCGGTAACATGGTCATTTTAGCTGCCGCCATAGTGAAAGCTAACGGCAACATCGCTTACGCTAAAAAACACTGGAGCACCCTAACCATCTGGACAAATTATTTAGCCGAAGCTGGCTTTGACCCGGGTAACCAATTATGTACCGACGACTTTGCCGGTCACCTTGCTCACAACGCAAATTTATCGGTTAAAGCTATTGTAGCTATAGGTGCTTATGCACAAATGGCCAGACAAATGGGCCAGGTACAAACTGCAGATAAATACAGCGCCATGGCTGCCGATTACGCGCAGAAATGGATGGCTAAAGACGACGCAGGCGACCACTATGCTTTAGTATTTGATAACCTTAAAACCTGGAGCCAGAAATACAACATGGTTTGGGACAAGGTATTGAAGTTAAACTTGTTCCCTCAAAAGGTTTACGACACCGAGATGGCTTACTACCTTAAAAATCAAAAAGAATTTGGTTTGCCTTTGGATAGCCGTAAAACATATACCAAATCAGATTGGATTATGTGGACGGCATCAATGTCTGACAAGAAAAACGATTTTGACGATTTATTAGCGCCGGTTTACCGTTTCGCTACCGAAACTCCGTCACGAGTACCATTGAGCGATTGGCACGAAACTACTACCGGCAAAATGGTAGGTTTCCAGGCTCGTAGTGTTATAGGTGGCTACTGGATGAAAGTATTAAAAGATAGATTGACCGGTACTACTTCCATTAAATAAAATACTTGACATAGAAAAGGCCTTTCCCGCAATAGTGGGAAAGGCCTTTTTGCGTTAAGCTTTCTTTGTTTCAAAACTATCCGCCGTTACCTGTATTTTTACTTCAGGCCTTTCTTCGGCTTGGTAGGTAAGCGTTACTTTACCTGCTACGCCTGTAATTGCTATGGTAGCATGTTGCTGCTCACCGTTATCATTCTCAAAGGTCGCTTTTATTATCATTTTTCCGTCTTTAAAGGGCGTCTTCCATTCGCAAGTTTTTGAGGTAATGTCCCCTGCCATTTCATGGTCGTTACCCGGTACAATTACAATCCTCTTTTTTGAGATGGTAATAGTTGCATTTTGCGCCTCAGTTTGCTCGCTTTTAACATTGCCTTTGTCATCAAGATAAGTGGTTTTTGATGATTTAAGAACTACGGTTGTATCGCACTGCGCAAACGTTAACTGGCCGCACGCAATCAGCAGGGCTGCCATTGTAAATTTGATAATTATTGCTTTCATGATTATTGTTTTTTAACAAAGGTATTGCATTATATGGTATTATGCAATACAAAGTACTATAAAATATATTAAACATACGGTATGTTGTTTATTACGACGCACTTAACCATCAATCTCAGGCAAAAAAAAATAGCGATGGGTGTACCCATCGCTATTTAATTAAAGTATTGACTGATTATTTTGCCGCTAATGCTATTACAGTTAATCTTTTATCAGCATCTTTAATTTCCAGCTTGCATGAGTCAAGGTTGTTGGTCTCCTTATTCAGGTAATATCTGCCGGCAAAGCTTTTGCTGTCCGCCTTAGCGCCATCAATTTTACCATCAACACTAATTTGCACGGTGCTGTCATAAATGCTTTCAATTTTATACGTCGATTTACGTTTGTAAATAGAGCCGGGCAAGTCAGACTCGTTACTCCACTCTTCGCCAACACCTACCGCGTTAACCGGGAAATTTATTTGAAAGATATTAAGATTGATAAGCGCATACTCGGGTGATATGGCTTTGCCACCCGCAAAGGAAATGGGCTTAACAATTTTACCTTGTTTATTTATGGTAAATTGATAAAGCGAGTCGATAGCCGGCGCTAATTGCTCATCCAGATGACGACCGGCCTCGCTAAGTTGCGATATGTCTTTATCTGATGTGTACTCTTCATCGGCCAATAAACCGGGGTTAGTTATCCTAATAAAATCGCACTTGGCTAAAAACTGGTAGGCCGAGTCGGGCATTATACGGTCAACCCGCATGGTCATGCGTATGTATTCGGTTTTTAAGGGCGATCCGTTTTCGTTTTCGGCAAACTCAAGGGTGCGGTACTTAAGATCGATCTTTTTGTTCAAATTAAGCTTGAGGCGCAGCAAAACTTTGTCGCCGCCATTGCACGAGTAAATAAAAGTAGCGGCAAAAATTACAAGCCAGAGGTTACTTGTTTTCATGATGTTTAAGATTGGATGAGAGATTGGTTTGATCTAAGGTAAAAATTTTATAGGTAATAACATAAGGGATATTATTCAAGATTGTTTTTGGGGTAATTGACAATTAACTACAACAGGTTTAAACCCATCATAACATTTTGTTTACAAAGCTAATTTAACCAATAACTAACCCAATTAGGCGTTGATGGGTTAAGGCACATTTGCTATATTTACCGCCCGTTAACCCTTGTAATATGTTTAATAAGAAACGCATAATTAAAATTTCTGCAATATTATTGCCGGTCATCGCGGCGGCATCATACGCCTTTATGGCGGATGTGCCTAAAAAGCCCGACGAGAGCCGTTTCACCCCGGTAACGCTTACCCGCCCCGGCGACCTTGATGAACCAAATACCTTCGAGGTGTTGACAGATGGCCGTGTGCTAATCAGCGAGCGTAAAGGCGCCATCAAACTGTTCGACCCGTTAACTAAAATGGTTAAAACGATTGCTACAATATCGGTTAATACCAAATACACCAGCAAAACCGGCAAAGTGACTGAGGCCGAAGAGGGCTTAATGGGTTTAACTATTGATCCTGATTTTAACAAAACCCACTTTATATATACATTTTACGCGCCGCTTACCGAAAAGAAATGGAAGTTAACGCGTTGGAAGTTTGAGAACGAGGCATTGGTTGCTGGCTCTGAAAAAACCTTATTAGAGTTTGATACCCAACGCGAAACCTGCTGCCACACCGGCGGTGGTATGACCTGGGACCCTAAAAAGAATTTATACTTAACTATTGGTAACAATACCGCGTCGCTTTTATCACCATCAACAGACGAGCGCCCGGGCCAGGAGAGCCGCGACGATCAGCGTGGCACTTCAAACACCAACAGTTTATTAGGTAAAATATTAAGAATCCATCCCGAAGCGAATGGTACGTATACTATCCCCGCAGGTAACTTGTTTGCTAAAGGCACACCTAAAACACGCCCTGAGATTTTCACTATGGGTCACCGTAATCCCTGGAGAGTATCTGTGGATACAAAGACCGGTTACCTGTATTGGGGTGATGTTGGCCCGGATGCTACCGAAGACAGCGAGGTTAGCCCTATGGGTTATGACGAGCTTAACCAGGCACGTAAGGCAGGCAATTTTGGCTGGCCATACTTTGTTGGTCCTAACGTACCTGCGCCGCCATTTAACTATGTAGATGGTGAGCCGGGTGCTAAAAAAGATCCTTTAAAACCTACCAATGAATCTGTTAATAACACAGGTTTAAAAGACTTGCCAGCTGTTGCGCCGGCATTTATCTATTATCCATATACAAATTCAGCTCAATTCCCACTATTGGGTAGTGGTAGCCGCAGCGCGGTAGGTGGCCCTATTTATCATCGTACCGATCGCCCTTTGGCAAAACGCCCTTGGCCGGCATATTACGAGGGCAAATGGTTGGCTACAGATTTAGCCCGCGGCTGGATCATGTCTATCAGCATGAAACCTAACGGCGATTACACTGCGATGGAGCAATTTTTATCAAGCTACCACCCGATAGAACCTATCGACATTAAATTTGGCCCTGACGGCGATCTTTACGTATTAGAATATGGTAGTGTATGGTTTGGCAAGAGCGATAACGCTAAACTGGTAC
This sequence comes from Mucilaginibacter antarcticus, assembly GCF_042686155.1. Classification (NCBI taxonomy): domain Bacteria; kingdom Pseudomonadati; phylum Bacteroidota; class Sphingobacteriia; order Sphingobacteriales; family Sphingobacteriaceae; genus Mucilaginibacter; species Mucilaginibacter antarcticus. The sequence continues at coordinate 27,698 of NZ_JBHUON010000007.1, read as the reverse complement.
GTATTGAATATAACCCGGGTAACCGTAAACCAAGCGTTTTTGCCACAACCAATAAACAAGGCGGTACTGTGCCGTTGAACATCACACTATCATCAGCAGGCACAAAAGATGCTGATGGCGATGCTTTAAAATACAGTTGGAAAGTAACCGCTCCGGGGGCAGCGCCAAAAGCATATGCCACAGCTAACCCTGCAATTACTTTAACAAAAGCAGGTGTTTACATGGCTACTTTAACTGTTACAGATGCTAAGGGCGCAAGCAACAGCAAGTCGGTAAAGATTATTGCTGGTAATGAGGCCCCTGAAGTAAATATCGACTTAACAGGCAACCGGTCTTTCTTCTTTGCCGATAAGCCATTAAACTACAACGTGGCAGTGGCCGATAAAGAAGATGGCAGCACAACCGCGGGCACTATCCCTGCAGCGCAAGTGTCTATGAGCGTTAACTATGCATCCGAAGGGTTTGATTACGTACAGGTAGCCCAGGAACAAAGCAGTGTAGATGCATCTACCCAATTTGCTGTAGCCCGTGCTATCATGGCAACTTCTGATTGTAAAAACTGCCACAGTGTTGACGCGGTTAATATTGCCCCCAGCTTTGTTGACATCGCGACTAAATACAAAGGTAACGAGAAGGAGATCGCCCGCTTGCCGTCAGCTATACACAATGGTAGCAGTGGCCGTTGGAACAAGCCTATCGCAATGCCAGCGCACCCCGGTATCAGCCTTAACGACGCGCAAACTATTGTTAACTACATTATGAATGTAACGAACAACAACATTAACACCATGCCGGTAAAAGGAACCATTACACCCAAAGTTTCGGCTGAGGATGCAAATGGTACCTACATTATCCGCGCGGCTTATACTGATAAAGGTGCAGGCAGCATTCCTAAGCAAACGTCTACTACTACCATCTTTCTGAAAAACCCAACTGTTTTGGCAGCTACCGCTACTATTCAAAAAAGCGTTACTACTAAAGTTGGCGGTTTAGACGGTGTTACGTACATCATCCCGCGTAAAGACGGTTACATCGGCTTTAAAAAGCTTGACCTTACCGGCATAAAACAATTGCAGTTGGCAGCTTATGCTACTACGCTGGAGAACACGCCGGGAGGTACTATTGAGGTTAGATTAGACTCGCCAACTGGCGCCTTGTTAGGTCAGGCTGAGTACGAGCAGTTAGACTTGAAACCTAAAACTCAAAACTGGGTTAAAGCAGAATTGAAGGAAACGACAGGTTTACATGATCTGTACTTTGTATTCAAAAACGAAAAAGCCAAAGCAAGCGACGCGTTATTGTTATTTAACGCTATCAAGTTTGAGCAATAACTCTCCGCTCAATTTTCCTTTTGGAAAGGATATATAAACAGAAAAGGCTTGCCAATATGGCAAGCCTTTTCTGTTTATATATCCTCGGTTTTACTTCACTCTTTTCAAAGTCCCCGTAAAATTCATGCCTTGAAATACCACAACTACGTTCATTTTATCTCCGTCGATCTTTCCTTTTAGTGAGGATATAGCAAAGCCATTATAAGTGAATGGTTTAAACGTAACGTCATTGTCTTTGATGACGCCATTTTTTAAGGGAATATCCCCAATCTCGGTATTTACAACCCCGTTTACCAGGCCTTTCTCTTCTTTCATGTTTACGGTAACGTCATATAGCAAAGCCATCGTTCCTGTCCACTTACCAGTTGCTAAGCTGTTTGCATAGCATACCACGGTAGCAACTAAAATAACAAATGCTGATATAAAAATACTTTTCTTCATCTTTCGCAACTTTCAATTATAGACATTTTTAAACCATTGCGGTTTAATGTATTCAAATTAATATATTTATTTAACTCAAAAAATGTAATTTTAGTGTATTATGAAATCATCGCAAAACCGCAGATCAGCTATAAAAAACATTCTAGCCGGCACCGGGGCAGTAGCAGCCGCCGGTACTCTCTCTGCCTTTACATCATCTACCACAACTATAAATCCGGTGTCTAAAAAATTAAAAGGGAATATAAACCACGCGGTATGCCGCTGGTGTTTTAGCAATATAGATCTTGAAACGCTTTGCATTGAGGCCAAGAAAATGGGCATGAAGGCTATTGACCTTATTGGCCCGGACGAATGGGAAATTGCTAAAAAACACGGCCTTGATTCGTCTATGTGCAACGGCCCCGGCGTTGCCATTACCAACGGCTGGAACGATCTTAAAAAGCATGAAAGCCTGATAGCCAGCTATAGCGACCTGATACCTAAAGTTGCAGCTGCAGGTTACAAAAACCTGATTTGCTTTAGCGGTAACCGCGAGGGTAAAGACGATGTCACCGGGTTGGAAAACTGCGTGATTGGATTAAAGAAAATCCTTCCACTGGCAGAGAAACATGGCGTAGTGTTGATCATGGAGTTGCTTAACAGTAAAATAAACCACAAAGATTATCAATGCGACCGCACCGATTGGGGTGTAGCGCTTTGCAAAAAGCTAGGATCTGAAAACTTTAAGTTGCTGTATGATATTTACCACATGCAGATAGATGAAGGCGATGTAATAGCCACCATTAAAAAGAATAATAAATATATAGCACATTACCATGTTGCAGGTGTGCCGGGCCGCCACGAGCCTAATGATACGCAGGAGTTATATTACCCCGCTATTATGAAAGCTATTAAAGACACCGGCTTTAAAGGCTACACCGCGCAGGAGTACTTGCCGATAGCTAAAGAGCAGGACGAGCAGATAGCATCGCTTAAAACATCTATGATGATTTGCGACGTTTAGCAAGCACTACAAATGTCTAAAACTAAAAAGGCTCATCGATTACCGATGAGCCTTTCTTTTTATTTTAAAAGCGTTGCCGCTTTTTACTTATGTTAATTTACGTTTTACTTCAACGTTTTCGTAAGCTTCAACAATGTCACCTACTTCAATGTTGTTAAAGTTTTGAATGTTCAAACCGCATTCGTAGTTGGCATTAACTTCTTTAACATCATCTTTATAACGTTTCAGTGATGCCAGTTCGCCGGTGTAGATCACCACACCCTCGCGGATGATACGGATCTTGCTGTTACGGTTTATCTTACCGTCTAACACCATACAACCTGCAATGGTACCAACCTTGCTAATTTTAAAGGTCTCGCGGATCTCAACATTAGCAACAATCTTCTCTTCAAACGTTGGTGCCAACATACCTTCCATCGCCGCTTTGATCTCGTTGATCGCGTCGTAGATGATCGAGTAAAGGCGAATGTCGATCTGTTCAGCCTCAGCCAATTTACGCGCACCGCCTGATGGGCGTACCTGGAAACCGATAATGATCGCATCAGAAGCAGATGCTAACAATACGTCAGACTCTGATATCTGGCCAACACCTTTTGATATAACGTTAACCTGTATTTGCTCGGTAGATAGTTTCAATAATGAATCCGATAAGGCTTCGATAGATCCATCCACATCACCTTTAACAATGATGTTAAGCTCTTTAAAGTTACCAACTGCCAAACGACGGCCAATCTCATCAAGTGTGATATGTTTCTGTGTACGTAAGCCTTGTTCGCGTTGTAATTGCATACGTTTGGTAGCAATTTCACGTGCTTCAACCTCGGTTTCTAATACGTTAAATTTATCACCGGCGGTAGGTGCGCCCTGCATACCTAACACCTGTACAGGTGTAGATGGGCCTGCAGCCTCAACCCTTTGGCCGCGCTCATTAGTTAACGCTTTAACACGCCCACTATAGCAACCTGCCAATATCGGATCGCCCACTTTTAGGGTACCTGCTTGTACCAATATGGTAGTTACAATACCGCGGCCTTTATCTAAAGCAGCCTCAATAACAGTACCAACAGCACGTTTATTAGGGTTAGCTTTAAGCTCAAGCAATTCGGCTTCTAACAATACCTTCTCTAACAACAACTCAATATTTAAACCGCTTTTTGCTGATATTTCTTGTGTTTGATATTTACCACCCCACTCTTCAACCAAAATATTCATGGCTGATAGTTGCTCGCGCACTTTGTCTGCGTTAGCGCCCGGGCGGTCCATTTTGTTAAAGGCAAATATGATAGGTGCACCTGCGGCCTGCGCATGGTTAATAGCCTCTTTAGTTTGAGGCATCACGCTATCATCCGCAGCAATAACAATAATAACTATATCTGTTACCTGTGCACCCCTTGCACGCATAGCGGTAAACGCCTCGTGACCCGGAGTATCCAGGAATGTAATTTTACCTTTATTGTCCGGCAGGGTTACCTCGTAAGCACCAATGTGCTGGGTTATACCACCTGCTTCGCCACCTATAACGTTGGTTTTACGGATAAAGTCAAGCAACGATGTTTTACCATGATCTACGTGACCCATAATGGTTACGATAGGTGCACGTGGGATAAGCGTTTCCGGTTCGTCGGGCTGATCAAGGATAAACTCCTCATCTTGTGGTTTTACAAACTCAATCTGATAGCCAAACTCATCGGCCACAATGCTTAAAGTTTCGGCATCCAGACGCTGGTTGATAGACACAAACAAGCCAAGGCTCATACAGGTTGATATGATCTGCGTAACAGATGCATCCATCATTATAGCTAACTCATTAGCCGTAACAAACTCTGTAACCTTTAGCACTTTTGATTGTGCATCTTGCTCCATTGCCAATTCATCGGCATTTGCAGCAACATCATCACGTTTTTGACGACGGAATTTAGCACGCTGAGCAAATTTGCCAGACTTACCTGCGCCGCTTAAGCGTGCAAGTGTAGCCTTAATTTGATCCTGGATATCTTTTTCTGTTGGCTCCTCTTTAGGGCCGCTAGCCGGAGCATTACGGTTAAAGTTGTTATTTGGACGATTGCCCTGGTAACCACCGCCGGTATTTGGACGATTGCCCTGGTAACCACCACCCGGGCGACTCACACCGCCCTGGTTGTTGCCACCTTGCTGACCACCTTGACCACCACCAGGATTAGTACCCTGTTGGTTTGGCGCACCGCCTGGCTGACCCTGACCAGGGCCATCTTTACGTTTACGCTTACGCTTATGATCAGCGTTTGTATTTGATGATGACGCTACCGGGTTACGTTTTGGCGTAACCGGTAAGGTAATTTTACCAATAATGTTAGGGCCGCTTAAACGCTCCGCTTTAGCTCTTATAACACCAGAATCGCTACCGTCTTCGGCTGGTGCAGTTGCAGGAGCCTGTGCAGCAGGAGGAGTAGCTGGGGTTATGATTGGCGCCGGTGCCACAGGGGCAGCCGCAGCGGGTTTAACTTCTTCGGCCTTTGGCGCTTCTGGCGCAGCTTCTTTTTTAGGCTCGGCCACAGCAACCGGCTCCGGTGCTTTAGGTTCCTGTTTAGGCTCAACTTTCGGCGCTACAGGCTCAGCAGCTTTCGGAGCTTCCTCTTTAGCTTTTTCGGCCGGTTTAGCGTGTAAGTTGTCAAGGTCTATTTTACCTACAACTTTAACACCCGGACGGCTGTCCGCAGTAGCCGGCTCGTCGGCTTTTACAGGTTCGGCCACTGGTTCTGGCTTCGGTTTCTCAACCGGAGCAGGTGGCGGAGTAAAGTTACCAGCGTTTTTTATCAGGATTTCCTCGTTCTCAAAATCGCGTGAACGACGTGTCTCAACCGGCTTTTCAGGGGTTACAGGCATTTCGTCCTTGCGTATTTTACCGATGCTGATCTGCTTGGCTTCTTCTTTAATACTCTTGTCGGCAGCAAACTCCTTTAACAAAGCGCCGTACATGTCGCTATCAAGCTTAGCCATAGGTTGTTTTTCAACTTTAAAACCTTTGCCAGCCAAAAAGTCGACAATGGTACCCATACCAATGTTAAGCTCTTTTACTGCTTTTATTAATTTTATTGATTTGTCTTCTGACATTTATTGTGTTTTCTTTCCTGCTATTTATGCAAAAATACGATTTTAATTTGCTTAATTTTTTTTATTCAAATTCTGCCTGTAATACTGACAGTACCTCTTTTACGGTCTCTTCTTCCAAATCGGTACGTTTCATCAATTCGCCAACAGATAGCGCTAAAACAGATTTTGCTGTATCTAAACCAATACGTTTAAATTCATCCAATATCCAGCTATCAATTTCGTCAGAAAATTCTTCTATGTCTACATCCTCGTCATGCTCATCAGCTTCACGGTAAACATCAATTTCATATCCCGTCAATTTACCTGCCAATTTAATGTTATGGCCACCACGACCGATAGCTAATGATACCTGATCTGGCTTTAAGTATACTGCAGCAGTTTTTTTCTCATCGTCTAATTTAATAGAAGTGATTTTAGCCGGCGATAAAGCGCGTTGTATATATAACTGGATATTATTGGTATAATTTATAACATCAATATTTTCATTCTTCAGTTCGCGAACGATACCATGAATACGTGATCCTTTCATACCCACGCAAGCACCTACCGGATCTATACGATCATCATAAGACTCAACTGCTACTTTAGCACGTTCGCCCGGTTCACGAACGATTTTTTTGATAGTGATCAAACCATCAAAAATCTCTGGCACTTCAAGTTCAAACAAACGTTGTAAAAACTCAGGAGCTGTACGTGATATAATAATTTTAGGATTAGCATTCAACATATCTACTTTATGTACAATAGCTTTTACACTATCGCCTTTCTTAAAGTAATCGGCAGGAATTTGCTCTGTTTTTGGCAATAAAAGCTCATTACCTTCATCATCTAAAACCAAAGTTTCTTTTTTCCATACCTGGTAAACCTCACCGGTAACAATCTCGCCAACGCGGTCTTTATATTTTTTAAAGATCTCGTCTTTTTCAAGTTCAAGGATCTTTGAAACCAATGTTTGACGGGCAGCTAATATAGCACGACGACCAAAGCTTTCTAAGGTGATCAACTCTACGTAGTCATCGCCAACCTCCAGGTCCGGGTCTAATTTCTTAGCGTCAGCTAATTCAATTTCCAGATCGTCATCCTCACTAAAGCCATCCTCCATTACTACACGCGTGCGCCAAATCTCTAAGTCACCGTTGTCGGTGTTTACAATTACGTCGCAGTTTTCGTCGTTACCGTATTTTTTACGGATCATACTTCTAAAAACGTCTTCCAACACACTCATCATCGTCGGGCGATCGATGTTTTTAAAGTCTTTAAACTCCTGGAAAGAGTCAATTAAATTAATATTGCTCATTTGCTTACTTAAATGAAATTGTAACTTTTGTTTCTGCTATCTGATCAAGCGGTATAACGCTTTCCATCAACTCGGCTTTTTTGCCTTTTTGTTTTATTATTTCGTTTATCATAACAGCGTCTTGTGTAATTGCTGTTAAGGTACCTTCTTTTTTACTTCCGTCTGCCAGTTTAATAGCCAGGTCTCTGCCTATATTTTTGGTGTACTGGCGGGTTTGCACCAAAGGCATATCAATACCCGGCGATGAAACTTCAAGATTGTAGGCGGTTTCTATAACATTTTCTTCCTCAAGCTTAAAGCCAACGTAGCGGCTAATAGCCACACACTCTGCAATGCCTATACCATTATCGCCATCAACCAAAATAATAAGCTTGCCGTTGCTGTGTAGTTTGGCACTTACCAAAAACAAGTCCGGACGCTCTATTTCAGCTATCTTTTCTTCAACCAGTTCAACAACCCTTTTTTCAATATTCATGTAACCCTTTTCGCTCTCTTTTTTTCCAGCTGATACCATCAACGGGAATGATTGGTAAACTAAAAGAGGGGGCAAATGGCCCCCTCGTTAGTTATTAAATGCAAATATAGTTACAAAAGTTAAAAAATCAAAGTTTATGGCTTAAAAATCAAATCAGTATAATGCAATTGCCCTTTAGATGTGTTGCCTTTTATGTATTGCCACAAGGTTTTGTTACCACTATAATTATAGAAGCGTGCAAAATATACCTGTTGTGCTGTAAATGCTGTATCCGGCGTAAAAACCAGCCCCCCATCTTTAACCAGGTATTTCCCGGGCTGTATGGGTTGATAATCTTTCATATCAGTGTCCGCCGGCATGCGATAAATGGCCAACAGGCTCTGCCAGTTTTTAACAGAGTCGCGATCAATATCATTTAATATTGCAGCATCAATTCCGGTTATAGTTACAGCGTGATTGTCGGCATATTTAACTTGTATAGCGTTTACAACTGGTTGCGGGTTACAGCCCGCCATGAATGCCAACAGTAAAATACAGGCGCATCGTTTAAAATTATCAGCCGGCCTTTTATAAAACATTATTTTGTATAAATGTCTAAAGCTTTACCCTTACTTATATCATCCTGATTAACAAACCACCCTTTAAGAGGCTGTCCACCGATGTTGATCTTACTTATATTTTTCCCGCTGCCTTTTTTATTAATGGTAAACGTTTTACCGTTGCCAAGCTGCATTTCTACCTTGTCGAAAATAGGCACCGATACGATATATTCAGGGTCTGCCGGCGAATACGGGTATATCCCCATTGCATTTAACACATACCATCCTGTTAACGACCCATAATCGTCCATTCCCGCCAATGCAAGACCTTCAGGACCCATTCCGAAATAATCTGACAACAACTTAGTAAGTATGGCCTGCGATTTTTCTGGTTTGTTAATGAAGTAATACAAGTAAGGCGAAGTAAAGCCCGGCTGGTTACCCATACAAAACTGACCCATAAAAACCGATAAATTATCCTTGGCATAACCTCCCCATTTTTCAGAGAAAAGCGAATCCACTTTAAGTTCGAAGGCTTTAGGGCTTTTGTAAAGTGCTATAAGTCCCTTGGTATCTTGTGGTACAAAGAATGATGCCTGCCAGGCATTTGCCTCGCGGTACATATATTCGTAGTAAGGATAGCTGGGATTGAAAGGCGTAACCCATGATCCGTCTGCAAGGCGGCCTCTCATAAACCCGGTTTTAGCATCAAATACCTGCTTGTAGTTTTGACTACGTTTCATCATAGTATTAAATGTCTGATTATCGCCCAAAACTTTAGCCAGTTTTGCTACGGAATAATCTGAATAAGCAAACTCAAGCGTTTTAGTGGCTCCCGCGGTAGATACCGTTTCGGTTGTTGCATTCGGGATATTTACTTCGGGCACATATCCAAGTTTTAAATACTGGGCATTGTGCGGCCTTGGGCCCCTGATACCATCGCTGGTAGCGGTATTGGCGTTGTTAAGCATTAAGCGATAAGCTTTCTGCACATCATAATCTCTTACACCGCGCGCATAGGCCCCTGCAATATAGGATGAAGCGAAATCACCGTGAAAAGAAGTAGGCAGAAATCCAGAACGCTCTCCGCTAAGGATCATAGACTTAATAATATTGTTGCTTACATCAGGCTGCAGTAGATCCATAACCACCAACTGTGTACGGAAAACATCCCAGATTGCCGGGCTTGCATAGGTTTCAAAGCCTACAACTGTATCCCTCGGTGCAGCATCACCTGCATTTTGGCGCCTGCCGCCACCGCCAAGTGCTATTTTACCATCGGCATCGCTGGTTACACTGGGCACACAAAACTGCCTGTAAAGGCAAGAGTAGAACATCGTTTTTTGTTTATCTGTTCCGCCGGTAACCTTTACTTTGTTAAGGGTTTTCTCCCAAATCGCGTCAGCTTCTTTATAAACCTGATCAAAGGTTTTATTTGCTATTTCTGTATCATAGTTACGTTTTGCGCCCTCTGCGCTAACGCGCGACAATGCAATTTTAATTTCTAACGGTTTGTCAGACGGCTCAAAGCTAATAACCGGCACATCAATGTTGCCTGTTATTTTGCGCTGCCCGCCTGCACCCTGGCCGCTACGCGGGACGCCAGGCTGATTTGGATTCCGGTTGTTGATATCAATGCTTTTGATCTTATGATTTATCACCGCATAAAAGTATAAGCCACCCTGTTTGCCAACCACTATGTTATCGCCGGCTTTGTTAAGCTCCCAGGTACTGCTGCCACCGCCAGCGTGTACAAGATCAAACGCCAGTTTTTTTTCTTTGCCACCTGTATAGGTGTATCTATGATACGCGACTCTTTTAGTGGCGGTGAGTTCTGCTTTGATTTTATAGCGATCAAGCATTACCTCGTAATAACCCGGACGTACTTTTTCTGTGGCATGACTGAAAGTCGATTCAAAATCATCAGCTGTAAAACTGCTTCCTTCCAATGGCATAATTGGGATATTAAGATCCCCCCAATGGTTTCCGCTGGTTTGAGCAATGGCTTTGATAGTTTTTACTTCGTACTCGTAACCACTACCACTGCCATAGGTAGTAACCGGCACAACCTGTACCATGCCGTGCGGAAGCGTAGCACCCGGCCCGGTAAGGCCATTCCACGTGCGCCACGGCGGATCATAACCAAGCAGAGCCGGGTCAGTTAAAACCGTTGTACCCATCAATGGATTAACGTAACTTGTAAGGCGGGCTTTTGTCTGCGCGTACGAAAGGGCGGGCAAAGCAATTACAGCCCAAACAAGATTTCTTATTTTTTTCATAATTATTATAAAACTAAGCTATATTCGGTTTATAGATTGGTTAATCTTTAAGTAGATAAAACTACTAAAAAGAAAAGGCCGGAAACCTAATAGTAACAATAATTCTACGCAAACGAGAAGCAATACAACCGCCCGCGAAAGGGGCGATACTTTGACATATTACTTTTTCAGCGTTTGCTCAAACAGTTTATAAATACGCTTATACTCGTCGGTCCAGCTGCTGGGTTGTACAAAGCCATGATCTTCTACGGGATAGGATGCCAGTTCCCAGTTCTCTTTGTGCAGTTCAATCAGTTTTTGTGTAAGGCGAATGATGTCCTGGTAATTTACGTTCACATCAACCATACCGTGCAGCATTAACAAATTACCCTTTAAGCCATTGGCAAAATAAATAGGCGAGCTTTGGCGATAAGCTTTCTCATCGTTAAATGGCTCATTTAAAATGGCAGCGGTATAACCGTGGTTATAATGCGCCCAGTCTGTTACCGACCGGATAGCGCCACCCGCCGCGAACACGTCAGGCTCGGTAAACATAGCCATCAGCGTAATAAAACCACCGTATGAGCCACCGTATAAGCCAACATGTTTTGGGTTAACGCCATACTTATCCACTAATAATTTAACGCCGTCTACCTGATCTGTCAAGTCTTTGCCGCCCATGTGTCTATATATGGCTGTGCGCCAGTCGCGGCCATAACCTGCACTACCCGAGTAGTCGATATCGAGTACCGTATACCCGTTATCAGCCAGCATATTATGAAACATATACTCGCGGAAGTAAGTGCTCCACCAGTAATGCGCGTTTTGCAGGTAGCCTGCGCCATGCACAAACACCAGGGCCGGTTTAGCCGGATCTGCTTTTTTAGGCTGATACAGGCGTGCGTATACATCGCCGCCATAACGGTTTTTGTAGGATATCACCTCCGGCTCGCGCCATGGGTACGACTTAAATTCTTCTGTAATAGAATTGGTGACCTGCGCCGGTGTAGCACCGGCTTTATTAGCTTGTATATAAAGCTCGCCCGGTTTATTTGAGTATGAATAGTTGATGGCCAGCCACTTCTCATCAGGCGATAAGGCTACCACATTGCCACCTTTCATACTGGTTAATTTTACTGGTGTGCCACCGCTAACGGGCACCCGGTAAAAGTGGGTTATACCCGGATGATCTATATTAGCTGTAAAGTAAAAGCTCTTTTTATCGTTAGATAATTGCAGGGTTTGCACTTCCCACTTGCCGTCGGTGATCTGCTTTTTAGCGCCTGTCGATAGATCCACAACATAAATGTGCGCGTAACCCGTAGCTTCTGTTTGGTAGTACAGATGTGTGTTGTCAAGCCAACCCAGGGTGCGCGCTCCCGGGCCACCTACCCAGGCATCGTTATGCTCACGGTCAATTAGGGTTAAGTTGCCGGTGACCGCATCAAGCTTCATTATCCAGCGGTCCTTATTGTCCTGTGCGTTTACTACCACAACTGCATACTTGCCGTCCTCGCTCCATAATGGCGCACGCATAGCTACCTTGCGGTCTTCATTGCGTTTTGTACGTGCTTCAAGTTCTTTGGGGTAATCTTTAAAATAAGCCGGGATGTCTTTTATCCCCGGGATCCCCTTGATAGCTATCTTGTAAACAGTATCGCGCTGCCGGTCAAAAATAAACGACTCAGACGTTGCCAGTGATGCGCCAACCTTGGTACGTCCCGGGATATCCTCTGTAAAACCTGATGCGGTTACATAATTAGGCACAATAGTATTCTTTGCATCGGCAGCCCGTTTGCTCAGCGTGTAGGTTACATAACGCCCGTCCGGGCTAAGCGCGACGCCATTTACAGACTGATCGCCTATGCCTATCTCTCTTAATCTTTTGGCTTCAGGGGCCTTAAGTTCGGCCGCGTCAAGCTTGCGGTCCTTATCTTTTACTTTAATGATATCAAATAGCTCCAGTTGCTGCTCTTTCAGCCAGCGCTCCTGCTCGTTACCAGCGGTAGTTGTTGTGCGGCCTGACGACGCTTCGGCTTGTATACCGCCACGTCTACCGGCGGTTGCTGCTACCGGCTGTGGCGATGCACCAGCGGCAGGATGAGTAAAATTGGTGATCTGCACCAGTTCGCCACTGTTTAGTTTTAGGGTAAACAAATTCTCGCCCCGCATAAATAGCACCTTGCTTTCATCGCCACTAAAGCTTGGGTTGGCTTCGCGCTCAACAGTGTTGGTTAGTTGCAGTATTTTGCCGGTTTTAGCGTCAGAAACAAAAAGGTCTCCGCTCTTCTCATATAGCTTGATGGTGTGCTTTTTGTTCCACTCACCATCAGCAGGAAACTTAAACTGATCAGCCTTGCTTACCAATACCGGTTTGATGTTAGCGGGAGTTATGGCAAACAGTTCGTCGCGCTCTGTTTTATTGGGGTTCCAGTTAAAATAGAGGTTTTTGCTGTCTTCGCTCCAACGGATATTTGATGGGGCCACGCCAATCCATTTTGGATCGCGCATGATCTTTTCTATAGTCAGGGTTTCCAGTTGTTGCGCCAGGGCAACGCTGCAAAACGTGATGAGAATGAGGGTAAAACGTAGTTTCATAAATTGCAATGAGTATCAGTTGAGGTAATTATACTAAATTTATGACTGCTATTAAAATGGAACTACAAGGAAACGGCTTTACACTCAGAAACTGGCAATTGACTGATGCCCCGGCCCTGCAAAAGCATGCAGACAACGTCAACATAGCGCTGTGTTTGCTCGATCGCTTCCCATCGCCCTATACTTTAGCTAATGCCGGGTTTTTCATAAACCTAAAAATAAATGAAAACCCTGCAACCAACTTCCCGATTGTGATTGACGGTGAGGTTTGCGGCGTTGTGGGCATTGATAACTTTGGCGAGGATGAACCATTGATTGGTTATTGGCTAAGCGAACAATATTGGGGCAAAGGTATTGTTACCGGGGCTGTAATATTATTTACAGATTACGCCTTAAAAATCCTTGGCATAAGTCAGCTTAATGCGCATGTGTCGGGGCGAAACATGGCATCTATGCGGGTGCTTCAAAAGGCCGGCTACATCAAGGCCGAAGTACTGAAAGATAACCTCTTTTTACGGGGCGAGTTATTAGACAAACATGTGTATACGCACATCGCCCAAAAAACAATTACAAAACAAAAGGTATAAAGCTTAAATTTATACTATATGCTACCACTACTTACTGCCCAACAAATCCGACAGGCGGATGCCCATACTGTTATCACCGAGCCTATAAGTTCTGTAAATCTAATGGAGCGGGCGTCTAAGGCATTTGTAGGATGGTTTATCAATCATTTTCAGGACAAAGATCTAACCATCGCTGTTTACTGTGGCACTGGCAATAATGGCGGCGATGGATTAGCTATAGCCCGTATGTTGTATGACCATAGGTATCTTAACATCGATGTTAAAATAGCCCGCTTTTCTGACAATGCTACCGAGGACTTTAATACTAATCTTGACCGTATTAAAAACATGGGCCTTGATTTGCACGAACTAAAACGGGATGGGGTTTTACCTGCAGAAAACGCAAGCATCCTGATAGATGCGCTATTGGGCAGCGGCCTTAATAAACCGCTAAGCGGCGATTATGAGCAACTGGCACAACATATTAATGCGCTTAACAAAACTGTAGTTGCGGTTGATGTGCCTACCGGGTTTTTGCCTGATGGAGAAATGGCAGCAGATGCCACGGTTGTTAAGGCTGACCTGGTTATTACTTTTCAGCAGCCTAAGCTAAACTTCCTGCTGCCTGAGTCGGCGCCGCATATTAATTGCTGGGAGGTAGTGAATATTGGCCTTGATGAAGGCTTTGTCCAATCGCTTGAGTCGTCCTATCAATTTGTGAGCGAAAAGGATATCAAATCTATTTTAAAACCACGTAAACGCTTTAGTAACAAAGGCACTTACGGCCACGCGCTCATTATAGCGGGGCAAGCCAAAACTATGGGGGCTGCTTTGTTGAGCAGCGCCGGAAGTGCGTATGCCGGCGCGGGGTTAACTACCGCTTGCATACCCGAAAGTGGCCTCACTGCTTTAAATACCTATTTGCCCGAATTGATGGCGATAATTAGAAAAGAAGGTGCCTTGCCAGATGTAAACTGGGAGCAGTTTACAGCAATAGCCATAGGCCCCGGCCTCGGCAAAGACACGGCAGCGCTCAATTTGCTTACCGCCGTGTTTGAGAATTATAACAAACCCATAGTAGTTGATGCCGACGCGCTGAACCTGCTGGCCGAAAACACATCCCTTTGGCAAAACGTACCAGAGGGCACCATACTTACACCACATATGAAAGAGTTTGACCGCCTGTTTGGCAAACATAACAACTGGTGGCAGCGTTTGCAAACGGCTACAAAGATGGCAGCTAAGCATCATATCTGTATCGTACTTAAAAATGATTATACTATGGTGGCTACACCTGATGGTAAAGCATATTTTAATTCAACAAGTAATGCGGCAATGGCAACAGGGGGGATGGGAGATGTTTTGACGGGAATTATAACATCGTTATTAGCACAAAAATATTCGCCGCAGGATGCCTGCATTGCCGGGGTGTATTTACATGGCAAAGCTGGCGATGAGCTTGCCACGCCTAACCGTATGAATGTTGTATTACCAGGCCGCCTGGCACAACAACTGCCTTTAACCATGGCAAAATTAACGGCATAAAAAAAACGGCCGCAAGTATTATACGGCCGTTTAAATTTACTTATTAACTGATCTTATAAAGAACGAATACTTCTGGTTTTATATAAGACGTCGGTATTTTGTATTCGTTACAACGAAAATGATTTTTGTTATAGATTTTTTGTTGCAGGTGTTTCAAACTGGCCAATAATCATCATTTCGCTCATGGTAGGGTTAACACTGCCCCCCCTCGGCTCGCGGGTTACCGCAAAGGCCTGAGCACTGGCAATTGATTTCATTTCCTGCATGGTTACGGTATCGCCTGCAATTTTATCAAATACACCTAAATCAACCGGTTTTCCGTTAACCAATGCCCATAACTGGTATTGGTGATCCTTATCGTTGACCGGCATATCTAATGACTTCAGGTCTATCATCACCTTTTGTTTAGCCGGGCTCCAGGCCACTAATAAGCTACCGGTTGGTAAATTATCAGTCCCTTTTAACCGAATGACTTTGTAACTGCTGTCTCTAAATACACCCAGCTCGTTATCCATGTAGTCAACTGTTTTACTAAATTTTTGATTTTGTAAAGATGCGGCCACTAAGGCAGCGTCTTTTTCTTCCAATTTATTGTTCAGTCCGTAAATAGCAACTATACTACCAAGCAACAAGGCTACACTGGCAGCAAATGCATATTTATAAAAGTTGGTTGTATTTGATGCCGCTAATGGTAATTCAACAACGGTTGCTTCGGTGTTTTTAGTCTTAAAGGTATTGTCGTCGGCAAGGTTGGTAACCAGGCTGTTCAATATTTTAGTACGCTGATGAGCCGATGGCTCCATAGCATTAACTGATGCATACATTTCAAGCGCCTTCTCCACTTCATTTAACTCTGCTTTTACAGCAGGGTGTTCTTGAACCATGGCTTCAACCTGCTCCCTTTCGGCAGCAGTAATGTCTCCCAGAACATAAAGTTCAAGGATACCAGATTCAATAAATGCTTTTACGTCTTCCACTTTTTCGGCTTCAATTAAAGTTCTTCCTGAGTTGGATAATTGCCATACGTAACCGGGTTTTAATGGTGCCCAGCGGAATGCCGAGTTCATCCGCAGCCTCAACATGGGTATAACCTTTAAAATAAACCAGATCAAGTATCGACTTTTGTTCGGGTTTAAGCTTCTGTACCAGCTCTTTTATACCCATTAACTCAGGCTTGTAAACAGTGTTTCTTTGTTCGTCAATGAAAGTTACGTTATTTTCAAGCTCTTGGTTTTTACTATTGTTTTTAAAATCTTTAGATCTTAATTTATCTATAGAAAGGTTGCGCGCTATGTTTACCATCCAGGTAAATAAGCGGCCCTTATCGGCACTATAACTCGAGAAAGAGTGCCATATTTTTACAAAAGTTTCCTGCAATAGGTCTTCAGCAGTAGCTTCGTCAATTACAATACGCGAGATAACACCAAACAGCGATGCCGAGTACATATCGTACAAAGCCTCGACAGCAATTTTTTCGCGGTTCTGCAACGCAGCAACCAGCTCTTCTTCTGTTAGGGTTATTTTTTTCTTACTCACAAGTGGTGAAGATATAAATCAAATGTTAGATTTCAAACAAGTGTTTTTCAGCATGATAAGATGACCGTACCAACGGACCGCTCTCGACATACTTAAAACCCTTATCTAACCCAATTTGTTTGTAAAAAGCAAATTGATCCGGATGTATCCAGTCAACCACCGGGTGGTGGCTGCGTGTTGGTTGTAAATATTGGCCCAGGGTCAATATATGTACACCAGCGGCCAGCAGGTCATCCATAGCCTCTAAAACATCTTCTTCCTTCTCGCCCAAGCCCAACATTATGCCCGATTTAGTGCGTAAGCCTTCGGCTGATACCTGTTTCAAGGCCTCAAGGCTCCGATCGTATTTGGCTTGTATCCGCACCTCTTTGGTAAGGCGGCGCACAGTTTCTAAATTATGCGATACTACCTCAGGGCGGGTCTCCAGCACGCGGGCCAGGTTATCCCATTGGCCCCTAAAATCAGGCAGCAGGGTTTCTAAAGTAGTTTCAGGGCTTTCTCTGCGAATAGCGTTAATAGTTTCGGCCCAGATAATAGAACCACCATCTTTCAAATCGTCACGGTCAACCGATGTAATAACACAGTGTTTAACCTGCATCAGCTTTACCGACATTGCCACACGGTTTGGTTCGTCCATATCAACTGCCAATGGGCGGCCGGTTGCGACAGCACAAAAAGAGCACGACCGGGTGCAAATATTGCCCAGGATCATAAAAGTAGCTGTGCCTGCGCCCCAGCACTCGCCCATGTTAGGGCAGTTGCCGCTCTCGCAAATGGTATGCAGCTTATGCGTATCAACCAAGCCACGTACATGCGCATACTCTTTCCCCACTGGAAGCCTAACCCTAAGCCAATCTGGCTTACGCTGCTTCTGTTCAACTGGAACTACCGGCAATTCGATCATAAAGCAAAAGTAGGTAAAAAGCAGCTAATCAAATAAACTGCCCCAATAAATATTACAGTGGATTGATAGAGCTAAAGCTGATAAAGATTTTAAATTTGCAAGAAGTATAAATCCGAAATCGAAATTCGACATCGAAATAAAAACATCATGGCAACTATACACACCACTTACCTTGGCGGCTTACGCACCGAGGCTACACACCTACAATCAGGAACAAAGATTATTACTGACGCACCTACCGATAATAAAGGTAAAGGCGAGGCATTTTCGCCAACAGATCTATTGGCCGAATCATTAGCCGGCTGCATGCTAACCACTATGGCCATTGCCGCCGATGCGCACGGGATTGAAATGGAAGGCACCGAATGCGAGGTTACCAAAGTTATGGCTGCCAGCCCGCGCCGCGTGGCAGAGGTGATCACCACCTTTAAATTCCCGAAAGAATATACCGATAAGGAAAAAGAAATATTAAGTAGAGCCGCCCTGGGCTGCCCTGTGGCGGTAAGCCTGCACCCTGATGTAATAAAGACGG
Organism: Mucilaginibacter antarcticus; assembly: GCF_042686155.1. Taxonomy (NCBI): domain Bacteria; kingdom Pseudomonadati; phylum Bacteroidota; class Sphingobacteriia; order Sphingobacteriales; family Sphingobacteriaceae; genus Mucilaginibacter; species Mucilaginibacter antarcticus. The sequence goes on along the minus strand of NZ_JBHUON010000007.1, from coordinate 9,583 downwards.
TGGATTTTGGTTTTTAAAGATTGGTGATTAAAGAGCCGTCTTGTCGCTCTTAAAAATAAAGGCTTAGCAATATCATTTTGCTAAGCCTTTTATATATAATAACTGGTTTTGGGCCTAACAGGCCCAATCTTTAACTTTAATCAATAAACTTTATCAGCTTATTTCCAACAACGCCTCTTCAATAGAGATTTGCCCGTGCGATTGATCAAGGATACACTCGCCGTTTTTAATCAGCAATAGCTGCGGCGACTCATGATGCACCTGGAATAGCTGTGCTACCTGGCCTGAAATTTCGCGGTACTGTATAAGGTCCAAAAAATATAGCGGCATTTCCTTCGGAAGATTATCCCAATCTAACTCAAACCGCCTTTTAGCCATCATACTGATAGAGCAGCGGGTGCTATGCTTAAAAATTAAACTGTAGCCTGGTTGTTGTTTGATATCGTTCAGCTGTTCTGCTGATTGTAGTTGTATCCACGTCATATTTACAAAGGTAAGAATGCTTAAAGCGTTCTAAGTAATTACAACGTCAAACGTTTGTTTGTTTTAGCCAACTGCAATATTAGCGGCGGCCTTTAGGGTAAGAAGCGTAAGCAGGGCAAATTTTGCTAGAGCATGATGAAACCATACTGCCTAAAGTTAATGCCATGAATGCTATAAATATTCCTCTTTTCATTGTCCTGATATCTGTAATATATACTTTAACGGAAATTACCCCTGTAAAGTTTTAGCAAGGTCGGCCATTTTGATAGCTGTTATTGCTGCCTCATCGCCTTTGTTGCCATGTTTGCCACCCGCCCGGTCCAAAGCCTGCTGCTGGTTATCGGTAGTTAACACACCAAATATAACCGGTTTTGAATGTTTAATACTAACATTGCTCACGCCATTCGCTACAGCATCGCATATAAAATCAAAATGCCTTGTTTCTCCCTGTATAACGCAGCCAAGGCAAATTATTGCATCAAAGTTTTTATATTTCAGTAACAACTCAGCACCGGCTGTTAATTCAAAGCTGCCTGGAACAGGATATGTTTCGATATTCTCGGCAGAAGCACCGTTTGCTATTAAGCTGTTGTAAGCGCCCTGGTATAATGCATTGGTAATCTCGGCATTCCACTCGGCTACTACAATGCCAAATTTGTATGGCGCTGCCGAAGGTATTTCTGTCTGAGAAAAATCTGAGAGGTTTTTTAGCAGGGTAGCCATTTGGTGTGGGGGTGTTAAAGATTGAAGATTAAAGATTAGTTTGCTTAGCGCCTAACTGATCTTTAATCTTTAATCACCGGTCTTTTATTACAATTTCGCTTCTAAACGTGCGATGTACTCGTCAATGCTCTGCGCTTCGGTGCTGGTACCGTAATCGTTTTTGATGCTTTTGTAAGCGTCTAAAGCCGATTTGTTATCGTTTTGAGCTTCGTAAACCAAGCCTAATTTTTTAAGGTAAAAAGGCGACAAGAAGCTATTGCTTGCTTTATCGACAGCTTTTTTAAAGTAAGTAGCAGCATTGCTATAGTCTTTTAACTCAACGTAAGCGTCGCCTGTATTACCAAAAGCTTCGGCAGCAACCATAAAATCGTCACCACGGTAGTTGTTCAGGTTGTCAATAGCTTTGCGGTATTCGCCTTTATTTAAGTACGCAACACCTAAATAATAGGCTGCAAGGTTAGCCGCTTTGGTGTTACTGTAACCGTTAATGATCTTTTCAAACCCAGGATAGCCCGCATCGCCTTTAATAGCTTTGTCCCATTCTTTTCTGGCCCAAAAATCCTGAGCAACATGCATTTGATCAGTTGCTTTTGACTCCCTTGGCGCTAAATATAGTTTTTGGTAAAGCACGTAAATCAATATCATAGCTACTATAGCGGTAGCGATAAAGATTAAGCTTTTCTGGTTGTCGCGCGTAAATTTACTTACCTGTACAAGTCCTTCTTCTTTGTTCTGTACAGTTGTAGTCTCCTGGTTTATTGACATTTCTATTCTAATATAAATTAAAGGCTGCAAAACTACATTATTTAAAAAGTTTTATCAATACCTTTTTATTTTAATCGGCAGCTGCATTTTTTTAATGACGAATAACGCCTTAAACCAACCGTCTAATTACTAAATTTGAGCCGCGATATGTACCTGAAACAGCTATCTGTAATCAATTTTAAAAACTACGACGAGGCAGAAATGACCTTCAGCGAAGGCGTCAACGCGTTTTTGGGGAACAATGGCGCCGGCAAAACCAATTTGCTTGACGCCATACATTACTTGTCGTTATGTAAAAGTTATTTTAACCCAATTGATAGCCAGCAGATAAAGCAAGGCGCCGATTTTTTCATCATTACGGGCAGCTTTGACAAAAACGAGCAGAACGAAGCTGTTGCCTGCTCGGTTAAACGTAACCAGAAGAAGCAGTTTAAGCGTAACAAAAAAGACTACCAGCGCCTGGCAGACCATATAGGCCTGCTGCCCCTGGTAATGGTATCGCCGTATGATATCAGTATCATTATAGAGGGTAGCGAAGAGCGGCGAAAGTTTATTGATAATGTGATATCGCAAACCGATAATCATTATTTGGATGAACTGATTATCTATAATAAGGTATTGGCTAACCGCAACGCCCTGCTAAAGCAAATTGCCGACACAGGCCGCTATGACCCTACCCTGCTAGAGATCATGGATGATCAGCTTATTGCATCGGGGACACGGATATTTGAAAAACGCCGTGCTTTTATGGATACCTTCACAACCGTATTTAACCAGCATTACCGTTTTATAAGCGATGAAGCCGAGCAGGTAGAGTTGGTGTATGAGTCGCAGTTACTGAATGATAACTTTGCCGCGCTACTTAAACGAACTTTAGAGAAAGACCGCATACTGGAACGCACCACCGCAGGCATACATAAAGATGAATTGCAGTTTACCATCCACGGCATGCCGATGAAAAAATTTGGCTCGCAGGGGCAGCAAAAATCTTTCCTGATTGCGCTTAAGCTGGCACAGTATAGTTTTCTTACGCAGCAAAAAGGCTTTAAGCCGCTGCTGTTGCTTGATGATATTTTTGATAAGCTTGATGACCTGCGCGTTACCAAACTAATGCAAATGGTATCAAACAATAATTTTGGACAGGTATTTATAACCGACACCAGCCCGGGAAGGGTACAAAATGTATTTAACAACATTAACGTACCTGTACGGGTATTTCAAGTAAAAGAAGGGGCTATTGATGCGTAAAGCAAACGACAAAACACTTAAAGAAGCCCTGGAGCAAATGATGCAGGTTTATAAAATCAAGCGTAAATTTGACGAGACGGGTATTATAGCGCATTGGCCCGAGCTAGTAGGCAAATCGGTTGCTAACCGTACTAAAGAATTATTTATCCACGACAAAAAACTATACCTGCGTATAGAGTCATCTGTAATAAAAAACGAATTGATGATGATCCGGTTACAAATTATTCAAAAGGTGAATAATGAAGCTAAGACCGATTTGATAACGGATATTATCTTCCTCTAGCCCAACGCACAGTAGGCCTTCTGTAAAGATCGTCTCTGATAATGGAGTACGCAAGCAGGGTGATGCCCGGCGTTAAAAATGCTAACTGAACTTCTGGCGGATGGTGAACAAAAAACAAGGCATGAACCAGCACCACTACGCCTACTAAAAGTATGTAAAGCAACATTCTGAGGATGGGTTTCATATCTATTTATTTTAAATACGCCTGGTGTACAACTACTATCGGCCTGCACATTTACACCGTATCTTGGTGTAAATCTATCAATTAAATAACTAGCCTGCAAGCTTTAAACAAAAAAATTCTTAAAAACTTCGATAAAATCGAAACTTTTAAGAATCCACTTTCGTATAAGTAAAGTTTTAAACTCTATCGAAAGCCGAGAAGAAGAAATTGCCTTCAATTTCAGCATTTTCGTCAGAGTCTGACCCGTGTACCGCATTTGCATCAATTGATTTTGCGAACAGGTTACGAATGGTGCCTGCCTCAGCTTTAGTAGGGTCAGTAGCGCCAATTAGTTTACGATAATCCTCAATAGCGTTATCCTTCTCTAAGATAGCAGCTACTATAGGGCCTGATGTCATAAATTTAACCAGGTCTGCATAAAAACCACGCTCTTTATGTACCGCGTAAAACTCGCCTGCCTTGTCGGCACTTAAAGCTGTAAGTTTTAACGCTACTATTTTAAAGCCGCTTTTGGTTATCTTATCCAAAATTGCACCGATGTGGCCATTGCCAACAGCATCGGGCTTAATCATTGTAAATGTTCTATTGCTTGCCATTTTTCGCTTTTCTTTGGGCTAATTGCAGGCTTTTCTGCACATTAATTTTTATCCCTGTAAATAATGGGGCAAAAGTATGGTTTTGTTGCCGAACCTTAAAGCTTTTTTATTTTAATTATGAACGCTTTAAATATTTATTTACATAGCTTTGCAACTCTTTTTTAAAAACTGATGTTAGATATCGCGTCGCTTAAAAACCTGTTAAACCAACCAAAAAAAATCGTTATCACTACGCATCATAAGCCAGATGGCGATGCTATGGGTTCGTCGTTGGGTTTGTATAACTATTTAATACAACAGGGCCACCACACCACCGTTATTACGCCTTCAGACTATCCCGATTTTTTAACGTGGATGCCCGGCAACGAAGAAGTGGTAATTTATACAGATAATAAAGAACGCTCAGCACAATTAATTGCCGAAGCTGATATCGTTTTTTGCCTCGACTTTAACAACCTAAGCCGCATTAACGAAATGGGCGAGCTGGTTAGAGCGGCCGACGCAAAAAAGATCATGATTGACCATCACCTGGAGCCAGAGGATTTTGACGACTATCGTCATTGGGACATCAATGCCTGCGCGGCAGCACAACTAGTACATAGCTTTATTACCGATATACTTGACAATAAAAAGCTAATAAATAAAGATGTGGCTACTTGCCTTTATACCGGTATCATGACAGATTCGGGCTCGTTTAGGTTGCCTAACACCACATCATCCGTTCACCGCGTTATTGCCGATCTGATTGATGCCGGCGCGGTTAACTATCGTATACATGAGTTGGTTTATAACAGCGCATCAGAAAACCGCCTGCGCTTTTTGGGCCATTGCCTAAGCAGCTGCCTGGAGATACTGCCAGAATTTAATACCGCATTAATTGTTGTAAACAAACAAGATCTGCAAAAGTATGACGTTAATACCGGCGACACCGAAGGTATAGTTAACTATGCATTATCAATTGCCAGTATACGTTTAGCAGCCTTTATAGTTGAGCGCGATGATAAAGTCAAACTTTCATTAAGATCTAAAGGAGATTTTCCTGCAAATGAGATTTGTAAATTGTACTTTAGCGGCGGCGGTCACAGAAATGCTGCCGGCGGGCAATCATCAGCAAGCTTGCAAGAGGTTGTTAATCAGTTAAAACAAATTTTACCCGAATACAAAAAATTACTAATTCAATAAATTTAAAATGAAAAAAAATCTGATGTTTTTAGCACTTGCCGCTATTGGACTGGCAAGCTGTAATGGTGGATACAAGAAGGGAAATAACGGCATGTTATATAATATATATACCGAAAAATCAGGCCCTAGAATTAAAGAAGGCGATTTTGTTTTAGCCAACCTGGTTATTAAAAATGATGCTGACTCAGTTTTATTAAGTACTTATGAGCAAGGCCGCCCAAGCCCAATGGTATTACCTAAAGCACAATTTAAAGGTGATATTTACGAAGCAATAACTTTATTGACTGAAGGTGATAGCGCAAGCATTAAATTATCTGCTGACAGCATTTTCAAAACAGCTCAACGCCCGCCAAACTTTAAAGGCAAATCTGTTATTTACGATTTAAAAATTGTAAAAGTTATACCTAAAGGCACTATGACGGATCAGGTATTTCAATCAACAGTTACCAAATACATGTCTGACATGACCGAGGCTGAAAAAACTAAAGAGCCTGTTAAAATCAAAAGATATATTGACGAGCAAAAATTGAATGTAACTAAAACAGACTCTGGTTTATACTATGCTATTACCAAAGCTGGTTCGGGCCCTAACATTGCGGTTGGCGACACTGCCGTTATTAACTACACCGGCCATTTAATAAATGGTAAAGTATTTGACTCAAGTGTTAAAGACGAAGCTGTTAAAGCTAAATTACCGGGTGCAGATCAGCGCCCGTTTGCACCTATCCGTGTTGCGGTTGGTCAAAGAGCTGTTATTGCAGGTTGGGATCAAGGTTTACAATTGTTAAACAAAGGTGCTAAAGCTACTTTTGTAATACCATCAACCCTGGGTTATGGCGCACAAGGTGCAGGCCCGATAGCTGGCTATACGCCAATTGTATTTGATGTTGAAGTGATTGACATTGTTAAACCATCTGCAGCACCTGTTACTGCAAAAAAATAATTGTTAACTTAAAATTATACAGCCTTCCTTATTTTAAGGAAGGCTTTTTTAATTATGAAAAAATATCTTTTTTATATTTTGCTAACAGCTTTTGCTGTTAAGGCCGACGCGCAGGACGGATTTCAGAAATCAGCCAGAGGGGTGCGTTTTAAAATTATCACCAATAACCCGGGGCCAAGGATTAAAGAAAATGAAGTGGTTACCTTTAACCTTACTCAACGTAATGATAAAGACTCTTTATTAAACAGCACTTATAAAATGGGTGCCCCTGCCCAGGCTCAGGTAAAGGGCACAGAAGACATGATGGCGATATTCCCGCTGTTAACTGTTAAAGACAGTGTTTGGATAAAAGTACCTACCGACACACTGTTTGCAGGCCGGGAAGCAGACCGCCCTTCCTTTTTCGCTAAAGGCAGCGACCTTAATATCTATATAAAAGTTGAGCGCGTGCAATCAATGGAAGAGGCAATGGCCGAGGCAACGGCCGCCCGAGCAAAAGCAGAAGCAGAAGCTAAAGAAATTGGCGCCAAAGCAGAAGCAGAAGAGAGCGGTGCTTTAACAAAGTATATTGCTGACAAAAGCCTTGTTTTAGCCACTACAGCCTCGGGCTTAAAATATAAGATCACTAAACAAGGAACCGGCCTGAAACCGGCACCCGGCGACAGCGTTTTTGTAAACTACACCGGCCGTACCCTTGAGGGTAAGGTATTTGACTCAAGCGTTGAAGCCGATGCAAAGGCAGCAGGATTGCAGCAACCCGGCCGTAATTACGAGCCTATTGCATTCCCGGTTGGCCAGGGCGCTGTGATACAAGGTTGGGATGAAGGCCTGTTATTATTAAACGCAGGCACAAAAGCTACATTTGTAATACCATCAAAACTGGCTTATGGCGCTAACGCGGCCGGGCCGGAAATTAAAGCATTTAGTCCGTTGGTATTTGATGTGGAGCTGGTAAAGGTTAAAAAAGCAAAGGCAGTAAAACCGATAGCTAAGAAAACCACAGCTAAGAAGCCGGCAGTTAAAACAAGCACTGTCAAAAAAACAACGACAGTTACCAAAAAGAAACAATAGCATGAAGAAAGCCTTTCGGATAAACCGGAAGGCTTTTTTACTTTTGTAGCATGATATTGACAGACACGCATACCCACCTATACTATCAGGACGATAACGAGAAACGCGCCGCACTGGTGCAGCGTTGTGTAGATAGCAACATTACGCGCCTGTTTTTGCCTAATGTTGATGTTGACTCAATAGCGCAGATAAACCGGCTGGTGGCAGAGTATCCGGACATGTGTTACCCTATGCTGGGCATGCATCCCTGCTCTGTAAAAGAGGATTGGGAAGCAGAAATAGCCATCATACGCGACAGCAAAAAAGACAGTACGATATATGCCATTGGCGAGATAGGTATTGACCTTTATTGGGACAAAACAACCCTTGATATACAAGTACAAGCCTTTAAGCAGCAAATTGCCTGGGCTAAAGAATTAAAACTACCCATAGTGATACACTGCCGCGAAGCTTTTAATGAGGTGTTTGCAGTTTTAGAAGAAGAAAAAGACGCTGATCTGTTCGGAATTTTCCATTGTTTTACCGGTAATGCCGAGCAGGCTCAACGCGCTATCGACCTGGGTTTTTACTTAGGCATAGGCGGCGTAGTGACTTATAAGAATGGCGGACTTGACAAAATATTACCCCAGTTTGATTTAAGCCATATCGTTTTAGAAACTGATTCTCCGTATCTTTCCCCCGTTCCGCACAGAGGTAAACCTAATGAGAGTTCTTATTTAACTTATATTGCTCAAAAGGTGGCAGACATATATCAAACCGATATACAAACCGTTGCCGAAGTTACTACCGCTAACTCAAAACAGGTTTTTGGAGTGTAAGGAACAAACTTATTTACCACTAATACCATTTCAATGAGCCAGATACTTATCATCTATACCGGTGGTACCATAGGCATGATGACCGATCCTGTTACCAAAACGCTTAAACCTATCAACTTTGAGCAGATAATGGATAACGTACCCGAACTGGAGAAACTTAATTGCAAGATCAAAGTTCACTCGTTCGAAGAGATCATCGACTCATCAAACATGAACCCCGAGATTTGGAGCCAGCTGGCCGGTTTAATCGAGTCGCATTATGACGAGGTAGATGGGTTTGTTATCCTGCATGGTTCTGATACCATGTCGTACACCGCATCGGCCTTGAGCTTTATGCTCGAGAATTTGGCTAAACCCGTGATCTTTACCGGTTCTCAACTACCAATCAGCGCTATCCGCACCGATGCTAAGGAGAACCTGATGACGGCTATTGAGATAGCGAAATCTAAGAAGAATGACCGTGCGCGGGTACCAGAAGTTTGTATCTATTTTGATTATAAACTTTTTAGGGGCAACCGCTCTTTTAAATATAATTCATCAAAATTTGAAGCTTTCCGCTCGCCTAACTATCCTATTTTGGCCGAGTCGGGCGTACACCTGCGCTTCAGCGTAAACGATATCAGGCAGCCTGTGGACGCGCCATTAACCCTGCATAAAAATCTGGTAAACGACGTATCTGTACTAAAGCTTTATCCGGGCATTAGCCCAAAGGTGGTTGAGGCCGTAGTAAATGCCCCGGTGCGCGGCATAGTAATGGAAAGCTTCGGCGCCGGCAATACCACCACCGACCAATGGTTTACCGACTTGCTTAAAAACGCCATTGATAGCGGCAAAGTGATACTGGATATATCGCAATGTAAAGTAGGCACCGTTGAGCTGGGCCGTTACGATACCAGCAAACAATTAAAAGATATAGGCGTAACCAACGGTTACGACATGACCTTTGAAGCTGCGGTTACCAAAATGATGTACTTGCTTGGCCAGCACGACGATGCTAATGAGGTTAGACGACTGTTAGAAGTCGATCTGCGTGGCGAGTTAACGGTATCGTAAGCTTCAAAAGTGTGTATGTTTCATGCGTGTGTGACACAGATGAAACAAGTGAAACAAGATTTTTGGTTAGTACTCTGATAATCAATTCTATGCGAAAATGCAGTGAAACAAGATGAAACAAGATTTTTTTGTAACCTATGACCCGTCCTGAAAAAAGTTTACACTATTGGTTGTTAATACTGGTGTTAGTTTACACTTTAAAGTTAGTACTAAAATAGGTTTACACAATTACGG
>NZ_JBHUON010000006.1:0-190056 GCF_042686155.1 Mucilaginibacter antarcticus | reverse complement strand
TTAGTATCTTTCTTTTGACACTTTAAGATACAAAAAAGGCGTAGAAAAATTTCTTCTTCTACGCCTTTTTTCACTATTGGACTTTTTCAGTGCCCTCGATTTACTCAGGCAGACTTTCATTTGCAACAATTAGTGTGAGGTATTATTTCTTAAAGTGACCAATAATTAAGCTGGCCAGCTCAACACCGATACGCTCCTGCGCTTCATTAGTAGCAGCGCCGATGTGTGGGGTTAATGATATTTTAGGGTGGGATAAAATCTCGGCACGTGGCGTTGGTTCGTTATCAAACACGTCTAATGCCGCGTATGATACCTGGCCGCTGTTCAATGCTTCGATCAAAGCTAATTCGTCAATTAATCCACCACGAGAGATATTGATCAATTGTACGCCTTTTTTCATTTGAGCTAATTCTTCGGCACCAAATAATGCTTTGTCAATAAACGGCGTATGCAGGGTGATGAAATCAGCAGTCTTGATGATTTCGTCTAAAGTTGCTTTTTTAACACTTACGTTAACTTTTGTACCGCCAGATCCTAACACGATTTCAACATCGGGGTTAAACTCAAAAAGGTCATAAGCAATAACATCCATACCAATGCCGATAGCGATCTTAGCTACCTCGCGACCGATACGGCCAAACCCAACAATACCTAAAGTTTTGCCACGTAGCTCAATGCCTTTAGCATAAGCTTTTTTCAAGTCGTTAAACTTGGTTCCGCCTTCGGCAGCCATTTTGCGGTTACTGTCATGCAATGAACGCACGCCGGTAAACAATTGCGCTATAACAAGCTCTGCAACAGATAATGATGATGATGCAGGCGTATTATATACGCCCACGCCTTTTTCTTTAGCGTATTCTACATCAATATTATCCACACCTACACCACCGCGGCCGATAAGCTTAAGGTTAGGGCAAGCGTCAATTAAGGCTTTACGTACTTTAGTAGCGCTACGTACAGTAATGGCATCGTAGTTTTGTAGTTTAACAGGCAGTTCGTCCTGCGGTATGTTGTTAGTATCAACCTCAAAACCGGCATCTTCTAACATCTTTTTTCCGATAGGGTCTATCCCATCGTTAGCTAATATCTTGATCATTATCTTTAAAGATTGGTGATTAAAGATTAAAGATTGGCCGCCTCAAGCTGATCACCAATCCCTACTCTTCAATCTTTAATTATTTATTTTTCTCTTGAAACTCCTGCATGGCATCAATCAGGGTATGAACGCTGGTAATTGGCAAGGCATTGTAAATTGATGCGCGGAAACCGCCAACACTTCTGTGGCCTTTTATGCCTACTATGTCTTTATCATCGCATAGTTTCAAAAATGCTTTCTCCAGCTCCGGGTTTTCCATTACAAAACATACGTTCATGTCAGAGCGATCTTCGACAGCGCAAACCGGTTTAAATAATGGGTTACGGTCAATCTCCGTATACAACGCCCTTGATTTCGCCTTATTCTCTTGAGCAAGCGCTGCAACACCACCTTTAGATTTAACCCAACGTAAAGTCAACATCGAAACATAGATAGCAAACACCGGCGGAGTATTGTACATTGATCCGTTTTCGGCATGTACCTTATAGTTGAACATTGAAGGGATTTTGCGATCAACTTTACCTAAGATTTCGTCTTTAACAATTACTAAAGTAGTACCTGCAGGGCCCATATTTTTTTGAGCACCGGCATAAATCAAACCAAAATCAGCGACGTTAATTTTACGACTGAAAATATCAGACGACATATCGCAAGCCATCGGGATAGGCGATTTAGGGAACTCATGCAACTGCGTACCGTAAATGGTATTGTTTGATGTTAAATGCAAATAAGCCGCGTCAGCAGGTATGGTGTAATCTTTAGGGATATAAGTAAAGTTGCTATCTTTTGAAGTAGCAATTACCTCAACTTCGCCAAAAAACTTAGCCTCTTTTAAGGCTTTGTTAGCCCACACGCCCGACTCAACATAAGCTGCCTTACCGTCTGCCGGTAACAGGTTGTATGGTAACATAGCGAACTGCGTGCTTGCACCACCTTGTAAAAACAATACGGAATAACCCTCAGGCACTTCAAGTAACTCTTTAACTAATTTTACGGCTTCATCTAAAACCGCCTCAAACTCTGGGGCGCGGTGCGATATCTCTAACAGAGATAAGCCCATACCATTAAAATCAACAACCGCTTGAGCTGCCTGTTTTAAAACTTCGTGAGGTAAGATGCCCGGACCGGCACCAAAATTATGTTTCATACGTTTTTAAGATTGGTTCAACAAAATATTATATTGTAAAGTTTATATTTTGCTGCGGCAAAGTTAATTAATCTGACAAAGCGAAGAGCCTTTATTTGCATTTATTTTAAAAAATGCAAATATTCAATAAAACGACGCATTTAAGGCCATTTATTAATTAATTTAAAATTATCGCACTATTTGTATTACGATTGTAATAACAATTAGGTGTGTTTCAGGGTTGATATCATATCAGAGGCGCTGGGTGCTCCAAATACTGAGCTACCTGCCACAAACACATTTGCACCAGCCGCCATCAATTTGTTAATATTAGTTGCATCTACCCCACCGTCAACTTCAATATATACGTTAGGGTTGTACAAGTCGGCTAACTTCTTTAAGTCTGCTATTTTTTTGTAAGTATTGTCTATGAAATGCTGCCCGCCGAAACCCGGATTAACGGACATGATCAGGATCAAATCAACATATTTTATAATATCCTCAATCATTGCGACCGGCGTATGCGGGTTAAGCGCCACCCCTGCCTTACAGCCAAGCTCTTTTATAGCCTGTACCGTGCGATTTAAATGAGGACATGCCTCAACATGCACTGTAATACTAGCCGCTCCGGCGTCTTTAAAACGCTTAAGATATTTATCCGGCTCCACTATCATTAAATGAACGTCAAGCGGCTTGGTAGCGTGTTTAAAAGCAACCTCGGTAACCGGGAAACCAAACGATATATTAGGTACAAACACGCCATCCATAACATCCACATGGATCCAATCAGCCTCGCTGTTATTGATCATTTCAATATCGCGCTGCAGATTACCAAAATCAGCTGATAAAATTGATGGGGCAATTAGACGGGCATTAGTCATTTGTCATTGGGTGATTAGTGACTGCAAATATAGCTTATTGAGCATGCTATACAAATTAATGGAGCAATGGTAAAATCAGTCACAATTTTGCAGCAGATCGTAATACTTCTTCATCAGTACCAGATCGTAATTTACAAGAGAATTATAAGCTTCGGTAACCAGTTCGGTCAAAATAGATGAACCAAGCTGCCCACCACCATTGGGTATGGAGTCGTAATATGCAATAAGATCTTTAACCCTTATAATTTCATATAATAATACTTGCACCAAATCCGCTTGGGGGCCTGCGGGTTTACCTTGGGCATTAGCATTACTGATAAAATCTAAAGGGTCTTGCGACGACGTAGATATCATTTTTCTGTAGAAGGATCGGCCTTAAACCTTTTATTACTTCATTATAAAATTAATAAAGATCAAACAGCAATATTTGTTTTAAAAAAAAAGAAAATAATTAAAACAAAAAGGTTTTTAAACAGTAAAGGCCTTATTTCTAAGGCCTTTACTGGTAACACATGTATTTACATGTTTAATATTATTGAGCCGCGTCAGGCTTAGGCAATAATACTTTACGAGAAAGTTTTAATTTACCTTGCTTGTCAACATCTAATAATTTAACACGCACTTCGTCGCCTACCTGGAATATTCCGTCCATGGTTTCAAAACGTTTGTGATCAATTTCTGATATGTGTAATAAACCGTCTTTACCCGGCATGATCTCGATGAAAGCACCAAAAGGCATGATAGATTTTACCTTACCTTCATAGATCTCGCCAACTTCCGGACGTGCAGCTATATTTCTGATACGTGTAGCAGCCGCGTCGATAGCAGCTTTGTTATCAGCAAATATCTGTACGATACCCTGGTTGTCAACCTCTTCGATAGAGATGGTAGCACCGGTTTCGCGTTGCATTTCCTGGATGATTTTACCACCGGGGCCTATAACAGCACCAATATACTCTTTATCAATTTTAATGGTGATAATACGTGGAGCATGTGGTTTGTAATCTTCGCGGACTTCGGTAATGGTTTTAGCCATTTCGCCTAGGATATGTAAACGACCGTCTTTTGCCTGATTTAACGCGTTGCTTAATACTTCGTATGATAAGCCGTTAATTTTCAAGTCCATTTGTACAGCAACGATACCGTTTTTAGTACCTGTTACTTTAAAGTCCATATCACCAAGGTGATCTTCATCACCTAAGATATCAGAAAGGATAGCATATTTAGTACCCATTTCGTTAGTGATCAAACCCATTGCGATACCTGATACCGGGTTGGTAATTTTGATACCTGCATCCATCAAAGCTAATGTACCCGCGCAAACGGTAGCCATAGATGATGAACCGTTAGATTCTAAGATATCAGATACAATACGGATGGTGTAAGGATTTGAATCGTCAACCGGTAAAACACGTTTTAATGAACGCATAGCTAAGTTACCATGACCAATCTCGCGACGGCCTGCACCCCTGTTAGGACGAACCTCGCCTGTTGAGAAGCCCGGGAAATTGTAGTGTAACAAGAATTTTTGGTAACCGTTGATAAACGCACCATCAATCATTTGCTCAGCATCTTTAGCGCCTAAAGTAACTGTAGTTAATGCTTGTGTTTCGCCACGGGTAAATACTGCCGAACCGTGAGCAGCAGGTAAATAACCTACTTCGCTCCAGATAGGACGGACCTCTGTAGTTTTACGGCCGTCTAAACGTTTGCCTTCATCTAATACAAGGTTACGGATAGCGTCATACTCAACATCATGATAATATTTTTTAGCCAAAAATTTGGTAATATCATCAATCTCGCCTAAAGTAGCTATATACTCATCGCGTACAGCCTTAAATTTAGCGCTACGCTCGTCTTTACCAGAAGCTTCGCCTGCAATAGCGTAAACTTTATCGTAAGTAGCAGCGTAAATTGCTTTTTGCAATTCTTCGTTGCTATGCTCATGGCTGTAAGTACGTTTCTCTGTTTTACCAACCTCAATGGTTAATTCTTTTTGAGCTAAACACTGTATTTTAATAGCAGTATGGGCAAATTTAATTGCTTCAACCAATTCTTCTTCCTGGATCTCAGCACTTTCGCCTTCGACCATGTTGATGTCATGCTCGTTACCGGCAACAATAAACTCTAAAGTAGCTTTCGCTAATTGAGTTACAGTTGGGTTAATAACCAATTGGCCATCAACTTTAGCAACACGTACTTCTGAGATAGGGCCGTTAAAAGGGATATCAGAAACAGATAATGCAGCTGATGCCGCTAAACCTGCTAAACAATCAGGCATGATGTCTTTATCAGCTGAAATTAAAGATATCATTATTTGTGTATCAGCATGATAATCTTCGGGGAACATTGGGCGCAATGCACGGTCAACCAAACGAGAGATTAGAACCTCATAGTCCGACAAACGGGCCTCGCGGCGTAAAAAGCCACCCGGGATACGACCGGTAGCAGCATATTTTTCTTGATAGTCAACAGATAGTGGTAAAAAGTCTACCCCTTCTTTTGCTTCTTTTGATGATACTACAGTAGCTAACAACATGGTATCACCCATTTTTATAACTACAGAGCCATCGGCTTGTTTGGCCAGTTTACCTGTTTCGATCTCGATGGTGCGGCCGTCACCTAAATCAATTACTTTTTTAATTACATTCATCTTTTTTTTGTTTTGATACGCTTTTCATCTTTTAGAGCGCACCGGTTTTTTATAGTGTGTAAATAGTTTCGTGTAAAAGTAAAAAAGCCATCTCATAAAAGAGACGGCTTTTTATAAAAAAAAAGTTTTAGTTACTTAATGATATCTCTTAAAGCTAAAGCTTTAATGATAGCACGGTATCTTTCAATATCTTTTTTGTATAGGTACGCTAACAAACCACGACGTTTACCTACCATTTTTTGCAGTGATAACTGGGTTGAAAAATCATGTTTGTTTTTTTTCAGGTGACCAGTTAGGTGTGCGATACGGGTTGTGAATAATGCAACCTGACCTTCGGTTGATCCTGTATCCTGAGGACCTTTACCATGTTTTGCGAAAAGCTCTTGCTTTCCTTCTTGACTTAAATACATTACGTAAATAATATTAAAGCGTAAATAAACTTTGTTAATTGAGGTGCAAAGATAGGCGTTATATTAATGATTTGCAAGTGTGCTATTATTGTTTGTTTACAACCGCCTTTTCCTTCTCGCGATACAGGTGCGCGTTGCCGCCAAACACGGTAAAATGATCTCCTCTCTTATTGGGTTCAAAATGCTCTAACCGTATAGCATCCCTATTGTAAAAACCAATAAAACATTGTTTAATAAGTTTATCCTGATAGTAAATATCAAGCGGTATGGGTTGCTTTTTAAAATCTATAGTATACCTAAGCTTGTTTAACCCCTGCGTACTGGTTTGTATATAGAGGGTGCTGGTATCAACAAAAGTAAATTTTTCATACCTTGTTGTATCTTTTAATTTGCTCCCCCATACGCCTAAAATATCTTTATATGTAGGATATCGCATTTCGGTATCTGGAAGTTCCTTTTTTATCTTTTTGTACACAGCAACCTTTTTATTACTTGTATCAGCATTCTTTGGTATGCCCCATAAGTATCTCATTAAAAAAGTACTGTCATTCAAAAATTTAATCTTAAACCGCGCATACTTCGGATGCTTTCTATCTATCTCATAAGTAAACTTTAATTCTATAACATCCTTCCTGTCATTAGTAGAATAATTCATTTTATTATACAAGAAACCATCATTGCTTAACCACAATCCAGTCGACTTTGTCAAAAACGTTACATTCCCCCCTTTCACGCGGGCGTTCTGCCAGCGGCCAATTAAATCTCTTGAAGTAAATTGTTGAGCATCGGCAAAAACGAAATTGAACAGCAGACACATGGTCGCGAATATTTTTTTCAACATGGGGCAATAAAGTTTATCCCCAAATATACCAATCCTATCCCTTTAAAAAGGGATTGAAATTTCTTGTACCAATGGCCATGCCCGCTGCACGGCAAACTGTTTTGTCGCCAAATTTGAAGTTAATCTTATCCATAGCCTGGTAAAGCTTTATGCGTTCTTCGTTATCCTCAAACAGATTTATCTGGTAGCTACCCTGGCAAAGATTACTTAGCTTAACCCCAATCAGCCTTATCGGCCGGTGACCATTCCAGGCTTTTTTGAGCAGGTTTTTAATGCCGGGTATCAATATATGTTCGGCTGCGGTTAGCGATATTTTCTCCTGCACGGTATGGGTTTCAAAATTAGCGAAGCGGATCTTGATAGCCAGGCATGATGCCACCTTATTCTCTTTGCGCAGCTTATAGGCTAGTTCTTCCGTCATAGATACCAATACCGTTTCGATCGTTTTTTTATCGTTCACATCAGCTTCGAAGGTGTTTTCTGTCGATATGGATTTACGGTCGCTATGCGGAACAATCTCGCTATCATCAATACCATTGGCCCGCTCCCATATATAGCGGCCGTGTTTGCCAAAAACCGTCTCTAAAAACTTTAGCTCCACCCGCTGCAGGTCGCCTATTTTTTCAATCCCAAACTGGTATAGCTTTTGGCAGGTTTTCTCGCCCAGCATGGGTATTTTACGGATGGATAGCGGGGCCATAAACTCTTTTTCTTGGCCATGTTCAATAAACAGCTGCCCGCTTGGCTTAGCGGCATTGGTTGCCATTTTAGCCACGGTTTTGCATGATGCCATCCCGAAAGATATGGGCAAGCCCGTCTCGCGGATCACGCGTTCCCGCAGTTCTGTTGCCATTTTATAGCAATCGTGAAACCGGTCCATACCGGTCAGATCTATATAAAACTCATCTATAGATGTTTTTTGATACAGCGGCACGCTGTCATGAATGATCTGCGTAACCTCGCGCGATGCTTCACTATAGCGCCCGTGGCTACCGCGGATGACCGTCGCATGCGGGCAAAGTTTCATGGCTTGTTTCATTGGCATAGCCGAGTGGATGCCAAATTTGCGCGCCTCGTAACTGCATGATGCCACCACTCCCCTATCTGCCGAACCGCCTATTAAAACCGGCTTGCCTATCAGGTCAGGATTGAACTTACGCTCAACCGAAACGAAAAACGAATCGAGGTCGATATGTACAATATAGCGCTTGGCATCCATAGCACAAATGTAAAATATTTACTAAAAATAATTGCATAAATACTAAAAATATTAGTATAATTGTTTTTCACCAAAATTTTAGGCGATGAAAGGATACACCGATTTTTTTATGTTGCTCTCTCCTCCGGATAAGGTTAAAGCAGCTGTGCGCGATTATAAGATTGATGCCTCTGATATTATAGGCATGTATGATAGCATTGGGTCGGTAGCCCACATAGCGGTACAAAAAATGCATCGGCAGCGCTCATTTTTAACTGAGCCGGGGATACTGGATTTTCGTCGCCGTTTGTGTTTGATCCCGCCGGTTACGCTTACTATTAACGGATTTGATCATTTTAACCATGGTAATGACTACCGCACCATCTACGCCCGCATCGTTCAATCACCCGAAACCACCCACTGGTTTAAAATGCTAAAACAGCATCTAAAGATCAAAGAGTTTATGGTATCTAACATCACCATTTGCCGTAACATCCCGGTGGCCGATTTTGATAAGCTTTGGCCCCACTTTAAATCGCTTGAATTTAATGAGGCGTTTACCATAGATAGCCTAACCGTTTTACAACGCGAAACCTTTGCCAGTTTTGCCACCTGGCAGCCATACCTGCAGTTGCCCTTTGAGGGCCGCAACGCTTATAGCCTTGCCCCGACGAAGCCATCGCTATTAAAGCCGGTGCAACAAATGCAAACCAGCCTGTTTTAAAATTACTATAAAGCAAAAAAGCCACCTTGCGGTGGCTTTTCACTTATTATATATGATGGGGGAAATTGCGCTTATTTATTAGCTACGAAACGTGTTCCGCCGAAGCCACCGCGAGCGTTATCATTACCTCTGCCGTTGCCCCTGCCGTTATTACCTCTGCGATCTTCAGGCTGGCCACCGCGTGGGTCGTTACGCTTTTCAAAACGCAGGTTGTTGTCTTTATGGTCATTTCTGCCGTCAAAACGGTCATCTCTCCGATCTACCCTTGCATCTACCCTGTCATCTCTCCGATCAACCTTGGCATCCACCCTGTTGTCCCTGCCGTTATCTACCCTTGCATCAACCCTGTTGTCCCTGCGGCTATCAAACCTTGCATCAACCCTATCGTCCCTGCGGTTATCAACCCTTGCATCAAACCTGTCGTCTCTGCGGTCATTGCGGTTATCAAACCTGTCGTCCCTGCGGTCGTTACGGCTATCAACACGTACATCTCTGCGGTCCCAGGCGTAGTATGGGCGGGCATTATACCTTTCGCGATAAACATTAGCGTTTAGGTATGGGCGACGCGCTTTTACTGAGTAATAACGTACATTTCTGTAGCTATAATCGCGGTAAGCACCTGGCAGGTAAGCTGCTGATACCCATCTTGAACCATTGTTATAATAGTAAGCTTTTTCGTAAACGTTATAATAAGCATCAACTTCGGGCATGTAATAGTATTCATCTGCGTCTCTGTAATCAACCATTACCGGCGCTACTCTTACAGGCGCAATAACGCCAGCCTGAACTACCGGCGGGCGACCGCCACCTAACTGTACCCCTATTTGAAATACTTGCGCATTAACGTTGTTAAAAGCTAAACTTGATAATGCTATTGCTGATAGTAGTGCTATATTTTTCATGTTCTTTGTTTTATGTCATTATGACGATAGCAATTAATCAAGGTTTAACAATACATATAAAAAGAATTGTAACGTCAATGATGTGAAATATTAAATACTTTAATATGCCTATTTTAAAGAATTAAATTTTGTTTAAATGAAATTTATAACGATTGCACGATTATTTAATTTGGTTAAACAGCTTTAAATATTATTCTGTTAATTTTGAGTAAAGATTAACTGATGAAAAAACAAAAGATATTCGCTTTGATATTACCAGTAATTGCCCTAGGTGGATTGCTGACGTTAAACGCATTAAAGGCCGACCCACCGTCAAAAAGCAAACCCGCGGTTGCCGGCCTTACGGTGCCCACCGGCTTTGATATTAATGTTATTGCCGATAAACTGGGCAGTGCGCGTCATTTGGTAATAACCCCCCAAAATGATATTTACGTACACATGGCCAGCACCCGCGTAAGCAAAGGCATTGTGGTACTGCACGAGGAAGGTGGAAAAACAACCATAAAAACCAGCTTTGCTAACTATGGTGGTACCGGCATTGCTATGGGTGGCGGCTATTTATACGCCAGCGATAAAAGCGGCGTTTTCCGTTATAAACTTGATGCCAATAACCAGGTTACCAATCCTGAAAACCCTGATAGAATTGTTACCGGGCTTGTTAGCGTAGACTGGCACCAGCCTAAAGCTATTACGTTAGACAATGACGGTAATGTTTATGTCAACATTGGCGCCCCCAGCAATATCTGTGATGAGTTGGATAAAAACCGTACCGGTTGCCCTTTATTAGATTCGGCCGCCGGCATCTGGCAGTTCAGAACC
Source organism: Mucilaginibacter antarcticus (assembly GCF_042686155.1). NCBI lineage: Bacteria > Pseudomonadati > Bacteroidota > Sphingobacteriia > Sphingobacteriales > Sphingobacteriaceae > Mucilaginibacter > Mucilaginibacter antarcticus. Next base: position 179,406 of record NZ_JBHUON010000006.1, on the reverse strand, counting down.
GACAAGCTTAATCAGAGTTACAAAGAAGGTGTTCATTATGCGTGGGGATTACGTAATGTGGTTGGCATTACCTGGAACCAGCAGCTTAACCAGCTTTTTGTAATGCAGCATGGCCGCGACAACCTGCACCAAATGCACCCTAAATTATTTACCGAAAAGCAATCGGCAGAGTTACCGGCAGAATGTATGTTCGCCATAAAAAAAGGCGATAACGCCGGTTGGCCGTATGTATATTATGACTGGCAGAAACAAAAAAACATGCTTGGCCCTGAGTATGGTGGCGATGGCGTAAAACCTGCCGATGCTAAATATATTAACCCGGTTGTAGGTTTCCCGGGACACCTTGCGCCGGATGGTTTGCTGTTTTACACTGGCAACCAATTCCCCGAGCGTTATAAGAACGGCGCGTTTATAGCCTTCCACGGATCATGGAACCGAGCGCCAGAGCCGCAGGCCGGATACTTTGTAGTTTTTCAACCCTTTAAAAACGGCAAGCCTGATGGTAAGTGGGAAGTTTTTGCTGATGGCTTTGCCGGCACAGAGGAGCTTAAGGCTCAGGGCCGGGCAGAGCATCGTCCAACGGGCTTAGCCCAAGGGCCGGATGGCTCCCTGTATATTACTGATGATAATAAGGGAACTATTTATAAGGTTACTTATAAGAAGTAATTATCGTCTTGTCATTCCGAGCATCGGGAGGAATCTATATGCGGACAAGTCGACGACTTGAATATGTATAGATTTCTCCTATCTTCAAAATGACAATCGAAGTAATAAAAAACGCCGTCCCGGTTATCCGGGGCGGCGTTTTTTATTAGGCGGCTATGCTTTGCTTGATAACCTCAATCATAAAATTATTTTTCAACTCTTTTTCGGCTACTACCACTGCGAAATCATCGTAGCGTACGCCATTATCTATTGGGTAAACGGTGTAACCACGTTTGTTGGCATCATAGGCGCCAAGTTCAAACATTTCGTCACCTTTTTTGCCTTTGATCTTTGCACCACTAACCAGTTGGTACGCATCAAATATATTTTGGAAATTGTTGTTGTTCATCATAGTGATGACCTAAATACAATAAGTTTGCCAAAACCAAAATAATCACTACATTTTAAAGATTTGGCTTCAAAAATCTTGTTTCATAACCTGGAAAATAGCGATATTTTATATGGATTGACAATCAAGTAGTTAAATCAACTTTACACCTAAATTTACTGACGTAAAAGTTGTTTCATTTTGTTTCACTGCTTTTTCGCAGTTGCATGACTATCAAAATTTTAACCTAAAATCTTGTTTAACTTGTTTCATCTGTGTCAAACACGCATGAAACAAACCTATCATATGGCCTAGCCAAACCACTCAAACAGATCATTCTGTTTCAGCGCTTGTTTGTGTTTAGTGTCGATGTCTTTAATCACCTTACCCTCCACCATCTGGATAATGCGGGAGCCGTAACTGTAGGCATCTTTAAGGTTATGGGTGACTAATATTGTAGTCAGTTTAAAATCGCGACTTAGCTGGTCTGCCGTTTTCATTACGATATCCGCCGATTTTGGATCGAGCGCGGCTGTAGGTTCGTCAAGGAGGAGGATCTTGCAGTCATCCATCACACTCATCAGCAACGTAAGCGCCTGGCGTTGGCCACCGGACAGCGTACCTATAGGTTGAGTGATCTTATTTTCAAGGCCAAGACCCAGTAAGGCTATCCTATCCTTTACATCAAGCTTAAAGGCGTCTGTAACGCCAATGCTCAACCCTTTAGGTTTAGTGCGCAAAGCAGCCAGCCTGAAGTTGTCCAGTATGCTCAGCTCAGACGCAGTACCGCTTAAAGGGTTCTGAAATACGCGGGCTATCCACTTGCTGCGTTGGTAGTCTGCAAGCCTGGTAACGTCTGTGTTATCAAGAGCTACAGTCCCGGACGTTGGCAGTGTACTGCCCGAGATCAGGTTTAACAACGTTGATTTGCCCGACCCATTTGATCCGACAATTACTACAAACTCTCCATCGCCGATGTTAAGATCTACGCCATTAACCGCGTTTACCTGGCTGGCTTTGCCACGGTTGAAAGTTTTGTGGATGTTTGAGAGGGTGATCATGAAGCGGTTAAACAAAAATGTCATTTCGATCGAAGAGAGAAATATATACACGTACCGGTCGTCGACTTTACAATGTATAGATTTCTCCTATCGTCGAAATGACATTGGGAGCGTATTATTTAGATACTGATCTTATCCTTTACATATTTAGCACTTTGCGTAATGCTAACGTATGGGTCAATATTGGTAAAGTTCTCTTGCTCTACAATAAAGTGCTCAACGCCTCCTTGTTTTGCCTTTGCGAGTATGCTTAAAAAATCAACTGAACCTGCACCAATTTCGGTATTAAGGCCCGGTTTTGCTTTGTCCATATCCTTAACATGTACAAACTTAAAACGACCCGGATTTTTAGCAAATAAACCAACCGCATCTTGCTTTGAACGTACTACCCAGTACAGATCCAGTTCCATATCTACCAATTTAGGGTCAGTATTTTTCAGGATGGTATCATAAAAAGTAGTATCGCCAACCGGTTGCCACTCAAAGTTGTGGTTATGGTACCCTAATTTCAGGCCTGATTTCTTTAGGATCTCGCCTGCTTTATTCATCTTGTCGGCAACAGCTTTGCAATCATCTACAGTCTTTATAAAATCATGGTTGATTGAAGGGATAATCACGTGGCTTTGACCGGTAGCATTTGCTGCCTCAATATAAGCCTCAAGGTTCTCCGTTTTTTCAGATCCCAAAAACTGGTTCATATCATAGTGTGCAGCCGGTGTGGTCAGGCCGTTTTGTTTTAGCAAAGCGCTAAACTCTTTAGGCTGCAAACCCCAGAAACCCGCTTTTTTGCTGTAACCGTAAGGCTCAACTTCTTTGTAACCTGCTGCCGCTACTTTAGCTATAGTGCCGCTTACGTCTTTGCCAATTATGTCTCGCAGAGAATATAACTGTAAACCGATGTTTTTGATTGGTTTTGCCGATAACAAATGCGGCGCTACCATTACTCCTGCCGACAGTAAACCTGCCTGTTTCAGAAAACTTCTTCTATTTGTCATTATGTATTTATAATTGATGTTAATATTAGTTGGCTAAATTTAGCAATAACTGTTTATGGTTGTATGCTATTATATTGTCCTATTTAATTTGATAATTATGCTTCGATAACTGCTTCAGTTTTGCTCTTATCATTAAAGAAAATGAAGAACAACAACATCACTACCGCAGCAATACCAGCAGGTATCAACCATATCATGTTCCAGTTATGGCCTGCAGGTGTATTATAAGCATCAGATATTAAACCGGCAATGTAGAATCCAATTAACATACCTACACCATACGTTGCCAAAGTAATAACACCTTGCGCAGCGCTTTTAATCTGCGGACCAGCTTTAGAGTCAGTGTAGATCTGACCAGATACGAAGAAGAAGTCATAGCAAACACCGTGTAATGCAATACCGGTAATTAAAAGGAAGCTTAGCTCGCCAGCGTTGCCATAAGCAAACATGACGTACCGTAAAGCCCAGGCCAGCATACCTACCAGTATAGTCCACTTAAAGCCAAAACGTTTAAAGAATATCGGCAATGCCAGTAAGAAAGCAACTTCTGATACTTGACCGATGGTCATTTTACCAGTTGCATTATCAACTTTAATTTCGGTTAAAAAGCTGTTAGCGTTTTGATAGTAAAACGCCAATGGGATGCAAATCAAAATCGAAGCGATAAAGAACACCAGGAAGTTTTTGTCCTTTAATAATTTAAGTGCGCCTAAACCTAATACATCGGACACGACAACCTTACCTGTAGAAACTTTTGGAGGTGTAGCAGGCAATGTAAAGCTAAACACGCCCAATATTACTGAAGCGATGCTCGACATTAGGAAGGTATATTTTAAAAAGCCCTGTGATATATTTTCGGCAGCATCCCAATGGAACAGGAAGCTAATAGCTAAACCAGCGACAATCCAACCGATAGTTCCCCAAACGCGAATGGTTGAAAATTCTTTTTCAGGATCTTTCATTTGGCTAAATGAAACCGAGTTAACCAAAGCAAGTGTTGGCATATATACTATCATGTAACCCAAAACATAAGGATAAAACGCCGAGATATCTACCGCAGCATAACACTGGTACATTAACACAGCACCAACAAGGTGCAACACACCCAAAATGCGTTCGGCATTAAAATATCTGTCGGCGATAAGGCCAACAATAAAAGGCGCAATAATAGCACCCCATGACTGCGTAGAATAAAGTGCGCCAGTTTCGGCACCGGTAGCGTGCAAGTTGTTTCCGGCAAACGGCCCCATGGTAACATACCATCCCCCCCAGATAAAAAACTGAAGGAACATCATTACCGATAACTTAATTTTAGTAGAAGTATTCATTTAGAATATTGGTTTTAAACAAGTGCTAAATGTAATAATATATGCCGACGATTAAAGGGTTTGTAACGAATTCTTGGCTATAAATTACTGACGAAAGTGTCATAAAATACAAAAGCGATGGATTTGATGTCCATCGCTTTTGTAAAGCTGTATATATATATATCAATAAAACTAGATCTGCACGGCAGCTGCGCTTTTCTTAGCCTTACCTTTCATGTAAATAACCAAACCTGCAAAGGCTAGGATTAATATACATGGGATAACCAATGTGGCATCTAATACACTTTTACCTGCAAGGGTTGTGTCCCCGCCAGCTTCTTTCTGAATTCTTTCGTAAAACCCACCCATAAATATGGTGTATAATGATACTGCAAACATACCCGCGCCACCCATCAGGTTTAAGCCTAAGGCCCCGGTTGCAGGCAAATTTGTATTAACAAAACCCAGCATGGTTGGCCAAAAGAAACATACGCCCATACCAAATATAACAGCGCCGCCAAATACCGCAGTACCGCTTAAGTGACCAAGCATATATAGCCCTAAAGCAGCCAGGATAGCTGATATTAACAACAAAGTTTGAGGTGTAACAGCTTTAAGTACAGGTTTAGCAAAAGCCCGACCCAGGAAAACCACACCATTTGTTAAGGTTAGTAATAGCAAAGCGTTTTGAGTTACATTTTTAAGTAATACCTCAATCCACTGGCCAGTAAACAACTCGGTAATTGCTGTACCGAACATACAGATGAACATGAAGATAAACAATGGGCTTGCCAGTGCTTTGTACATGCCAGCAGTTGATATGCCCGAAGCTACACGTTCTGTTACCGGGAAATCCAGTTTAGAGAACAGATAACCATAAATTACGGTTGGGATAAGCATCATACCTACCTGTATTTGCCAGCTAAGGCCAAATTGATTAAAGAAAGTTACAATCAATGTACCTATAACGATACCACCCGGAAACCATAAGTGAAAATGAGTTAGTTTAGTGGTTTTCTCGTCAGTATATAACGATGCTACTAAAGGGTTACAAGCGGCTTCAACAGTGCCGTTTGCTAAACCTATCAATAAGGTAGATATGAACAATGTCCAGAAACCGCTGGCAAAAACTGTTAACAGGATACCAGCGAGGTGAAATACAAATGCCATTACTAACAGGCGTTTCATGCCGATTAGATCGACAATAAAACCTCCGATAACCACGGCTAAAGGAAAGCCCCAGAACGCAGTTGCGGTGATAGTTGCCAGTTGAGATTCATCTAATTGAAAATCTGTGCCTAGTTTGCCTAAAATACCCGCGCGGATACCAAAAGACAAAGATGTAACTAGTAGGGACAAACAGCTCGCCCTGAATAGCGCTGTACGATTAATTTGCATTGAGTTTTTGTTTAAGTTTATAAATGGTCAATAAATATAGTAATTGGTTTGGTATAAAATGCTAATGGCTGATTAAGTGTCTCATTCACCTAATCAACCATTGCTAGTTTGTGTTAGTCGATGCCTAACAGGCGACGATTAAAAGCTTCGTCAGAGCCTGCCGCAGCAAAATCATCAAATGCCTTCTCTGTTACACGGATGATGTTGTCTTTTATGAAGATAGCGCCTTCTTTTGCACCATCTTCGGGATGTTTAATAGCACATTCCCACTCCATAACAGCCCACCCGTCAAAGTTGTATTGTGCCATTTTGCTAAAGATAGATTTAAAGTCAACCTGCCCATCGCCTAAGCTACGGAAACGGCCGGCTCGATCTATCCAGTTTTGGTAACCACCGTAAACACCCTGGCGGCCATTTGGATTAAATTCTGCATCCTTAACGTGAAACATCTTGATACGCTCGTGGTAGATGTCGATATACTCCAAATAATCCAGGCACTGCAAAATAAAGTGCGATGGATCATACAGCAAGTTACAACGCTTGTGGTTATTTACCTTCTCTAAAAACATCTCAAAGGTAACACCATCGTGCAGGTCCTCGCCGGCATGTACTTCGTAGCAAAGGTCAACGCCGTTGTCTTCAAACACGTCAAGAATTGGCAACCAGCGTTTAGCCAGTTCGGTAAAACCGGTCTCCACCAAACCTGCCGGGCGCTGTGGCCATGGGTAAACCATTGGCCATACTAAAGCGCCGCTAAAAGTAGCGTGCACGTTCAATCCTAAGTTTTGCGATGCCTTGGCGGCATATTTTAATTGCTGCACTGCCCACTCCTGGCGTGCTTTCGGGTTTTTATGTACCGCTGCCGGTGCAAAGGCGTCAAACAGGTCGTCATAAGCAGGGTTTACCGCAACCAGCTGTCCTTGTAAGTGGGTAGATAGTTCGGTGATCTCTAAGCCGTGGCTGTTTACAATGCCTTTTATCTCGTCGGCATAGGTTTTACTTTCGGCGGCTTTTTGCAGGTCAAAATAGCTTGTTGCCCAGCTTGGTATCTGTACACCTTTAAAACCCAGATCGGCCGACCATTTACAGATCGCATCTAAAGTGTTAAATGGTGCGGTATCGCCCAAAAACTGTGCAAGGAAAATACCGGGGCCTTTAATTGTTTTCATAATTTATACGTTAAATTTAGTCCACTTAATGTCTGATTTACCTGAAGCTATAACGTTCTCTATAAACGCCATGCCCCTAACACCCTCTTCAATACCAGGGTAATCCTGCGCCTCCGGCGATGCTTGTCCGCCTTCAATCTCTGCTTTAACACAAAGCGCAAAGTTGTGGTACAGGTTAGCAAAAGCCTCTAAATATCCTTCGGGGTGGCCGCCCGGCGTGCGGGTATTGTGCGACGAGTAAGAAGACAAATAACCGCCGCCTGTGCGGTATATCTGCCATGGCTCGTTACTCATTTTAACCAGCAGGGTATTAGCATCCCACTGTTGCCACTCAATACTGCCCTTTTCGCCGTAAACGCGAATTTTTACGTTATTCTCCTCGCCGGTCGCAATTTGGGTGGCAGTTAATACGGCGCTGGCGCCGTTGTTCATTTTTATTAATACGGCACCGTCGTCATCCAGCTTCCGGCCTTCAACCACTACGTTGATGTCGGCACATAATTGCGTAACCTCTAAGCCGGTAACATATTCCATAAGGTTAAAGGCGTGGGTACCAATATCACCCATGGCCCCGGCTATCCCACTTTTACCCGGGTCGGTACGCCAAGATGCTTGTTTGTTGTCATCACCTTCAAGGAAAGTACTCAACCAGCCCTGCGGATACTCTACATATATTTTACGCACTTTACCTAATTTACCTGACTTAATTAGCTGTTTAGCTTCTTTTACCATTGGGTACCCGGTATAGGTATGGGTTAAGCAAAATAGCTTATTGCTTGACTGTACAACATTCTTAAGCTCTTTCGCTTCGGCAAGCGAGAAAGTCATCGGTTTATCTAACACAACGTGAAAACCATTCTCTAAAGCAAGTTTGGTTGGGGCAAAGTGCACGTGGTTTGGGGTAACTATACTTATCACCTGCACGCGCTCGCTTTCAGGCATCTGCTTTTCTTTTTCTATCAACTCTTCGTAAGACGCATACGATCTTTCAGGCGAAATACCCAACGCTATGCCGCTTGCTTTTGATTTTTCGGCGTTGCTGCTAAAAGCGCCGCAAACCAATTCGTAATCACCATCTATACGGGCTGCAATACGATGTACGGCACCAATAAATGCGCCCTGGCCGCCACCAATCATTCCCAATTTTAATTTCATAAGTTTTATTTGTTCCGCATATTAAACCGCGGTAACATTTGGCTTGATCGTCGCCATTTTGATTAGTTTATATGTACACTATTTGGTTGGTTTGCCTATTATAACAGCTATGAAAACCCGTTATAATCCTCACTTAACAGAGGTTTACCAAACATAATAACTTTATCATTAAAAATCCTAATGCCATAAATATATTACCAATAATTTCAAGCTGATATACCCAAAAACCATTTAAACCAAACAGGCCCGGTAAATGCCGGGCCTGTTTGGTAAAACTATACGTAATATCTTTTAGTTATGCTCTTTCGGGGATTAATACGCCCTGCTCCTGATCATAAGCTTTAACCACTTCTGGTTTGGCAGCCTCAAGCCCGCTAATGTGCGGATCATAATATTCGGCATAAAACTGGGCCTTGTTATCACGGTATGAGCTCACTGCACCTATGGTATGCATAAACTTAATAAAGTACCAGGCGCTATCAACCTGCCATGGCTTAAAGCCAGAGCGGGCGCTGTTTGGGTATAAGTGGTGGTTGTTATGCCACTCGCCAGCTACTAAGCCAGGCCACACCTGGTTAATTGACATGTCTTCGCGGTTAAAATCAACGCCATGGCGGCGTTTATCTTCGCCCTTGCCGTGGCCCTCGTAGTTAAAGGTACGTACACCAACGGCCCAAAAACCGGCAGCGCCAAACAGGGTAAATGATAAGCCTAAGCCGCCAATAAGATAAAAAGCGGTAAACCAGAAACCCCAGTTTAGGGCCACACCTATGATTGATCGTATAGGATTTGCCAACGTGCCCCATTTTTGGTATTGAGCGTAAGTGTTGCATGTAACGCCGGTATGTTTCATCAGTTTTACACAGCACTCATACTCTTTCTCGCTCATGTTACGTGCTATTGGCTGATGATTAACATCGGCTAAAAAGCAATAAAGGAACCCGCCTTGCGCATTGTAAGGGTCGCCGGGCGTATCTGATAAAGCGTGGTGCACGTGGTGCGACACCGCATAAATTTCTTCCGGAATGATTTTCAGCGTCAGGTTTTGTGTTATAAACCGCCAAAAGTTATTCTTAAATTGATAAGCACCATGCGTGCAATAACGGTGATGCCAGATAGTGCCATGGGTACCCATTACGATCATACTATATACAAAGGCGGCAATCAGTAATGGGATAGAAAAGTATTTGAAAATAAACAGGAACAACATAGGTGTAAGCACCACAACCATCATCCAGCTCATAAAAGAGAGCCAGTTCTTTCTGTCCCTAAATACGTTTAAACGCGAAAAAAATTCTTTGATAATTTGTTTAGGGGTAGGCTTAACCAGTTCGCCTTTCTCATCCGTCCAACCGTAAGCAGGTGGCTCAAGCACGTTGTTTAAAAATGCCATTTATATGTTTTAGATTTAATCAATTAATAAGCTTTGTAATTGGAGTGTAATATATAAATAAAAAAAATTCTATAAATATTTATTTATTATAATAACACCTTCTTAATATGGACAAACGTTAATTATTAATTAATAGTACCTTTTCGCCTGTTAATATATTTTCACACTCCTCAAAACTTGCCGGTACCTCTATTTTGTTCACTTGTTGCTTATAGGCCTGCTTGATCTCTTTACGGCGTTTTGCCTCCACAAAGCGCCTTACTTGCAGGCCATTTTCAAGTATCAAGCCCGGCACCTGCACTGCAGTATTGTCATCGTCTTTAGCTACCATACTAAAGTAACTGGTGTTGGTATGCTTAACAGTATTGGTTTTAATGTTTTCTGATATCACCTTTATACCAACTACTAATGACGTATTGCCTACATAATTTACAGATGCCATTAACGATACCAAATCCCCTACCTCAACCGGCTGCAAAAAATCAACCGTATCAATAGAAGCTGTTACGCAGTAGTTGCCGGCGTGCTTGGCCGCGCATACATAAGCTACCTTATCCATTAATGACAATAAAACGCCGCCATGTATTTTACCCCCGAAGTTTGAGTAAGACGGTATCATCAATTCGGTAATGGTGGTTTCAGAAAATCGGACGGTTTTGTAACCAGATGTATCGGTTGCTGCTGACATTGTTAATAGTTTGGCCGCAATATATAAAATGCCCGATAAATATTAAATTGCATCAAATTTAATATGTGAAAAAACTGCTGCTGTGTACCCTTATCATTTTTTGCTTGCGCGATGCTATGGCACAGCAAATTGTTGAACGCAGAAACAAAATTGTTGGCGATGTAACCGAGCGGGTGCAAACTATTATTGAGGCCGACAAGCAGGTCAAAGACGGAAGTTATCGCGCTCTTTATAAGAGAAAGGTATTGGCTAGCGGTAAGTATGTAAATGATAAAAAGGCCGGCATTTGGCATTATTTTGACCGCGATGGTATCCTGATGCAGAATTACGATTACGACAAAAATGAACTACTGTTTGAAGCGCCGGAAGATGCTGGATCACCATTTAGTTATAATGTGGACGATACGATAAAAGCTACCGATAAGGTTACCCAGCCCGTTAAACTTGGCGGCCGCTACTTTGGGTATCTGCCGCTTCTAAAGCTTTTTGTACTACCAAAAGAATTGCGACAGGAGCCAACCGTGCGATATTTAGTAACGTTTGAACTATTGATTAGCCCTATGGGCAGGCTTGCAGATATTATTATACACGTTAAGTATGGTACTGCCTTGAGAGAGGAAATGACTTATACTATTGACCCGGATTTGTTAAAAGAACACGATAGAACTTTTATACCGGCAACTTTTAATGCCAAGCCTATAGCGTCGCAAATTAAGCTGGTTTGCAGTGCTGATGTGTATGGATTGATAGATATGTTTTAGCGTATTTGCAGAGGAAACAGCACAGTAGCAATTCTTTAAAACTGCTACCGGCACTGCAACTATTTAGTGTCCTTGATGACCGTCTGCACCGTGTGCGTGGCCATGAGATAATTCTTCTTCGGTAGCTGGTCTTACATTTAAGATAGTGCCTTTAAAATGTAAATGCTGACCGGCCATTGGGTGGTTTAAATCAATAATTACCGAATCTTCGGCAATTGATAGCACCTGACCCTGAAAATGATTGCCCTGGTTATCCTGCAAAGGCAACACAGCGCCAATTTCTGGCAACTCATTACCCTGGAACATCTCGAGAGGCAAATTTGTTACTGCCTCTTCGTCAACAGTACCGTATGCATCTTCGGGTTGTAGTTCAAAATCATAAGTATCGTTAGTTGAAAGGGTGCTTAAGTTTTCTTCAAACTTTGGCAACATTTGACCAGCGCCAAATAAAAAAGTTAATGGCTGCTCCTGGGTGGCGCTTTCTACAAAGTCTTCGGTTCCGTCTTCCTTTTTAATGTACAAGTCATAGGTTAATGACACTACGTGTTGTGATGCAATTTTCATCAATTTTTATTTTTGTTGTTAATAATGGCACCCATGAGTGCTTTGCTTTATGTTAAATATTAATGTTTTAAGCTTTAATTTGTTTTAAAGCATCAGCAATATTGTCGGCAGGCAATCCGCAGGTTTTGTCTTTACAAATAAACACTTGCGTACGGCTACTAAACTTATCGCGCAGCAAAGGTAAACTTCCTTTTGTACCGCCCAATATTATTTTATTAGGGATGTAATTTTTTTCTATATCCAATCTAAAAACCTCGGCATCTGCCCCTACTATGGCAACTTCATTGGTGCCAAAAACCTCGTCTAACAACAACATGGCCCAGTTTGAATAAGCCGAACCATACTTAGCCATGTGCGGCATAATATTGCGTAACTGCTGCGCCGCAATTTCAATATATTGCTCGTTATCAAACAGCAAGCCCAGCTTTTTTAAATTGCGCGCCATTACGGAGTTTGACGACGGGATAACCCCATCCATGATCTCTGATTTGCGGGCAATAAGCTGTTCGTCGTCATCGGCAGTAAAAAAGAATACGCCGCTGGCCTTATCGTAGTAATGCCTAATGGCGGTATCGGTTAGCCCTATGGCATGCTCCAGCCATTGCTCATCAAAAGTAACTTCATACAAAGCAATAAAACCTTCAACCACATTGGCATAATCGTCCAAAAAAGCCACTTTGGTTTCTGACTGATAGATGCGGTTAATACGGTCATTATCGATTAGTTTACTCACCATAAAACTGGCATTCTTCAACGCTAATTCTAAATATTCAGGCTTATTAAATGCGCGGTAAGCTTCGCACAAACCCTTTAACATCAATCCGTTCCATGATGCCAGGATCTTATTATCTAACCCGGGGCGCACACGCCCGGCACGTACATCAAACAGTTTTTGGCGTGATGCAGCGACACTTTCCAGCAACTCATCAACCGGGATGCCAATAGCCTGGGCCAGTTCGGCATCATTCTCTCGCCTGATCAGAATATTGGTATGCTCTTCTTCCCAGTTACCTTCGTCGGTAATATTATAGTAGATGCAAAAAAGCTGCGACTCAGTACCTAAAATCGCGTCAACCTCAGCCTTGTCAAACGTATAAAACTTACCTTCTACCCCTTCGCTGTCCGCGTCGAGGGCCGAATAAAAGCCACCCTCAGGCGACAACAGTTCGCGCACGGCAAACCCGATCGTTTCGGCTACTATCTGCCGGTACAGTTCCTCGGGCTGCCAAACATAGGCTTCGGCATAAAGATTAATGAGCTGGGCATTGTCATACAGCATTTTTTCAAAATGCGGCACATGCCAAACCTCATCAACACTGTAGCGGGCAAAGCCTCCACCCAGGTGATCATAAATGCCGCCGTAGGCCATCTTTTTAAGCGTTAACTTAGCCAGCGCGGCCACTTCTTCATCCTGAAGTAGATGGGTGTATCTAACTAAAAACTGCCAGTTATTAGGCATCATAAACTTAGGCGCGGTACCTAACCCACCTTCGTGTTTATCGAAATACTTTTTCCAGTTGTTAACGATAGTCTCCAGGTCGGCAGGCTTGTAATCCGGCTGCGTTTCTATAAAGCCTATCGACTCGTATTTTTGAATACCCTCGGTAAGGCGGGTAGCATAATCGTTGGCATCGTCTGGCTTTTGCTTATAGTAATCGGCAAGGTTAAAGAGCAGGCTTGTCCAGTCGTTTTTGCGGAAGTAGGTACCGGCATAGATAGGCCGTTGATCTGGCAAACAAATACAGTTTAGGGGCCAGCCGCCACGTCCGCTAATGAGCTGCACAGCGCTCATGTAAATCTGGTCAACGTCGGGGCGTTCCTCACGGTCAACCTTTATACACACAAAATACTCATTCATTACCGCGGCCACCTGTTCGTCCTCAAAACTCTCATGCTCCATTACATGGCACCAATGGCAAGCCGAGTAGCCAATGCTGACAATGATAAGCTTGTTTTCGTCCCTGGCTTTTTGTAAAGCTTCCGCACCCCAGGGGTGCCAGTTTACCGGGTTGTTGGCGTGTTGTAAAAGATATGGCGAGGTAGATGTAGCTAAGCGATTCATGGCAGCAAATGTGCGTTATTAATAGCACTAATAGAACAACCGGATTGATGATTAGAAAGTTTGGATATAGTGGCGTTTTCTAATTCAACCTCGTATACTTTATCAAATTGCATGGTGGTTACTGCTTTTGTAAATCAATAAATGTTTTTCTTCCGCTTTTCACCATGCAGTTAGTCATAATTAGCTTAACGTTCTCACCGATTTTACCAAGATTTTTCAGGATTTTTACCAATTTTCACTGGGGATATTCTGCACTTTTTAACATCATTTGCCCCCTTACCGGCCTGTTAATACCTGATCCAAGTTTGCCCTTTCGGTAATCCAAACTGATCCAAATCAAGCCAAAGTGATCCAAACGGAACCTGTAGTTTTTATAAAAACCTCATAATCAAGAAATTAACTTTCAGTACTGATCCAACTGATACACACACGCAGTGGATCAGTGGATCGCTATCTGACAGACACCATCCGCTCCTTCATATTCCATCCTCTAACCGCAATCTTTGGCGATGTAACCGGAACATCGTAATCTACCACAACAGTCTTTTGCTCGCCCGGCAAAACTGACACGTAGTTATCCGAGTAGAAAGTGGGCAGCACCCGCTCGCCTGCTTTAGGATCAATCAATGACACCCGGTTAAAAAATGCCACGGGCGCGGCGTTAGGGTTTACCAATATTACCGCTATTTTACCTTTGGACAGGCGCTTTGCAGTAATGGTTAGCTTTGATGCCGGCATCTCGTTTAAGCCGGAGTACTCGCCCTTTTTATCGGCCAGCCAATACACATTATCGCTGATGGTTCTCTTATCAGCGTCCGTTAACCGCAGGGCCAGGAAAGCCCCTTTTTCTGTCGCCGCAGCGGCTATTTCCCTTCTGATGGATAGCAGATTGGTTACGCCAGATGCTGGCAGTTCTTTAGCCAACCTAGTAACTAGCTTTGCATCGCCGCTAATGGTGTAGATCTTAACCGTCGCGGTTACATTCTTTAGCTTACTGAAGGTGTTGTTGACAATGCTCACCGCGCTATCAACCGGGTTGTACATAATATGCACCGGCTCGCTGCCGCTGTGCAGGCCGTACAGGCAGGCATTGGGATCAAGATAATAGTCATACATCTGCCCCCGCATGGCAGACCAAGGGTTTTGCGTCTTCCAAATGATGGTGCCTGTGTACCAGTCCCACATGTGTGAGCTAAAGCCTTCCATCAGCGCGCGATACTGATCGTAGTTTACCAGCTGGGCCTTTTCGGCCCAGTCGCGCACATCTTTTACCTTGCCGTATTTATTCACATAGTTCTCGTAACCGATGTAAGTGTGATACTTCCAAACCGAATCAACCTTTTCGCGGCGGGTGACTGGATTGTATTCAGGAGCTATCAAATTAGCTTCAGGAATAATCCGTTTTAACGACTCTATATCGCCCACCCCTACTGAACCAACCTCCGAGTTAAATGGATAGGTTTTCGTCGCCCAAAAATATGACAGCGGTTGTATTCCGTAAGGCCCATCGCCATTTATGCCCTTATCATTCTTGCCCATATCCAACGAGTTTGAAAAATCAACAAACCAGCGGGTATTATCCAGTTTAGGTAAAATGGTATCGCGCACGGCAGCTAAAATATCGTCGGGCTGGGTTATCTCGTTACCGCCACACCATATCGCCAACGAGGCATAGTTACGCAGCATCTTCACCTGATCTTCTACAGATCGTAGGTATAGATCATGGTCGTCCGGGTACTTACGGCGGCCTTTTTGGTCGTCAAGCTTGGTTTTGTCTTCCCAGCGGCCATTGGCATCGCCGCTGCCCCACATGTCCTGAAACACGAGCAAACCGTACTTATCACAAGCCTCGTAAAACTCGGGGCGCTCGGTTAACGCGCCGCCCCAAACCCTTATCAGGTTCAGGTTCATATCGCGGTGAAACCTCACCTCGGCATCGTAACGTTTTTTAGAAAAACGCAGCAACTCGTCTGATATGATCCAGTTGCCTCCCTTAATAAATACGCGCTGACCGTTAACATTTACCTGGTGGCCACTGGCCTTGGCGTTCCATTCGGTAGTTAACTGGCGCACGCCTACTTCTATATTCTTTTGGTCGGATACTTTATTCGCAGCGCTTACAAATTGCAGTTTTAACTGATACAGGTTTTGCGGCCCATAGCCATTCGGCCACCAAAGCCGTGGCTTCTTAAGCGAGTAATC
The DNA here is from genome assembly GCF_042686155.1 of Mucilaginibacter antarcticus. Classification (NCBI taxonomy): domain Bacteria; kingdom Pseudomonadati; phylum Bacteroidota; class Sphingobacteriia; order Sphingobacteriales; family Sphingobacteriaceae; genus Mucilaginibacter; species Mucilaginibacter antarcticus. Next base: position 163,618 of record NZ_JBHUON010000006.1, on the reverse strand, counting down.
CGGCAAGCTGACATCAGCCACCTCCCCTGCTTTCAAGGTGACTTTCATTGAAACCAGCTTACCATCAAGGGTATACCTCAAAAAACCTGAAATAGTCTTGGCGCCATCGTTTTTTAGTTGAGCCGATACCTGTATAGTGGCCGGCTTTTGCGGGCCGCCAGGCTGCCTTACGCCGGGCACCAAGGTTATAACATGCGGATCTATAATGCGTATACCGGCTGTCTTCTCAATGGTCACCTTATCCCAAATACCCGTGTTACGGTCGCGAATGGGTTGTATCCAGTCCCAGCCTGGTGTGTATTGTATGCTTACATTACGAGCGATAGTGCCATCGCCGCCCTGACCGCCATTGGGGTTGCCAACCGGATTGGGCGGGTATACAATGATAGCCAGCCTGTTGTTACCGCTTTTAGCCAGCCATTTGGTAACATTATAACTTTGGCGTAGAAACATGCCCTGGTGCAGTTTAACATTCAACTGATGCCCATTTAAAAACACGTTACAGCTGTAGTTAACCCCTCTTAAGTTTAAATAAACCTGGTTGCCATTTGCAGGGATGGCCTCCTTAAAATCTTTGGCGAACCAGTAAGTGTAATAATCTTTGCCGGTGTTATAGATATCCGGGATCAGTTTATTATTCATCCCGAAGAACGGATCAGGAACTGTTTTATTGGCTATCTGGGTGGTAAGCACGGTGCCCGGTACAATTGCGGGCTGCCAACCGATAAGTGGGTACGCCGGATCTGAAATGAGTTCGCCCTGGTCTGTGATAGATTTGATACCTACGGTTTTCCAACCGGTGTTTAGCTCATAGCTGCTTTGTGCTGAAAGACTTAGCGCAGTCGCCGCGAGAATTACTGTAACTAGGGCCTTATATAGCGTTTGCATGTAGCTTTGGTTTATACCAAATATAATTAATTTTGAGTTGGTATTCAACCGAGCAGGCCTTCTTCCGAAGCGATGTGTCTAAAGCTTTACCACGATGGATCGGGACATGAAGCTATCGATACTATAGTGCTAAAAAAAATAGTAATTCTTTCTGCTTTCGTGGTAAAACCTTAATTTCGCTGCTTACAGAAAGAGGAAAAACATTGGACTATCTAGAAGGATTAAATCCTGAACAAAAGGCAGCAGTTAAACAAATCAGTGGACCGGTAATGATCATTGCCGGCGCGGGTTCTGGCAAAACACGGGTTATTACCTTCAGGGTAGCCCACCTTGTACGTAGCGGCGTCGACTCGTTCAATATCCTGGTGCTTACTTTTACTAACAAAGCATCGCGCGAGATGCGTGAGCGTATTACCAAACTGGTTGGCCCCGAAGCTAAGAATATTTGGATGGGTACTTTTCACTCTGTTTTCTCAAAAATTTTAAGGGTTGAGGCAGATAAAATCGGTTACCCTAATAACTTCACTATTTACGATACCGACGACAGCAAAAGCGTTTTACGGGCCATTTTGAAAGAGATGAATCTTGACGATAAGCTGTATAGTGTAAACGTCGTACTTAACAGAATCTCGGCAGCAAAAAACAACCTGGTATCATGGATAGAGTATCAAAAGAACGATCAGATACAAGCCGACGATATATCATCAAACCGCCCTATGCTAGGTACCATCTACCAAAACTATGTGCAACGCTGCTACCGCGCCGGCGCTATGGATTTTGATGATCTGTTGTTTAAAACAAATGAGCTGTTAAAGCTATATCCAGACGTACTGAACAAATACCAGCACAAGTTTAAATACCTGATGGTTGATGAGTATCAGGATACAAATTTCTCGCAATACCTTATTGTGAAGAAACTGGCCGCCGTTAATGAAAACATTTGTGTGGTAGGCGATGACGCCCAAAGTATCTACGCTTTCCGTGGCGCCAACATCCAAAACATTTTAAACTTTGAGAAGGATTATCCTGACCTTAAAATATTCAAGCTGGAGCAAAATTACCGCTCTACGCAAAACATTGTTAATGTTGCCAACAGCATTATAGCTAATAACAAAGAGCAGCTTAAAAAGAATGTTTTCTCAGAAAAAGAAAACGGTGATAAGATAAAGGTAATGCGTGCCTACAGTGATAATGAGGAAGGCAAACTGGTTGCCGAAGCCATTGTGCACGAGCGTACCACCAAAGGCTTAAAGTGGAATGCCTTTGCCATTTTATACCGCACCAACGCGCAATCCCGATCTATGGAGGAAGCTTTGCGTAAGCTGGGTACACCGTACAAAATTTATGGGGGCCTGTCTTTCTATCAGCGCAAAGAGATTAAGGATCTGATTGCTTACTTCAGGATAACCTTTAACCCGGCCGATGAAGAGGCCCTTAAACGGGTTATCAATTACCCCCGCCGTGGTATTGGAGACACCACCATTGATAAGATCATAGTTGCTGCCGACCAAAACCAGGTTACCCCATGGGAGGTTGTGGCTGATCCTACTCGCTATTTGCCGGGCGAAAGGATCTCGTCATCGGTATCAGCGTTTTCAATGATGATACAAGGCTTTCAGGTAATTGCGCGCAACAAAAGCGCTTATGAGGCTGCTTTGCACATTGCGCAGCACTCGGGTCTTTTAAAAGACCTTTATGAAGATAAATCGGTAGAGGGTTTGAACCGCTACGAGAATATACAGGAGTTATTAAACGGTATTAAAGAGTTTAGCGAGCGTGAGGACATTGAGGAAAAAGGCCTTGATGTATTTATGCAGGATATCGCTCTCTTGACTAATGATGATAACGATAAAAATAAAGACGCCGACACGGTATCATTAATGACCATACACTCATCAAAAGGTTTAGAGTTTCCACAGGTTTATGTGGTGGGGTTAGAAGAGAATCTGTTCCCATCGCAAATGTCATTAAACTCGCGTACGGATTTGGAGGAAGAGCGTCGTTTGTTTTACGTTGCTGTCACACGAGCGCAGAGTAAGCTTACTATAAGTTACGCTACGTCCCGCTTTAAGTTTGGCACCCTGATCAATTGCGAACCGAGCCGGTTCTTGGATGAGATAGACGCACAATATCTTGATTTAGACTTAACTGCTAAGCAACCTGCAAACAACGTAGGTAGCCTGCACTATGATGAGCGCAGCGCCTGGAGTCGCACAGACGATAAGTTCACTCGCCCTAAACCCAAGGCAACAACTGCGCCACCAGTTAAAACAACTTCAATACTGGCTAAAGCCCATGTGGTTTCTGCAAGCTTTAAAGTGTCGGACACCTCTAACCTGCAAGTAGGTATGCAGGTAGAGCATGAGCGTTTTGGCTTTGGTAAAGTAATAAGCCTTGAAGGTAATAAACCGGATGTCAAGGCAACTATTTTCTTCAAAGAGATTGGCCAAAAGCAGTTGTTATTAAAGTTTGCCAAACTGAGTATTGTAACCAATAATTAATATTTTACCCACTTTATGGGGAACCAATTCCCCATAATAAAATGCCCGATTTTTAGAATCGGGCTTTTTTAGCTTAACTGACCTGTTTTTTGCACGTGGCATATATTTTGGATAGTTGTTAGTGACCCTTTTCCCTACAATTAAACTATACTGAAATGAACGATATTCAAAAAAAGAAGACCAACAAAACCATCGGTAAAAACATTCGTACGTTTCGTCACCGACGCGGGTGGAGCCAGGAGGATATTGCTAACAGATTAGGCATTTCGATCCCTGCGTTTTCTAAGATTGAAACCGGTGTTACCGACATAAACCTTTCGCGGTTAGAGCAAATAGCTAATATCTATGAGGTAGATGTGGTACAGATATTAGCGTTGGACGCCGAAGAAGTTGAACAACAACCCTCAAACCTTAGCATAGTACAAAAGCGGTTGTCTGACCGTGAAGCTGAAATTGTTAACCTGCAACGTAAGGTTATACTACTTTACGAAGAATTGCGCAGCTCTAAAACCGCTATTCATTTATAAAACATTTTTTTAAAATACGATACTTTAAGGTATCGCTCTATTTAGCCCGCGCCTGAGTACTTAACCCCTAAAAGCACTTGGGCGCAGCTATTTGTACTATAAATTACCGAGCTGTAGTGGATTTAATTCCGATGAATAGTTGTAAGTTATGTATCAAACATCCTGCTCAATATGTCGGCCAACTTGATAACAATTGCTGACACAGATCAGGATGAGGCCGGAACGATGAACTGGCGCTCACCCGACGAAGATAAACCTACTTTTTACTTTTGAAAGCTAAACACTTGTACGGCCCGGATCGTGCAGCATGTCGCTCATTTGGATGATCTTCTTGTCAATCTCTGACACACATTTATCCATCATTTTAATGCACTCCTGTTTATCAACCAGCCCTTCTTTTTCTAAGTTCATCAGGCCTTTGAGGGTGGCTATTGGTCCGCGAATTTGGTGCGATAGGTATGAGGAGTATTCTGATAATTTCTTGTTCTTGACTTGCAGGTCTTTCGTTCGTTCATCTATGATCTCTTCCAGGTGATGATTTATCCTGTCAAGGTTATCCTTTTGTCTCGAAATTTCGCTATTAAGTTCTTGTAGCTGTACATTGGTGGTGGCCTTCCGTTTTACACTGCCTATTAGCAATACAATTACTATCGCCAGCAGGCCGGCTACTACCGTTACCGCCCAAAATTTTATGAGCGATGCTTCGGCATCTTTCTTGTCAGATATTGCCTTAACTGCCTTCTCTTGCTCAAGCTTGATAAAGTTGAGCCTGGTTGATACGTTTGAACGGTAGTTTACGCTGTCCTCGCGATAAATTTCCTGGAGATACCTTAAAGCTAGCTTGAAATTGTCTCGCTTCACCTCCATCTCGTAAGCAGTATGTTTATAATCGTAAATATCTTTTTTATTATCAATCAGATAAGAGTAGGTACGGCCCTCTTTTAAATACTTTTCTGCTTCTGAAAAATTACCTTCAGACACGTAAAGATCCGTAAGCGTAAGGTTTATTGCCGCCACTGATGATTTCATGTCTTTAGCCTTAGCCTTTTCATGCGCCTCAAGTAATAACTTCTTTGCCTTGGGGAAATCGCGCAGTTGATAGTACAAAAATCCCAGGTCTTCCAGGCATTGAACAAGTATTACATCGTTTTTTAAAAGGGTGAATAATTTAAGCGCTTTATTATAATTAGTCAGCGCATTTTCAAACATATTTTTACGGTTATAAATATTACCGATATTTAGGGATAAAGAAGCAATAAGCGTTGTATCATTATGCATTTCTGCGATCTTTTCGGCCTTGTCAAAATACTCAAGCGCTTTTTCATATTCGATCAATTGGTAAAGGTTGCCCAGGTTATTGTAAACTCTTGCCTGACCGCGTTCATCCTTTATTTTTTCAAAAATAGCAAGGGCGTCAAAGTATCGGTTTAACGCGCTGTCAGGATTATTTAGATAATACTCACCAATACCTTTAACACGGTACGCTTCGGCCAAGCCCCGGTCATATTTAAGTTCAGCGGCTAGCTTTAGAGCCTTCTCCGCATAACTAACTGTCTCCTTGGGATCTATGAGGCGATTGTTGTACCCTCTTTTATTTAACGCATTTACTTCATTGGTATCTTTAGCAGTAACATCTTGGCTGTTAGTAGCGTATACAGTAGTAGCAACCAATAAAACTATAAAAATTGCGTATAATTTCTTCATTAACTCGTTTTACGTCTAATTACGGTGAAAGTTATAAATAATAGTTATATATTTTCTACTCGATAATAAAACTAGTTTTATTGTGGAAAATTATTTGCTTGCGATTGCTTTGTAATTAACAAAACATATTTATATTTGACTTGTTAAGTAATTGAATATCAAAATACTATCAGTATTAAAAATAAACATTAAAAATAAAAAACATAGAAAAACAAAAAGGGAAACGTAGGTAAAGACGGTAGATTTAGAGCCTCAAAAAACGGCTTGGTCGCGAAAGCGAAACATACCACTTTCCGATATTGATTAACTAATAATTAACGCGTATAACTCTTGTTTTATTTAATAACATTAAAAGCTATTTAATTAACGATTATGAAAAATACCATCTTTGTACTGATTTTTGTCTTAACGCTTGGCACCTTGGTTTCATGCTCAAAAAAGGAAGAAATTACCACGCATAGCATGCTGTTTTCATTGAGTCAATTTGCCCCTAAAAACTTTTTGGCAACGGCCGATTAATTATTGATACACTAAGAAATATCAAATTAACTATTAGTCTAAAAAACATTTAAATCAAAATATTATGTTAAAAGTAGTCCTAACCGCAGCAATCGTATTATCAGTTGGAATTTTATCACTTATTAAAACCACAACTCCTGAAAAAACCGCACCGGTACAACTTGAGAAAGTTGCAGTTGGCAGCAGAATAGCCGTATTAGCCACTGCCGACTAATTGCACCCCCGTATCAGATAAACACAAGAAATTATATATATAATATTATCAAACCGATATTAAAAAACAACATCATGAAAAAATTCATCATAGCTTTTGCAATCATTTTAACCACTGCTTTAAATTCAACTTTTGCTATCAATGCAGGCGGCGAAAAAAACAATTTAGGTACCGCTGACAGAAGAGAAAAAAATAATCTGGGCACAGCCGACAGAGAGAAAAACAACTTAGGTACGGCCGACAGAGAGAAAAATAATCTTGGTACCGCCGACCGGGAGAAAAACAACTTAGGTACTGCTGATAGGGAGAAAAACAACCTTGGTACTGCCGACAGAGAAAAAAATAACTTAGGTACTGCCGACAGATTTTAATCAAAACGTCATCACAATACAACTCACACAAATAATAACACTACCACAACATATAACGATCATGAAAAAATTCATCATAGCATTAGCAATCATTTTAACATCGGGTATCACTACTTCAACTTTCGCTGCCGAAAAAAACAATCTGGGTACTGCTGACAGAAAAGAGAAAAACAACTTGGGTACTGCAGATAGAGCAGGCGAGAAAAACAACTTAGGTACCGCTGACAGAGCTGGCGAGAAAAATAACTTGGGTACGGCTGACAGAGCTGGTGAAAAAAACAACTTGGGTACTGCTGACCGGACTGGCGAGAAAAACAACTTAGGTACTGCTGACAGATTCTAATCTTAATACACTCCAACAACTATTTATCCCCATCAATATCATACGATCATGAAAAAATTCATCATAGCACTCGCCATTATCTTAACATCAGGCATCACTACCGCAACATTCGCTGCCGAAAAAAACAATCTGGGTACTGCTGACAGAAAAGAGAAAAACAACTTGGGTACTGCCGACAGAACTGGCGAGAAAAACAACTTAGGTACCGCTGACAGAGCTGGTGAGAAAAACAACTTAGGTACGGCCGACAGAACTGGCGAGAAAAACAACTTAGGCACTGCTGACAGAGCGGGTGAGAAAAACAACCTAGGCACTGCTGACAGATTCTAATAGATATATACCGCTAACAACTCCATATAATACCCTCAATATAACATAACATCATGAAAAAGTTTATCATCGCTACAGCCATTATATTAACAGCAGGTATCACTTCAACTTTCGCTGCCGAAAAAAACAACTTAGGTACTGCCGACAGAATTGAAAAAAACAATTTAGGTACTGCTGACAAAGCTGGTGAGAAAAACAATTTGGGTACTGCTGATAGAGCTGGCGAGAAAAACAATTTGGGTACTGCCGACAGATTCTAACGATCAAATGCTTTACGAATTTAAATAAGACAAATGAAAAAATTAGCTATAGTAACTGCAATAGTTTTAGCGACAGCGCTAACAGCATTCTCTTTGTCTAAAACCAATAATAACACTGAAGGTAAAATAGAAAACGCATCAACCAAAACTACTACTGATGCGGCTATGACTTTAGCTACCGCCGATTAATGGCGCATTACCATCATCTTTTTGGTGATTATCTGACCACCCACCTGCATACTATATAAATATATTCCCGGATCAAGCTCATTTAACGGTACGTTAATCACCCTATAGCCTGCGTTCTGATAAGCGTCAAACAGCGTTTTCACAAATCTTCCATTTATACCATACAATTTAATAACCACCCTACCCGCCTGCGATAAACTGAAGCCAATATTGGTGCGATCAACAGACGGATTGGGATAATTTTGGTTTAAACCCACTAACAATAAACGATCCTCAATGGCGCGATTTATGGCGTCTGAAAAAACATAGCTTATTAACTTATAGCCTAAAGCATTTGGATGCACAGCATCCTGGTATAGGCTAAAGTCGCGGCCAAGCGAACGGTTGACATCGGCCAGATAAACTTTATATTCAAACACCAGCCTGCGGTACAGCGCGTTTATCTGGTTGACATATAAATTGTTTGTCCGCAGATTTGGATCGTTACGATCATTAAAAAATTGTACAGTGCCTATAATAGGTATCAACTTATTTTTAATGGCAGTTTCAATATAATACCTCATATTCTTTTCGGTATCTGCCAATTTTTGCTTCCCTGCAGCCAGTTGTGCTGCGTCATTAGCGCCCATTAATATTATAATAAAACCGGTGCGGCCCGCTATGGCAGCCGGGTATCTCTTTAACCCCTGTGTAGTAGTTTCGCCCCCAACACCATTACGGGTAACAGAAACTATAACACCCGTATAACAAGCTTCAATATTGTTTAATAAATCTGGCTGAAAAGATTGACCGCCAACCCCCTCAACCGTACTGGCGCCGAAGGTTGTTACATTGATGCTATCCTTACCATAAAATTTAGCGGCAGCACTACAGCTTGGTGCTTGCTGTGCATAGCCCGACAAAATGCTGAGGGGGAAGATAAAAGCAAAGAAAATTATCTTGCGATAATGCATTTACGATAGTACAATAAATTTAATCAATACTTACAAATATACCTAAATGGGCTGATGATAACCAGCCCCCAATGTTAAGTAATTATTAACAGCAATAAAACCCCAAACCGGGCTTATTGCGTTAAACATACTTTATATTTGCCGAACAATATTTATACCATGGAAGCGATAAAACAATACATAGACCTGCATAAACAACGTTTGCTTGATGAATTATTTGAATTACTTAGATTTCCATCTGTAAGCGCCGACCCTAAGTATGCTCCCGATGTGTTAAAAACTGCCGATTATGTGGCACAAAAACTACGCGACGCAGGCGCGGATAACGTAGAGGTCTGTCAAACAGCAGGTTACCCTATTGTTTATGGCGAAAAAATTATCGATCCATTGCTACCAACCGTGCTTACTTACGGCCATTACGACGTGCAGCCCGCAGACCCGCTAGAGTTGTGGAAAACCCCGCCTTTTGAACCAACCATTCGCGATGGCAAAATATACGCCCGCGGTGCCTGCGACGACAAAGGCCAGTTTTACATGCACGTTAAAGCTTTTGAGCTAATGATGCAGAGCAATACGCTACCCTGCAATATTAAATTTATGATTGAGGGCGAAGAGGAAGTTGGATCGAGCAACCTCGGTGTTTTTGTAAAAGGCAATGCTGAAAAGTTAAAGGCTGATGTGGTATTAATATCTGACACCTCAATGATCAGCATGGAGCATCCATCATTAGAAACCGGATTGCGTGGTTTATCATACGTGGAGGTTGAAGTAACCGGCCCTAACCGCGACTTGCACTCGGGCGTTTATGGTGGTGCGGTTGCCAACCCAGCGACTATTTTGGCTAAAATGATTGCCAGCATGCACGATGAGAACAATCATATAGCTATCCCGGGTTTTTATGACGAAGTGGTTAACCTTACAGAACAAGAACGCAAGGAACTTAATGCCGCGCCTTACGACGAGGAGGAATATAAAAAAGACCTTGACATAGCTGAGCTTTGGGGCGAAAAAGGTTACACTACCTTTGAGCGCACCGGGACCCGCCCTACCCTTGAGGTTAATGGCATTTGGGGTGGCTACATTGGCGAAGGGGCTAAAACGGTGTTACCATCAAAAGCCTACGCTAAGATATCTATGCGACTGGTACCTAACCAGGGCTTCGAAAAAATAACCCGGTTGTTTACAGATCATTTTAAAAAGATAGCGCCGGCCTCCGTCAAAGTAAAAGTTACCCCACACCATGGTGGCGAACCTGCAGTAACACCGACTGACAGCGTTGCTTATCGTGCAGCACAAATGGCCATAACCGAATCATTTGGGAAGGCGCCTATACCAACCCGTGGTGGTGGCAGCATACCTATTGTATCGTTATTTGAGGCCGAGCTTGGTATTAAAACTGTCCTGATGGGCTTTGGTCTGGATAGTGATGCACTACACTCGCCCAACGAAAAATATGATGTCTTTAACTACTATAAAGGCATTGAAACGATACCATTGTTTCACAAGTATTTTGCTGAGTTAAGCAAGTAAAATTAGTTACCGAAGATTGGGCTTGGTGCCAGGCAGCCAATTTTAATCACCAATCTTCTCCAATCGAATACAATACTCCCCCGATCCCACATTGTTGAGCATTGCAAATTGCTCCACGGTGTGGGATTTAACTTTTTTGTCGTTTACCCAAACCTGGTATTTTTGGCCTTTTATTGGCAGGTAGATCTGCGCAGTGGTGTTGCCGGGCACAACTATGTTCATCTCGAACATTTTATCTGTTTGTACATACGCCGCCTTAATAGTTCCCTTTATGGTGGGCACGTCAATGCCCGCATTTGCCAAGCCGCCTATTTGTGGTTTAACGCTAAAGGTTGACCAGCCTGGTGTAAGCGGCTCTATACCCATTAGCTTACGCGATATAATGTTTCCGGCCGCCGCGCCCCAAGCATGATTCCAATCCTGGTTGGGTTTGTATTTGTTGTCCCAGGCTTCTAAAGTAATTGTGCTACCAACGCGGATCATGTTGTACCAGCTACGGTCGGTTTTTGAGGTAAGCAGGCTTAGTCCATAACTGCCGCCATTGGCGTTGTATATAGCATCTAACAAAAACTGTGAACCATAAACACTGCAAGCCATCCCTCGCGAGCGCACAAAAGCTAACACCCTAGGGCGATGCTTTGCATCAACCAGCTCAAAAGCCAGGGCAAACATATTGGTATGTAATGATGCATGTTTAGTGGTGTCGCCATCTACGTATATTTGCTGCTCAGCATCATAAAACATTTGGTGGAATGCCTTTTTAACTGCGATGGCCTTTTTGCCATAATAGTCCGCGTCCGCGGTATTCCCCAGATCGGCTGCCAGTTTTTGCATTACGGTAAGCGCTTTATAATAATACGCGTTAACCACGGGATTGTATTTGCAAAACACAAAGCCGTCGGTTTCTGCCCCATGTGGCCAGTCGACAATGTCACGTAATGCCGGCTCTCCACCGAAATGAATTGAGGCTAATACCGCTTTAGTTGCCTTGCCATTTAATATGCTTATCAAATGAGTATCATCCTCTAACGCCGTAAGGCTTTTAGCTTTCAGGTTCTCGTAGTTGTTTTTTAAAGACCGGATATCGCCGGTGTAGAGATAATCGTTCCAGCCTATTAAAACCGATTGCAGTATCCATTCGGTGGGCCAGGTTGGATGGTAGATCAGGTATTCGCTGGTTTTGCGGGCGATGGTATACTCCTTATCTACCGCATAATGGCTCAATTGATTAATGTATGAGTCAGCCTCGTAAGCAATACGCTCACGGTCACCATCTACATAAGTGCCCAGGTATGACGTAGCTTTCATCGAGTATTTGCACAGTTCCCAAATGGCATTTAAGGTGGTATCCGAGCTGTGGAAGTTAGCCGCCGAATCGTCAAATTGATAATGGGCGAAAAGGCGGGTGACGTCTTCGAGTTTTAGGGTTTCCTCATATCCTTCTATTTCAACATATCTAAACGGCGTAACCTCGCCAATGTAAGCGGGCATCTTAACAGCCGCCGGGCGAGTGTTAATGGCGTTTGGTTTAAGCTGTAACTTATAGGTGTGCAGACCACGGCGTAAGTTTAGTTGATATTGCGCGTAGCGTATGTTGCCTGATGGTTTGCGATTGATAGCGCCATCGGCATTCACCACCTCACCTATCCTGACCGTTACAGACGATATGTCCTTATCTGCATAAAGATTCAATTTCATTTGTCCAAAAGCATCTTTGCCAAAATCAGCATAATACACATTGCCTTTTTGGTGGAATGATACCGGTTGCTGATCTGTTAGTTGTATGGGATACGCCGGCAATTTATGATCGCCCAACACAGTATCTGTATAAAAAGGCATTATCGCTGCATAGCTACTTGGCTCGGCACGGTTTGATGACCATACTTTAACTGTCCAATAATAGGCGGTATTGGGTTTTAATTCCGGACCGTTATATATAACCGCGGTTGATTGCGGGCTGATAATCTTACCAGAATCCCACACATTAGGCTTACTTTCATATATCGCCTTTTCAGAATCAGCCACCACTAGTTGATAGGCTACTTGCCTGGCATTGTTTGCCGTGCTATTCACCGCCCAACTGAATGCAGGATTTTTACTGCCGATTAACACCGATTGCACATTGGGATTGGATAAGTTAACTGCCAATGGCTGTACGGCGTAGCCGTTAACCGATTGATAATTACTATGAGCAACCAAATCTATCATTAGGCCCGAAGGCCATAACAAGCTTGGGGCTTGGGCAAACAGATTAGTATTAAGCATTACGGCTGCGAGCAGGCAGGTAAATCTTTTAAGCATATTAAATAGTGAAGCGTTCGCAGTTTTTTAAAAAGGTATCGTCGGCATCGGCGCCTTTGCCGGGGGTGTCGTCAATGTTAAGGTGGTATCCGTCGTAAGTTACTCCGCCTACGCATGGGTCGGCAAGATGGCCCAGCATACAGGTGTCCATGTCATAGAATAGGATGTTGGGGCTGCTGTATACAAAATGCAGTTTAGCGCTCAACGCTATACGGCTCTCCAGCATTCCGCCCATCATGCAGGGAACGCTGCGTTCGGCAGCGGTGTCATGGATCTTTTTGGCTTCTAGTAGCCCGCCGGATTTGGCAATTTTTATGTTGATATAATGGCATGACCCGTTTTCTATCTGGTGCCGCGCGTCGTGATGGTTATATACACTTTCGTCTGCCATGATCTTAACCGGAGATAGTTTCATCAGCTCGGGTAGGCGGTCGTCGTACCAGGTGCGCATGGGCTGTTCGCAAAACTCAATGTCGTATTGGCCCAACGCTTGCAGCGCGAATACGGCATCATCAAAGCTCCAACCCTGGTTAGCATCTACGCGTATCTTCATATCGCCGCCTACAGCTATCCGGATCTGCCTGATACGCTCTACGTCTTCTGCCGCGTTTTTACCTAGCTTAACTTTTAATATGCCTGCCCCTGATTGCTGAAATTGAATGGCTCTTTGTGCCATCACTTCGGGTGTGTTGATACCAATAGTGATGTCAGACTCAACCGCCCTACGCTGTCCACCTAGAAATTTATAAAGCGGTACCCCGGCATGCTTAGCAGCTATGTCATACAGGGCCATATCAAAGGCACTTTTAATAGTTGTATTGCTAGCCGCGGCGCTATGCAAATCTTGCATCCGTGCCGGGATATCCAGCGCATCCTTTCCTTTCCACAGCTTAGCAAAATCTTTAGCCATAGCCAGGCAGGTATCTTGTGATTCACCCACGATCATTGGGAAGGCCGAGCACTCGCCCACCCCATAAAAACCAGCATCGGTATGCACCCTGACAAACACATTTTGCGCATAATCCATCGTGCCGGTAGCTATGGTGAAAGGCTCCATCGGGATGCTGAAACGGTAAATATCTATGTGCGTGATAACAGGTGATACCATAAGCGAATTTACTTAAATAAAACCGGCCCGCAACCCCTGCTGTCCTTACACTAAACCGCTAAGCCTGCGACCTCATGTCAGATGATCCAACTGATCCACCGCGTGTGTGTATCAGTTGGATCATCTGGATCACCCCTTTTTGATAATCAACTAATTATCAGACTGCAATAAAAACTAACCCTTTCGTTTGTATCACTTTTTCGAAATTTGAATCAGTCTGGATCACTTGTGAGTTGCATTTTTATAACTGGAATACTTTGGATATAGCTGGTAAAAGCCAGGTATTAAGCGACAAGTATTAGTCTGTTTTAGCACAAAACAACCAGTGATTTCCGATAGATTCAATGGTATTTTATTGCAAAAAAAGCAGCGGCTTACCTTAAAATTTGGATTGCGTAATTTCCCGAATTGAACGAGCGTTAGTGTATACAAATATCATAACCATAACATCACAAAAAATTAACACATTTACCTACACCTTTGCGCTGTCTTTTTACGTAATCATGAATCCCCAAAAATGAAAAAACATCTATCAATAGTACTCCTGGCCCTATTTATATCAACGGGCCAATTAATGGCGCAAAAAGCCAAACATGTTATATTTATTACTATCGATGGTTTCCGTCCGGATTTTTACCTCGACAGCGAATGGCAAACACCAAACCTGCGCGCATTGATGAAAGATGGCGCTTATGCCAAAGGTGTAAATAGTGTGTTCCCAAGTATGACCTATCCATCGCACACCACTATTGTTACCGGCGTGCAGCCTGTTAAACATGGCGTATTTTATAATAATGTATTCACACCCGACGGTGCACCACAAAAGCCTTACTGGAATGACAGTTCTATCCACGTACCAACCATCTGGAAGGCGGCTAAAGCTAAAGGCATGACCGTTGCTTCGCTCTATTGGCCGGTATCTGCCAATGCACCGGTTGATTATAACATTCCGGATATTGGTAACCTGGGCGACGGTGTGCGCGAAGACTACACTTTACCTAAAGGTTTTTATGCCGAAGTTAAGAAAGAAGTTTTTGGCGGTGTTGAAAAGATAGATCACGGCAAAAATGTAAACATTGCCAAGATAGCAGCATATATCATCAAAAAAAGCAAGCCCGACTTGATGACCATCCACGTTTTCGCGGTTGATGGTGCATCACATGCTGTTGGACGTAACGGTGCCCGCGTTCAGGATGCGGTTGCCGACGCCGATGCGGCTGTAGGTATTATTGTAGATGCATTAAAAGATGCCGGTATATGGGAAAGCACAACCCTACTTGTTGGCGGCGATCATGGTTTTTACGATGTCAAAAAAACGGTGTCGCCTAACGTATGGCTTAAAGAAGCCGGCCTGATTACTGACTTTAAAACAGGCGATTGGAAAGCACAGTTTAACACTGTTGGCGGATCGGCCTATTTGTATTTGAAAGACCCCACGGATAATGCAACTTTAGCCAAAGTAAAAACGATACTTGAAGCAAAGCCCGACAGTGTAAAGCAATATTACCGCGTAATCACAAAAGAACAAATAACCAAAGGCGGCTTTAACCCAAATGTTGCATTAGCGCTTAGCGGCGAGCAGGATGGCTACTTTAGCGCCGCGCTTACCGGTAATGTGATTAAGGAAGGCAAAGGCGGTGGCCATGGTCATTTTCCAGATACCAAAAACATCCGCACTGGCCTTATTGCCCACGGCCCGGGCATACGCAAAGGTGCTGTAATTGAGGAAATGAATGTGCGCGATATGACCCCGATAATGGTAAAACTACTTGGTATTCCCTTTGGAAAAGTTGACGGGAAGGTGCCTGCTGGGTTATTGGAATAGCACCTTTGAAACTAGCGCAGCCTGCCAGCAACTCACCCTGTCGATGCTATGGGGAGGTGCCTCTTTTGCGCAGCAAGAGAGGTATCCGAGCGAAGCAATATGCGGATGAGTGCTCTTGAAGCGAAAGTACCGCCAATGGACCGTTGACAACTTACGCCGACTGACCGCGCAAGCCATGATAACAAATGTATTGACTATCTGGGTAGCCCTAAACTAAAAAAGCCGCTCTTTGAGTGGCTTCTTTAGTTATGAAAATAATTAACGTGAAACGTAATTAAACGTAACCGGCGATCCGACCGTTATACCACTCATTTCTGAGCTTGAAAACGTGACAGTGTATTTTCCGGTTTTTTCCAAAGCGTAACCCTTAAGAATATCAACTTTTGCAGACAGGCTATCTTTAGGACTAACTTTCAAATATGCGTCCGCCGGCGGTGGCATTATCCGTTTGGCCATAGCACCTATGTAGGGCACCTCGTTACCTTGCTCATCTTTAATATCCAGGTATTTGCTTAGCAATGGTTCAAATGGGGTTTGCCATTTAAGAAATTTTGCCGTGGTGTCTGTACCGTTGTAAAGCTTAAATTCCAATTGCACCGGTTGGCCAATCTTTATTGTGTCTTTAATGGTCATCTTGCCATAAAATTCTTTTTTTGCCAATGGTTTATCTACCTGGCCATTTTCTTGCGCGCTCTCAGGGTGCGCCCCGCAAGATGCCATAATTGATGTTAACAGTATCAGCAAAAAATTTGTCGTTCTCTTCATATTCGTTTTTCTAAAAAACGATAACAACCGCGGTCCATAATAGGTTTACCATTCGATTGTAAAACTATGTTTATGGCTTAAAGTTAGCGGTTACTGTTTTTCAGCATACCAACAGTGTACATTGAACAGTCGCTAATCATCAATGATTATTACCAAATGACCAATCATCAACCACAAAAGTTTGCTCCTTAAAACTATTACACTATATTTGCTGTACTACTAATCAGTAGCCTTCAATTTTAGCCGCCTGTGCCCCATCCTATTCGGGGAAAAGTCGCCTGGCTAATTTAAAACTTTCTTAAAAGCATTAAATAATATGGCATTAAATAACACGCCTAACAATTTCGATTATAATTCTACACGGAGTAAGTTATTGCTTACCGAATATGGCCGCAACGTACAAAACATGGTGAAGTACATTGTTGCGCTGCCTACTAAAGAAGAACGCAATAAATACGCACAGGTTGTGATAGACCTGATGGGCTTTTTAAACCCTCATCTGCGCGACGTGGCCGACTTTAAGCACAAACTGTGGGATCACCTGCACATTATATCTGAGTTTAAGATAGATGTAGATTCGCCGTATCCAAAACCGGCCGAGGATGCCATCCGTTTTAAACCCGATCCGTTGCGTTACCCTAATCAACGCATACGCTACAAGCACTATGGCAAAACCATTGAGCTGATGATTGAGAAGGCAAAAAGCATTGAAGAGCCTGAGCGCCGCAAACATATGGTGGCTTCAATTGCCAACTTTATGAAAATGGCTTATGTGCAGTGGAACAAAGATTCGGTATCTGATGAGACTATTTTGGCCGACCTGGTAACGCTATCGAAAGGCGAATTGCGTATTGATGAGCCTATCAGCCTTAATAAAGTAGAGTATCGTCCACCTGTACAAACAAATAACAACAATCGTGGCGGCCGTACTAATAATCAAAACAACCGTGGCGGTACAGCTGGTGGAGGCGGTCGTACCAATAACAACAACCCCCGTACCAACAATAACAACAATAACAACAATAACAATCAAAACAACCGTAGCCGTAATAACGGTGGCGGCGGCAAAAAATATTAAGTTAATTATTAATCTTTGTATAGTTCCGATAGGTTATATCCATGAACTTTGAACCATTAACTACCTACTATAAAATATGGTAAACGCATTTGAAATACAGGGCGGTAAGCCCTTAAAAGGCGAAATAACCCCACAGGGCGCTAAAAACGAAGCGTTACAGATCCTGTCGGCAGTATTACTGACCGAGGAGAAAGTAACCGTCAGCAATATCCCTGATATTAAAGACGTAAATAAACTAATTGAGCTTTTGGGCGACATGGGGGTGATTGTTAACCGTATTAACGATGACACCTATACCTTTGAAGCTAAAAATATTAATCAGGACTTTTTCCAGTCGGAAGGTTTTAAAGCAAAAGGTGGCGGCTTGCGTGGTTCTATCATGATTGTGGGCCCTTTACTGGCGCGCTTTGGTAAAGCATCTATCCCAAAACCGGGTGGTGACAAAATTGGCCGCAGGCGATTGGATACCCACTTTTTAGGATTCGAGAAATTAGGCGCGCAGTTTAACTACAATCCGGCCGACGGTTTCTTTAATGTTGATGCCTCAAACCTGCACGGTACTTATATTTTGCTGGATGAAGCATCGGTAACCGGTACAGCTAACATTGTGATGGCTGCTGTATTGGCTAAAGGCACTACCACTGTTTACAACGCCGCTTGCGAACCTTACTTACAGCAATTATGCAAAATGCTTAACCGCATGGGCGCAAAAATTAGCGGTATTGGTTCAAATTTACTAACCATTGAGGGTGTTGAGCGCTTAGGTGGCACAGAGCACCGGATGCTGCCGGACATGATCGAGATAGGATCGTTTATTGGCCTTGCGGCAATGACGGGATCAGAGATTACGATTAAAAACGTTATGTATAAAGAGTTGGGTATGATACCTGACGTATTTAAACGCCTTGGCATCAAATTAGAGCTTAGAGGCGACGATATCTTTATACCGGCACAAGATCATTACGAGATTGAAACTTTTATTGACGGCTCTATCATGACCATAGCTGACGCGCCATGGCCGGGCTTCACTCCCGACTTGCTGAGCATTGTATTGGTAGTGGCTATACAAGCTAAAGGGTCGGTACTGATTCACCAAAAAATGTTTGAAAGCCGCTTGTTCTTTGTAGATAAATTGTTAGATATGGGTGCACAGATCATTCTTTGCGATCCGCACCGTGCTACCGTTATCGGTTTGGATAAGCAAGTACAACTACGCGGTATCTCAATGACCTCGCCGGATATCCGTGCTGGTGTGTCATTATTGATCGCTGCGCTATCGGCTCAGGGCAAATCAACCATCTATAACATTGAGCAAATTGAGCGCGGCTATCAGCATATAGACAAACGCTTGCTGGCTTTAGGCGCTGATATTAAGCGGATATAAGGCGCATTAATAAAGTAAAAGCAAAAAGGTTAAAGGTGAATGCGCCTTTAACCTTTTTTGCTTTTACAATGATAATTACGTCAACATAAAAATTGATACAGCACTCATTGCTATCATCAAGCCATCTTCAATAATAGTAACGGTGCTCATGGGTAGGTTAAATACCGCCCCAAGACAAGCGCAGCGGATAGCCCGCTTATTCAGTACACTTTGCAGCACGCCAATAATGCTTACCGCCATTACAATAACGGTAACAATATTGGTTAGCAACGGCAAAAAGTCTATCGCAAAAGCAAGCCCCAACAGTAGTTCAATGCCTGCATATATGTATCCCCAGGCCTTAAAATTGCGGGCAATAACATGGTACATGGCGTAGCTCTCGGCAAAACCCGCCAGGTCGAGCATTTTAAAAAAGGAGAATACCAAAAAGAATCCGGCCATAAAAACGCGCATGCCATACATGGTATGAAAGCCCCTGCCATGGAAACCTGCAATGATTGATATAGCTAGCACGTAGCCAAATATCAATAAAATTGGCTTGTATACTTGCAGCCAGCTGCGTTGCTCAGGTTCACCGGCGGGTGCCATTGCTGGCTCATATACTTTTTCGGTGAGTTGATATTTTGGATATTGCCTAAGTGCGTCCTGCAAGATGACCGTATTTATGTGCCGGCTCATTTCTATAAGCGCCTCTCCGTTTTCAAGGTCAATATCAACACGGGTAACATCAGGCACAGCCGAAAGTAATTGCTGCACTTTTGCCTGGCAACCGGTACACGTCATCCCGGTTACTTTATAAGTATGTTTCATAGTTTTATTATTTACATACAAAAGTAGCCCGGCAATGGCCCTATTGTTTTACACCATTATTAGCATTCGTTATAACATTTACAGGTCGTCTATATAAGCGCGCTTATTAAGTTTTATAGATTTGAAATACCCTGGTGTTAGCCCGGTTACTTTTTTAAATTGGGTTGATAGGTAGGCTACGCTGCTGTAACCCAACTGAAAAGCAATTTGGCCAAGGGTTAATTCGTCATATATCAGCAACTCCTTTACCTTCTCTATTTTTTGGCTGATGAAAAATTTTTCAATCGTATTCCCTTCAACTTCAGAGAATAGGTTGCTCAGGTAATTATACTCGTAATTCATTTGGCTGGACAGGTAATCAGACAGATTTATATCAAGCGGTTCTTTGCTATGATGTACTACCTTAATAATAAGCTTCTTGATGTGTTCAATTATTCGACTCTTTCGGTCGTCAATAATCTCAAAGCCAAGTTTATGTAGTGATGTATTAAGCCCTTCAACTTCATCGGCAGCTAATTCTGTAGCCAATTCTACTTCGCCAAGGGTAATTTCCGTCGGCACTATACCAGCATCCGCAAATACCTGCTGCACTGCCGTAACACAACGCCGGCAAACCATATTTTTTATGTAAAGCTTCATTTACTATCAAAGGTAAAAGGTTAAATATAAAAGGTAGCATATAAAAACCTTCCACTTTTACCTTTATCCCCAAAAATACTATCTTTATCACAACCGATTGTAAAAACTACATGCCATATAAAAACCAAAGATCAAGTTATACCAACTTCATCCTGATCTTCGTATGTATTAAAGTGGCATTAAACCTGTTGGCCATATCTAACTACGGTTTTCACCGCGACGAGCTTTTACACCTGGCCTTAGCCGACCATTTAGATTGGGGCTACAAAGAGGTACCACCTTTTATAGCTATAGTAGCATGGTTAATTAAAGCTTTTTTGGGCGGTTCTGTTTTTGCAGCGCGGCTATTCCCCACCATTTGCAGTGGCCTTATCATATGGTTAACGGGTAAAATAACGGTCGAATTAGGCGGCCGAAAATTTGCGATAGCCCTGGCCTGCCTGGGCGTGATATTTTCGCCGGCGTTTATGGCCACCGGCTATCTTTTTCAACCCGTTGTGTTCGACCAACTTTGGTGGGTGTTAACCGTTTGGTTGTTACTGCGCTACGTAAACACGCAAGCCATTAAATATCTTTATTTTATCGGCCTGGTACTTGGGGTTGGCATACTTACTAAATACACTATGCTGTTTTTTGCCGGTGCGCTTCTACTAGGATTAGCCATCAGCAAACAACGACGACTGCTACTTAACAGGCACGTATGGGGTGTTGTCGGCATGGCCTTTTTAATAGTGTTACCCAATTTTATCTGGCAAATTATTCACCATTGGCCGGTACTAACCCACATGGCCGAATTACGTACTCAGCAACTTGAATACGTATCATCGGTAGAGTTTATAGCACAGCAATTTATGGTGCACGGTGTGGCAGTTATTGTGTGGCTGGTAGGCTTTTTGTTCCTGTTGTTTTCTTTTAAAATGCGTAAGTACCAGTCGCTGGCTGTAGGTTATGTGCTGATGTTTGTCTTTTTGTTATTGATGAACGGCAAAAACTATTACCTTTTCGGCGCCTACCCCATGCTGTTTGCAGCTGGCGGCTACGGTTTTGAGCGATGGATAAAATCAAACATCGCTTTGCGTGTTGTTATGCTGGCATTGGTTACCATACCTAACCTTATTATTTTGCCACTGGTATTACCGGTACTGCCGTTAAAACCAACACTGGCAGTATTTAAGTATGCAAACAGTAATGTGCATTTCCTTAGCTTCCTTACCCGTTGGCAAGATCAAAAGCAACACCCCCTTACGCAAGATTATGCCGATATGTTAGGTTGGGACGAGCTGACAGAAAAGGTTACACGTATATATAATAACCTTACCCCGGAACAACAGCGCAACACACAAATTTATGCCGATAACTACGGAGAGGCTGGTGCGCTAAATCATTTAGGGAAACCGAATAACTTACCCCTGGCGGCATCGTTAAATAGCAGCTTCGCTTTATGGGCTCCACCTAGCCTTAATGCGCGTTATATTATTTATATAGACGATGATAAAGGCGATAAAATAAAACGCTTTGAAGCCCTTGCCGATAGTTGTGTTAAAATGGACGAAATTACAAATCCATTAGCGGTAGAGAAAGGAACGGCCATATTACTATTGACCAATCCTAAGCCTGGGTTAAAGGATATCTACAAAACAGAGCTTGCCCGCAAGAGGGTACAGTAAATGTTATAGATTGGCATTCTGAATGCCAAGGCGGGCCTTACGCCGATATTGCATTTATAATATCATACTGTGTAATAATGGCTATCTCGCCATCGTGCTCAACCAATACGGCTATGTTGTCATTGTTGATCATGGCTGAGATTTTGTCTATTGATGCGCTGATATCTACAAATGGGAACGGTGCGGTGCTGATGGTTTTAACCGGCTGAGATTTTAGCGATGGGGTTTCCAACAGCGCATTCAAAATATCGCTCTCCGTAATTTTACCTATGATCATGCCGGCTTGTGTAACCGGTATTTGCGATATATTTAGCGATTTAATGGTATTGATAGCTTCTAATATAGTTTTTTCATGATCGATGGTCACCATCTCCTGGCTTTCTTTTTTGCTGATAATGTCCTTAGCAGTTAGTTTACCGTCTTTCAGGAAACCACGATCGCGCAGCCAATCGTCATTATACATCTTGCCCAGGTAGCGCGTACCATGATCCGGGAAGATCACTACAACCACATCATCCTTTTTAAACCTGTCTTTCATCTGCAATAAACCTGCAATGGCCGAACCTGTTGAATTACCAACGAAGATGCCTTCTTTACGGGCAATTTCACGGGTCATCAGGGCGGCATCTTTGTCGCTTACTTTTTCGAAATAGTCTATCAGGTTAAAGTCTACATTGGCGGGTAAAAAGTCCTCGCCTATACCTTCGGTGATGTATGGGTAAATCTCATTTTTATCAAACTCGCCGGTCTCTTTGTACTTTTTAAATACCGAGCCGTAAGTGTCAATCCCCAAAATCTGTATGGCAGGGTTTTTCTCCTTTAAATATTTGGCTATGCCCGATATAGTACCACCCGTACCAACGCCGGCCACTACATGCGTCACCTCGCCTTCGGTCTGTTCCCATATCTCCGGGCCGGTAGACTCATAGTGGGCCTGCATGTTCGACAAGTTATCATACTGGTTAGGCTTCCATGAATTTGGCACCTCACGCTCGAGTCGCGACGATACTGAATAGTATGAGCGGGGATCCTCAGGATCAACATTTGTTGGGCAAACAATAACCTCGGCACCAAAAGCACGCAAAGCATCAAATTTTTCTTTGGATTGCTTATCCGTACTGGTAAAAATACATTTATAGCCCTTAATTACCGCCGCAATCGCCAGGCCCATACCCGTATTGCCAGATGTACCTTCTATGATTGTGCCACCTGGTTTAAGTTTTCCGCTTTTCTCGGCATCTTCAATCATTTTAAGGGCCATACGGTCCTTAATAGAGTTACCGGGGTTGGTGGTCTCAATTTTGGCCAATACCGTTGCTGGTATGTCTTTAACCACTTTATTTAATTTTACCAGCGGCGTGTTGCCTATAGTTTCGAGTATGTTGTTATGCCACATGGTGGTAGTAATTAGTAAAGGGTTAATTATAAGTATTCACAGTGCGCGACGCACAACAGCCTTCAATATTAAAAACGCAAGTGCTTCACAGTCAAACCACCGTTTATCAATTGTTTTAATGATTCAATGCCCACCTTAAGATGGGTTTCAACGTATTGGCCCGTTACTTTCGAGTCGCTCTCTGATGTTTTTACACCTTCGGGTATCATTGGTTGGTCTGACACTAAAAGCAACGCACCTGTAGGTATCTTGTTTGCAAAGCCGCAGGTAAAAATAGTGGCGGTCTCCATATCAACAGCCATAGCACGTAATGCTTTCAAGTAACTTTTAAACTTTTTGTCGTGCTCCCAAACACGGCGGTTTGTGGTGTAGCAGGTACCGGTCCAGTAATCCAACGCAAAATCCCGTATGGTAGTCGATATCGCTTTTTGTAAAGCAAATGATGGCAAGGCAGGTACTTCCGGTGGTAAATAGTCGTTTGACGTACCCTCGCCTCTTATGGCGGCAATTGGCAGTATCAGATCGCCTACATTGTTTTTGCGTTTAAGGCCGCCGCATTTACCTAAAAATATAACAGCTTTTGGGTGTATAGCTGTAAGCAAGTCCATTACCGTGGCAGCAACCGAGCTACCCATACCAAAATTAACAATCGTGATACCGTTAGCAGTAACGCTTTGCATGGGTTTATCAAGGCCCATTATCGGGGCGTTATCGTTCCACTCAGAAAATAGCTGTATGTATCTGGAGAAATTGGTTAGTATAATGTAGTCGCCGAACTGATCGAGCGGCCGGCCGGTATAGCGTGGCAGCCAGTTTGCAACAATAGCATCTTTTGTTTTCAGACCTTTTCTGATTGGGGTATTTACCTCTTTCACTTTCAGAAGCCCTTCTGCTTCCTTTTTAACGTTCAATTCTTCGTTCATAATTATTCATTTAGCCCCCTCTAAATCTCCCCCGGTTGGGGAGACTTTAAGCCCTCCCAACCGGGGAGGGTTGGGAGGGGCCTTTATACAGTAAACCCCGGCGCGGGGCCAGGGCTGCAGTTTAATATAACAAATTTAGCCGTAAGGCTTTACTTTGTTGTTAAGCCACTTTTAATTTTTTAAGATCAGACTTTTCAAATTTTTCAAGGGCATACTCTAAATTGACGATCAGTTTTTTCACATCCTTTTTCGATGGAAACTCAAACATTGCATCAATCATTATCGCCTCGCAAATTGAGCGTAAACCACGGGCACCTAACTTAAACTCCATTGCTTTGTCAACAATAAATGAAAGCACATCGTTATCAAACTCAAGCTTAACGCCTTCGTATTCAAATAACTTTTTGTATTGCTTTAATAACGAGTTTTTAGGCTCGACCAAAATATTGTGCAATGCTTCCCTATCCAGTGGATTTAGGTAGGTAAGTACCGGCAAACGGCCAATCAACTCAGGTATTAAACCGAAAGATTTTAAATCCTGTGGGGTAATATACTTGTAGAGGTTTTTCATATCAACCTCGCCATCATTACCTTTTAATTTATATCCAACAGTTTGAGTACGTAAACGGTTAGCAATTTTCTTTTCAATACCATCAAAAGCACCGCCGCAGATGAATAATATGTTACTGGTATTAACAGTGATCATTTTTTGATCGGGATGTTTACGGCCACCTTGTGGTGGAACGTTAACCATAGTACCTTCTAATATTTTTAACAAAGCCTGTTGTACACCTTCGCCGGACACATCACGGGTGATAGAAGCATTATCGCTTTTACGGGCTATCTTATCCACCTCATCAATGTAAACAATGCCTTTTTCGGCCTGGGCTACATCATAATCGGCAGATTGCAGCAAACGGGTCAAAATACTTTCAACATCCTCGCCTACATATCCGGCCTCTGTTAGTACAGTAGCATCGCAAATACAAAAAGGAACGTTTAAAACTTTTGCCAGGGTTTTAGCCAGTAAGGTCTTACCTGTACCGGTTTCGCCAACCATAATGATGTTTGATTTTTCAATCTCAACCTCATCCTTATCAATATGCTGGTTTAATCTTTTGTAGTGATTATATGTAGCTACCGCTAATATTTTTTTAGCATCATCCTGACCAATAACGTACTGATCTAAGTGTGTCTTTATCTCGTAAGGTTTTAAGATAGATGGCGACGAAGGTGATGATTTCACCTTACGCACCTTTAATTCCTCGGCTAATATTTCGTTTGCCTGATTAACGCATTTATCACAAATATGTGCATCCAATCCCGCTATAAGCATCAGTGAATCTTGCTTGCCTGCGCCGCAAAATGAACACCTTATCTCTTTACTATTTTTATTCATTGTGATATAACTTGTTACGCAAAATTAAACAATTGGTTTTTAGAAACCAATTGGTGTTGATAGTTGATTAAGTCATCAGTGGGTCTGTCCAAAACCAACTCCTTCAACTAATGGTAATTAAGTTGATTCTGTCACCGGTCACCAATTGTACATAACCGCTAACCAACTTAATTAACCACTAACTATCCTAATCAAATTACTTTGATTTTGTTTTATTACCTCTTAATATTTCGTCAATCATACCAAACTCTTTTGCTTCTTCGGCAATCATCCAGTAATCACGATCTGATGCTGAGTGTACTTTTTCGTAAGATGTACCACTGTGATCTGCAATGATCTGGTATAACTCTTTTTTCAGTTTAGTGATCTCGTGGTAAGAAATCTCAATATCAGATTGCTGCCCTTGTGCACCACCCGATGGCTGGTGGATCATAACACGCGAGTGTGGTAAAGCAGCACGTTTCCCCTCTGCACCTGCACATAGTAACACTGCACCCATCGAGGCTGCCATACCTGTACAAATGGTAGCCACATCGTTTGATATCAGCTGCATCGTATCATATATACCCAGACCTGCATATACAGAACCGCCCGGAGAATTAATGTAGATCTGAATATCGCGTTTAGCATCCGCCGATTGCAGGAATAACAATTGCGCCTGTATAATATTGGCATTTTGATCGTAAATGGCATCGCCCAGGAAAATGATACGGTCCATCATTAAGCGCGAAAACACGTCTAACTGCGAAATGTTAAGCTGGCGCTCTTCAATGATATAAGGCGTCATACCGGTAACACCCGGAACGGTAGCAATACCGGTTGGCAGGTTGCTGCGGTTTACACCGCCAATAAATTTATCTACATACGTGCTGCTAATGCGGTGATGCTTTACAGCGTATTTTCTGAATTCGTTTCTATCTGGATTACTGTTCATAATGTGTAGTATATTTCGATTATTGATTTGCGGGGGTAAGCCCGCGATAAATATAGTTTTTAGTTGAATATTATTTAAATGATAAAGTTTGCTTAAAGTAAAATAAATGCCTACCCTCCTTGCAAAGTTTAATGACGTTTAACGTACTTAGCGCGCCACTTAAATCTTACAAAAAAAGCATCCCTTTTGAGGATGCTTTCTGTAAACGATATTAAGCGGCGTACTATTTTGCCAACTCCTTAAAATCGTTAAAGAATATATCCTTTTTATCTAGTGTTGCTACGCTCTTAATGTAATCAAACGTTTTAAGGGCTTTTACTTCCTCAAATACTTTATTAGCATTCTCTTTATTTTGAAGATATTGTACCGCATATTGTGCTAATTGCTCTTCGGCAATTGGCTGCGGGCTATACATTCTAAATTGCTGATCTAAGCTTTGTTTTGCCGCTGCAAAAACCTCATCGTATTTAATCTCGATCTTGTTTTCGGTAATGATCTTGTTTTCAATCAGCGTCCATTTAAGGTTTTTTGCAAAATCAGCATAACCACCTTCTAACTCTTCGTCGCTTAGCTTTTCGTTTGTTGCTTTTAACCAACGTTTCAAGAAATCGTCAGGCAATTCAAAGCTAACTTTGTCGATAGCATAGTTATAAATATCGTTCTGCAATTTACGCTCAGCGTCTTGTTGCATCATACCCTCTAACTCTTCGGTAATTTTAGCTTTAAAACCCGCTTCGTCAGTCACAGCACCTTCACCAAATAATTTATCAAAGAACTCCTGGTTCAGATCGCTCTCGGCTAAACGGTTTACGTTTTTAACAGCCAATTTGAAGTTTGATTTTAAATCAGCTGCTTCGCTTTCTTCTATACCTAATATTGCCGCAATTTTAGCCGCGTCGTTATTGTAAGCTTTCTGTACATCAACCACAATCTCGTCGTCTTTTTTAACACCAACTAACGATTTTTTTACTGATTCGTCAGCTATTTGCTCTAAACGTACAGATGTAGTATTGCTTATGCCACCATCAAAAACAGAACCATCCGGCGAAAGCTGCGTTAATTGCGCATATAATACATCATCCTCTGCCGATACGTCAGGGTTTGTCATTTTGCCATAGCTTCTGCGGATGTTTTTAACACGCTCGGCTAAAGTTGCCTCGTCAATTTTTATAATGTATTGGGTAATGGTATCTTTTGATGTAAAATCAATCGCAAACTCGGGCGCTAAACCAAGCTCATAGTTAAAAACAAAATCGTCATTATAATCCCAGTTATACTCAACTTTTTCATCAACCTTCGGTAATGGCTGGCCCAAAACACTTAAGTTTTGTTCGTTGATGTAGTTGTTTAGCGTGTCTGACAAAAGGTTGTTAACCTCGTCAACCAAAATGCTTTTACCGTACATTTTTTTTATATGTCCGGCAGGTACCATTCCTTTACGGAAGCCCGGCAAATTTGCTTTTTTAGCCTGGTCTTTAATTGCCTTTTCAACACGTGCCTGGTAATCAGCCGGGGCAAGGTTAATTTTTATAGTTGCATTCAGGTTGTCTGTCTTTTCCTGGGTAATATTCATCTTTATTAAATATTTATGTACTTGTTAAGCTATTAAATACAAGCCGTTTAAATATGGCTTATTTTAGAGGGGGCAAAAGTACAAATTTATTTCTAATTAGCTCCGCTTGTTTGCAAGACTGACACACCAGCCGCAAGAAAATAAACCATGATGTTAAGTAATGCTTATTAGAGGCCACCCTTTCGCGCCGGTGTGTCTATTTTTCTTGCTATAAAGTAAATCCGCACATTATAAATGACATTGCTCTTTATTCCACAAAATGCAATGTCGCACACCCCCACTCCCGTTATTCAACTTTTTTAATTGATGATACGCCTGTTTTTTTGTTGTTAACGGTTGTAGGATTGCCTTTATAATTGATAGACGATGCGCCACTACTGTTTACAGTAAGTTCACGCAGCACATTAATATCACAATCACTCGCTCCTGAAGTTGATATATCATAACTACCCACTATAAAATCAAAAGCGTGAATTTTACCACCACCACTTAGCGCAATAACATGCCTGCTGGCCTGCCCCCTCAGCGTTATATCGGTAACGCCACTGCCATCGGTGTGCACGTCCGCAGCATCTAAATCCATATTGATATTGGTAGCGCCTGATAAGTCAAAATCAAAATTTTTAGCCACCAGTTTACCGTCTGTAGTGACATTAACCGCGCCCGAAGCGTCCACCTTTTCCAGGTGCCTAACACCTATAGTTACGGTTATGTCGCCACTAGTACAAATACTTTTCTTATTGGTTGTTATACGGAGTTTATCGCCACTAACTTCGGTTTTGATAAACTTTTGCAGGTTATCATCAGCGGTAACGCTCACAGTCAATGAGCTATCCTGCTTTAGGATAATCTTGTACGCGCCCGAAACATCGAGCTTATTAAAATCAGTTACCGTCCTGGTATCTGTCGTGATATTTCCTGAGCCTTTTTCGCAGCTTATTTTGCACGATGTAAACATTAACGTGGCGGCAGAAGCTACAATCGCTAACAGGTTATAATGTGTAATTTTCATGACAATATGTGTTTTGTTAACCAACGCCTTATTGCGTTTACTGTTTGATTCGATCAAAAATACTTACTTAAGTTTTCTAATCATCTATTAGACAAAATTACCGATTGCAGGTTACATTCATTGCCTTAAAATGCTCGGTCGGCAAACGTCGAATTTATATCTGCAAGCGCCGCAACTTACAAATAATATTTATCGCCGTTAAATTTGATCTTTCCCGCGTCGAGCAACAGGCGGATAACCTCCAGTCGTTCTTTTTCATTCCCCGTCTTTACGGCGTGCACCAGATCGTCCAATTCCAGCGGCGCAATGCTGAGTAGCTGGGCAATATCGCCGGTAATATCCTCATTAATATCGCGGGCATTTTGCCGGCGCTTTTCGTCAAGGCAAACGTCGCACACGCCGCACTTGTCGGCATTGGGCTCGTCAAAATAGGCCAGCAACAACTGGCTACGGCATTTTTTGGCGGCGCAGTAAGCAAATACGGCCTCCATCTTTCTTAAATAGTTTTCTTTACGCTGCGCGATGTACGGCTTGTTAATTCGCAAATCACCGGGATGTTGACGTGGCCTTATATACGTAACCTGGGGCTTATCGTTTTGCGGTAAGTAGCTCAGGATATTGTATTGATCTAATTGCTTTAAGCCCTCAATTACTTGTTGTACACTCAGGTTGGCACGTTTTGCTACGTCGAACTCTTTTATACTTACATAGTTTTCAAAAGAGCCGCCGTATGACCGGAGTATAGCCTTGATAAACGCGTCCCAGCCTGCATTTTGGATCTGGAAATTATATAGTTCCTCATTAAAAACCTCAAACCTAAACCGCGAAGGTAAAAACACGCTTTCTGTAAAAGACAGGTATTCGTCGTGCTCTAAAAATTTAAGAGCGTTAAGGGTTTTAATAACATCAAGCTTATATTGAGCGCAAAAGCTACCCAAATCCAGATCAAAACTTATCCCCTCGCCTGCCTCATACGCGATAGAAAAATAGTTTGATAACTGGTGGTATACCAATTTGATCTCATCGACAGATGGGAAACTCAATTCATAAATTTTTTGCTGCCTTGCCCTGTCGGCTTCGTTGTAAAGTAAAATAGCATAGGCTTTTTGCTCATCGCGCCCACAACGTCCAGCCTCCTGGTAATACGCTTCAAGGCTATCAGGCGGATCTTTATGCAGTACAAACCTAACGTCAGGCTTATCTATCCCCATCCCGAAGGCGTTGGTGGCTACAATAATACGGGTGCTGTTATTTTTCCAGGCCTCCTGTTTTTTCGACCTTTCATCGGGTGATAATCCGGCATGATAAAAATCGGCACTGAAACCGTTATCGTTAAACAATTTGGCTACCTCGGCGCACTCGCGCCGGCTGCGTACGTACACTATACCGCTGCCTTTTACCCCACGGGCAATGTCCAACATCTTGCGAAACTTGTTTTCTTCGTGCTGTGTTACATAGCTAATATTTTTACGTTCAAAGCTTTTTTGATATACTATCGCATTTTTAAACAGCAGCTTATCTTGTATATCCTGTCTAACCTCGGCCGTGGCCGTTGCAGTAAGCGCCAGCACAGGCACATTTGGATGAAGTTCTCGCAGATCAGCAATGTGCAGATACGCCGGCCTGAAATCATATCCCCATTGCGATATACAATGCGCCTCATCAACCGCCAATAAGTTAACTTTCATGTATTTGATCCGCTCGCGCACCAGGTCAGACAATAGGCGCTCGGGCGACAAATACAAAAACTTCACCCCGTTATAAATGCAGGCGTCCAGCGCCATGTCAACTTCGCGCTTGCTCATTCCTGCCGTTATCGCGATAGCTTCAATACCCTTTTGTTTGAGGTTCTCTACCTGATCTTTCATCAGGGCTATCAGTGGGGAAATAACAATACAAATACCATCTTTTGCCAAAGCCGGCACCTGGAAACATACCGACTTGCCCCCACCCGTAGGCAACAACGCCAAAGTATCATGCCCTAACAATACAGATTGGATGATATCCTCCTGCATAGGGCGAAAGGCATCGTGGTTCCAATAGGTTTTTAAAATTTCCTGTATTGTCATTTATTTTATGGCGATGTCAAAACTATCAAAATAAACACGTTTTTAAGCTAAATTATACTAAAATGCCGCAATAGTTTTATCTTAGCCATTGTAAAAAAGATTAACTGATGAAGTTTTTTAAGATTAGTATAGCGTTGGTAGCATTAGCCTGCCAGGCACAGGCACAAAAATGGAACGTTGAGGCCCCTCCCGGACCAAAGAAAAACGTTACCATAGCTACTACCGAAGGCACCTGGATGAACCTTGATGTTAGCCCGGACGGTAAGACAATTGTGTTTGATTTTTTAGGTGATATATACGGCATGCCTATCGCCGGCGGCAAAGCCGCGGTGTTGTCTGCAGGCCATTCGTACGAGGTACAGCCCCGCTTCAGCCCCGATGGTAAAATGATATCATTTACAAGCGACCGTGAAGGTGGCGATAACATTTGGGTGATGAACGCCGATGGCAGCAATCGCCACTCCGTTACTAAAGAAAACTTCAGGTTGTTAAACAATGCTGCCTGGACACCCGATGGCAATTACCTTGTGGCCCGCAAGCACTTTACTGCGTCGCGCTCCTTAGGTGCCGGCGAGATGTGGATGTACCATAAAAACGGTGGCGATGGTATACAACTAACCAAACGTAAAAACGACCAGCAAGATGCAGGCGAACCAACTGTATCGCCGGATGGCAAATATGTGTACTGGAGCGAAGATGTTACGCCAGGCCCAACTTTTGAGTATAGCAAAGACCCCAACGCTGGCATATACGCCATTAAACGCCTTAACCGCGAAACCGGCAACATTGAAACCGTGACCGGTGGCACAGGCGGCGCATGTCGCCCGCAGTTATCGCCAGATGGCAAGATGATGGCTTTTGTGCGCAGGATACGTTTAAAATCGGTTTTGTTTATCCGCAAAATGGATACCGGCGAAGAGTACCCGGCTTATGACAACCTTTCACACGATCAGCAGGAAACCTGGGCCATTTTTGGTGTTTATCCAAACTTTGACTGGACACCGGACAGCAAGTCTGTTGTATTTTACGCAAAAGGAAAGATCTGGAACCTGGACATAGCTACCCTTAACGCGGTACAGATCCCATTTGAAGTGAGCACTCAGCAAAGTATTACAGAAGCCGTGCATTTCCCTCAAAAAGTTTACCAGGAAGAGTTCACTGCCAAAATGATAAGGCAAGTTGCTACATCACCTAATGGTAAGCGCATAGCCTTTAACGCTGCCGGATTTGTTTATATTAAAGACCTGCCCTCTGGCGTGCCTATGCGCGTGGACACCCTAACGGATTTTGAGTACGACCCTCAATTTAGCCCTGATGGCCGTTACCTGGTTTACGTAGCCTGGAGCGATGCCGTAAAAGGCGGAATTAACATGGTTGACCTGACTACCAAAGCCGTAACCCGTTTAACTGCTGATAAAGGCTATTATTACACCCCAAAATTCTCTAACCGCGGCGACAAAATCATTTATCGCCGGGGCGAAGGTAATGAGGCATTGGGTTTTGCTTTTGGTGTAAACCCGGGTATTTACACTATACCGATAACCGGTGGCACGCCGCAGTTGATATTGGACAATGGTATTTATCCCCGCTTTTCGCCCGATGACAGCAAAGTTTATTATCAAAGCCGCGACGGGGGCAAAAAAGCCTTTAAAGTAATGGATTTGAGCGGTGCCAATCAGCGCACCTTGTATACCTCAACATATGCTACGCAATTTGAACCAAGCCCTGATGGTAAATGGATGGCTTTTACAGAGTTTTTCAACTGCTACATCACTCCCCTAGTTTCAACAGGTAGCGCGCTTGATCTATCGGCTGGCAACAAATCCATTCCATTAACTAAACTTACTAAAGATGCCGGCACTTTCCTGCACTGGAGTAAAGACAGCCAAAGGTTAAACTGGAGCCTTGGCCCCAAATACTACAGCCGCGAAATAAAGAACGGTATCCCCTTTATAGAAGGCGGTGCTGACAAACCAAGTACCGCAGATACTGCCGGTATTGAGATCGGCTTAAAATTAAAGACTGATGTGCCCGAAGGTATGATAGCCTTTACCAATGCCAATATTATTACTATGCATGGCGATGACGTGATAGAAAAAGGCACTATCCTGGTAGAAAAAAACATGATAGTTGCCATAGGCAAAGTTGCTGACGTGCAGATACCGGCCGAAGCCAAGGTTTATGACGTTAACGGCAAAACCATAATGCCTGGTATAATTGACGTGCATGCCCACCTTCGCCCCAGCCCGGACGGTGTATCGCCGCAACAAGATTGGAGCTATTTTGCAAACCTGTCGTATGGCGTAACTACCGCTCATGATCCGTCGAGCAATACAGAGATGGTGTTTAGCCAGTCTGAAATGCTAAAAGCCGGCCGTATGGTTGGACCGAGGGTTTACTCGACCGGTAATATTTTATATGGAGCCGATGGTGATTTTAAAGTGGTAATTAATAGTCTGGACGACGCACTATCACACTTACGCCGCTTAAAAGCGGTGGGTGCATTCTCGGTAAAAAGCTATAATCAGCCACGCCGTGAGCAACGCCAACAGATTATTGAGGCCGCCCGCCAGTTGGGTATGGAAGTGGTGCCCGAAGGCGGCTCTACCTTCTTTACCAACATGAACATGATATTAGATGGCCATACGGGTATTGAGCACAGCATCCCGGTTACACCGGTGTATAAAGATGTAATTAGCCTTTGGAACAATAGCAAAACGGCCTACACCCCTACCCTTATTGTGAGCTACGGCACACAGTTTGGCGAAAATTACTGGTATGAGCGTACTGACGTTTGGAAAGATGAGCATTTATTAAACTTTACCCCACGTTCTATCGTTGATGCGCGCGCGCGCAGAGTACCTAAATCCGAGTATGGCGAGTATGGCCACGTAGATGTATCAAAAGCGGCCAAGGCTATTGCCGACGGCGGCACCAAAATACAACTAGGCGCGCACGGACAGTTACAGGGCCTGGGCGCACATTGGGAGCTATGGATGCTGGAGCAAGGCGGAATGAGCCCCCTACAGGCTATCCGTGCAGCTACAATTAACGGCGCTACTTACCTTGGTATGGATAAAGAGATAGGATCATTAGAAAAAGGCAAACTGGCAGATTTGGTTGTACTTAATAGAAACCCTTTAGAGAGCATGAATTTTCGTACTACTAACGACATTAAGTATGTAATGGTTAACGGACGCTTGTTTGACTCTGAAAGCATGAACGAAATTGGTAACAACGAAAAACCACGTGCCCGTTTCTGGTGGCAGCAAAACCGTGGCGAAAGCGTAACCCTTCCGGTTGGTAACATGGAAACCTACCTGTACTCAGTAGAGCATTGCGATTAAGTAATCACACTGATTTGAGCTAGCAGCTAATATCATAAACAAGGAAGGTCGCCCGTTAACTGGGCGGCCTTCTTTGTTATGTAGGACACTTAGTTCAATACAAACTTTTGAAAGGAGACCTGCCCCGATGAGAAATTGTACAACGCGTTTGAAAAGGTGTTTAACATCAATCCGTTTGAACCACGCATGTTTATATTAAGCAAACCACCAACATACAAAGGCTGGTTGCCGTTGCTAACTTCAAATTGTTTACCGTTACCAGCTAGGGTGGTTACCAATTTGGTACTCAGCGCTATTCTGCGGATGCGGAAATTTCCGTTGTCGCCCACAAATAAATCCTGGTTTGACACTACAAGGCTGCGGATATCTCTGAACCGCGCCGTATCCAATCCCCCGTTTGTATAACCGTCATTATATGACGCTAAAATAGTTGACTTAGTTTTATTAGGGTCAAATTTAAATATGGCATGTTTTGTAGGTATACTGCTGCTATTGGGCCCTTTGGTATAGGTTAATACAAACATATTATTGCTGCCATCTAAATCCATACTATAGGCCCCGTTACCATTAAAATCACCATTTGCACCACCTTTTAAATATTGAGTAGCCGCACCATCTGTTCCGCCAATTTTTACCACATCGTCAGTATTAAAGTTTGATGATAGTACATAATAGTTGCTATTATCCCAAACCATACCGGTTACGTTGGTGTCAGAAAACGTTGTTATAAACTCTTTGCTTATGGTGCCACTGATGCCGATGGCAACCATATACATTTCAACCTGGCCATTCGGAAATGTTGGGCAGTAGAATAATGCACGGATAGCGCCTTTTTTGTTGCTTGTGATAGCTATGCATTTGTAGCTGTTCATAGCTTTAAAGATGATATCGTTTTTGGTGAACGACTTTAAAATCTGTCCGCTCGGCGACATTTTATAAAGCTGTTGATTCTCGTCAACAACATATAAGTTACCCTCGTTATCGCTGGCTTTGGCAAATGCCGAGTAGCTACCATTTAAGATATAAGCCTGACCCGGATCGCCAACTATTACGGTAGGGTTGGCAGGTGGCTGCGTAGTAGTTACGGTAAACGTTGGTGTAAAGCCCTGAGCTAAAGCAGCCCGTTTTCCTTTAACAGTAACAGTTACCGCGCCTGTAATTGCCCCTACTGGTACAGCAACAGTAATTGTTGTCGCTGTAGCTGTTTTAACTTGTCCTGCAACGCCGCTGAAGGTGACCAGATTGTCGGCCAGCGTTGTACTGAAATTAGTACCCGTTAATGTTATAACATCGCCTACAGCACCTGATGCCGGTGTTAAAGCGGTAAACGTAGCCGGGATGATATAATTAAACGCAGGGCCGGTGATTTGCTCGCTATTTTTAACTTTCAGCGTCAAATCGCCAGATGTACCACCTTGTGGCGCAATCACCATTAACTTTGTAGCGGTAGCACTGATAACAGTAGCTTGGACAGTGTTAAATTTCACCAAATTATCTGCTAAGGCGGTACTGAAATTGGTACCGGCTATTGATACGGTATCGCCGGCTATGCCATTGCTTGGTGCTATATTATCAATAGTTGGCTTAGCGGCAACGGGGGTTGGGTCTTTTACCTCAGCTTTGGGTTTAGGGTTAACGGTATATATCGGGATGGAGAATGAACCTGTCGAAGTGAAGGTACGGCCGGTGGCATCTTTGAAGCTTATCTCCCAGGTAACTGTTAAGCCTTTGGTTTGATCGATCTCTATTTTAACAAAGCCCGACAGCGCGTAGTACGTGTTGCCACCGTTGTAATACTGCACATAGGTTTGCACCGGCGTACCAACTGTAGCCTGCACCTTCAGGTTGGGATTGCCAGGATTGGCCGATGAACCTAACTTGGGCGAAATAGCAATAGTGCCACTTTTCAAATCGTCAATAAAAAAATTTAGCTTACTGCCACTAGCATCAAGCGCAGCAGAGGTTTCCAAAGAGCTTACCGCATCGCCGCTTGAGGTGTAATAGGTTGTGGTAAGGTTGGCTGCCGATACATTAAGGTCTTTGCCATCAAGCTTACCTGTCATTTTAGCTACGGGCGTTTCGGCTGTGGGATTTGGGTTGCTCTCGTTTTTTTTGCACGATGTTACCCCGACTAAAAACGCAGCCATTAGTACTGGTATTAGTTTTAATTTTTTGATAAAGGTTGTCATGTTGTGTGGATTGTTTAGTTCGACCCAAACATGGTTAATATTATCTTAAGGATAAATAACGCATATGTAGTATAATAACGGTACTGACATAAGACATAGTCCGATAGATTATGTTAAACGCTCTAGTTCACAATGCACAAAAACTGCACCTTTTAAATAAAAGCATTTACAGTGGAAAAACTGGGATTGTTATTATCTTGCATCTATCCACTCGCTTAAACAGCACTATTTAAACCATTCATGAGTAAATACCTTCTATCAATCTTGTACCTAGCCGCGTGGCTTTTATCAGGCAATGCACACGGGCAGGTGGTTATTAAAGTTAGGCCTGCAGAAAGCCTGGCAACATCCTATTTAGGTAACGGTGTACAATGGGACCCTTACGAAACAAAAGACTTATCTGACGCCGACTGGCAAAAAACATACAAGCGGCTTGATTTTATGAAGCTGGGTTTTGCACGCGTTGTTATCAACGCCAGCTTATACTGTAAAACCGCGCCTATTGGTGAAAGGCCCGTTTACGATTTCAACTCGCCGACTGCCAGGGTACTCTATAAAATATTAGACTATTGTCAGTCGCGCAATGTCACTGTGGTTTTAGGCGAGTGGGGTGATCCGTCGGGCAAAGGGGGTGCGGTAGATAGAACCCGAAAGCAACTACGATTTGATGGCATACAAGAGTATGACGCAAGATGGACTTTTATTATTGGCGATTTTTTGACGCACCTTGTCAACCAAAAAAAATACACCTGCATTAAATATTATAACCTTGGCAATGAGCCTAACGGCGATTGGATGTATACCGAAAGCTTTGCAACCTGGAAAACATCCATATTAAACCTTGATACAGAACTAAAAGCCCGTAACCTGCGCGACCAAATTAAAATAGTTGGCCCTGATGTTGCCTGGAACAATGAATGGATAAAGCAAATTATAGCTGATAAAAAACTGGCGGGCGTTATTGATGCTTACGAGGTGCATTACTACGCTACTGCGCAAGAGATAAACGGTGCTGGCTTTGAAAAAGAAATGGCTTACTACCGCAACTATATAAGCGATAACGACCCAAAGGGAAAAGATAAAATCTTTTTTTTAGGTGAGGCGGGTATGTTGGAAGGCAAAAGCAAAACCATAGATCAGCAAAAAATGATAGGCACATTTCAATACGGGGTTTGGATGGTGGATTATGCGGTACAGAGTATGCAGGCAGGACAATCGGGAATGATAGCCTGGTCATTAGACGATGCTATGCACGTGGCTTCGCGAAAGTCAAATAATGGCGATCTAAACGATTATGAATGGAAAGAATGGGGCCTATGGGACAGCTTTGGCGAAGAAAAGGGCAAACCGGAATTGGAGAAATTGCGGCCATGGTATTATACGTGGTCGCTTTTATCAAAATATATACCCGCCGGCAGCAAAATATTAAAAACAGATAGCACCGGTGTTAGCGGGCTTCGCTGTGCCGCCGCAACCTTTAACGATAACGGCAAAACAGGTTACACCTTTGTTATAGTAAACGCCACCGAAACCGCCAACCAAGTTAACCTACAGTTACCCGGAGACACAAAACTTACCTTACACCAGTTCAACTATTTTGAAAATGATATGGTTAAAGATGCGGGTGGTTATCCCTTAGAAAAAAGGACCATTAAAAATACCCTGCTTGGTAAAGGCATCAAAATTTCATTGCCCAGTAAAGGTGTGGTGATATTTACAACGTTGAAATAAAAGCCGTTATAACACAAAAAACCCCCGATAAATCAGGGGCTTTCAATATTTAAAGTTTATTACCTGTTCGCGATATCTACATATTCACGATCAACAGCCCCGTTGTAAATTTGGCGAGGGCGGCCTATCGGCTCTTTGTTTTGTTTCATTTCTTTCCACTGTGCAATCCATCCAGGTAAACGGCCAAGGGCAAACAGTACAGTAAACATATCCGTAGGGAAACCTAATGCACGGTAAATAATGCCCGAGTAAAAATCAACATTTGGGTAAAGCTTACGCTCGACAAAATAAGGGTCTTTCAACGCTACTTCTTCCAGGCGTTTAGCAATCTCTAAAACTTCGTCATCAATCCCTAGTTTCTCTAATATATCATCGCAAGCTTTTTTAATGATCTTAGCACGTGGATCAAAGTTTTTGTAAACGCGGTGACCAAAACCCATCAAACGGAAAGGGTCGTTCTTATCTTTAGCTTTAGCTATCCATTTATCTGTATCGCCGCCGTCCTCTTTAATCTTCTCCAGCATCTCTATAACCGCCTGGTTAGCGCCGCCATGCAACGGGCCCCATAGTGCAGAGATACCCGCAGAAACAGAAGCGTAAATATTAGACTCTGACGAACCTACAATACGCACCGTAGAAGTTGAGCAATTTTGCTCATGATCGGCATGTAATATTAATAAGGTATTCATGGCACTAACTACAACCGGGTCTATTTCTACATCTTCGGTCAACTGTCCAAAGGTCATGTTCATGAAATTGGTAACGTAGTCAAACTTGTTTAACGGATACATTACCGGGTGGCCCAATGATTTTTTGTAGATCCATGAAACTATAGTAGCCATCTTAGCCAGCATTTTTATCATGCTTTGGTTAAGCTCTTCTTTAGTTTGGTTTGATTTTAATGATTCAGGATAAAAGGCCGACAACGAGCACACTAAGGATGATAACTGTCCCATAGGATGTGATTTTGACGGGAAACCATCAAAAAACTTCTTCATATCCTCGTGCACCAAAGTATGGCGGCTTATTTCGTATTCGAATTTTGCGAGTTGATCAGCGGTTGGCAGTTCGCCATATATCAACAAATAAGCAACTTCAATAAAAGTTGATTTTTCGGCTAGTTGCTCAATAGGGTAACCGCGGTATTTAAGTATCCCCAGCTCGCCGTCTAAAAAAGTAATGCTGCTTTGCGTGGCACCGGTATTTTTATATCCAACATCAAGCGTAACGTAACCGCTCTGATCTCTTAGCTTAGAAATATCAATCGCTTTTTCATCTTCCGAACCCTCAATAATCGGAAGTTCGTATGTTTTATCACCTATTGTTAATTGTGCTGAACCTGACATAGAAAGATTTTTGTGTAAGCAACAAATATATATAAATCTGCGTATAATTAAACTGTTTTAAGGGTTATGTAATTGTAAAAAAGCTGTCTTATAAAAGTTATTTCGATACAATCCATCCTTTTAATATATTCGTGCTAAAATCTGATTAAAAAAACTATTAATGGCGTTAGCAAGCGGGCTATTTTTATTAATTGATAATTATAGCTTGTACTTTTCACTAAGTATAACCGTGGTGGTAGCACTTACCATGGGCCTTTTTTACGGGCGATTTATAAGGCGGGCTGTCGACAGACAACTTGCAAAGTCGACCTACACACCAGAGCATCTAAACGCCATCATTAACTCGTTAAACGATATCATTTTTGAATTTGATGATAATAAACTTTGTCTAAACGCGTGGTACAATAGCCTAACTTATAACGTTGTTGAGCCAAAGCAACTTGTGGGCAAAACGCTGGCAGATATTTTAGGCACATCCCGCGCTCAAAAATTTAACGATGCGCTTGATCTTGTCATCGCCAACCATCAATCTACTCAAATAGAATACGTATCTGAACATGGCACCGGCAAATGGTTTTTGGCTAAGCTTACCCCGGTACTAGACATTAATGGAAATTATGCTCGCCGCGTAACCGTTTCAGTATCAGACATTACCAAACAGCACGAGTATGCTGAAGCCCTGCAAGACCAAGAACGCCTCCTACTAGAGGCGCAAACGGTAGCTAAAATTGGAAACTGGGTATTTGTAAGCGAAGATCGAAAGTTTACCCTATCGGCAAACTTTTTGGCTATAATGGATACAGAGTGCCTGCCAGATGGCGCGGATGCTTTTGAATACTACATGAACCTTTGCCACCCCGACGACCGCGAAGCATGCTACCAATTTCTGCGTACATCAACCCAAACTGATATTAAAGAACACGAACACCGAATTAAAACTTTTGCCGGCCGGATAAAATTTATTAAAATAGTTATTGGCGACAAGGTTTTTAATGAGGACGACACCTTGAAAAGGATCTCTGGTATTATACAGGACGTCACTGATATTCGGCTATCGGACAAAGCGCTTAAAAAAGGCCGCGCCGAGCTGATAGAGGCACAAACTATAGCTAAAATAGGCAACTGGAACTGGAACACTTTAACGCGAAAATTAGTTTGCTCGGAAGAGATTTATCACATTTTTGAACTGGACGCGCTGGCGGATGAAGACATTGATATGCATGGCCTGCTCTTTGAACATGTTCATCCTAACGATAAGCCTATACTGCGACAGCTATTTAAAAGCGCAACTAAAGTTGAAAATTACACCTGTGTTTTCAGAGTCATAACGCCTAACGAAACCATTAAGTACATAAGTGTAATTGTCGGAAAGCTATTAAAAACCGACAATGGGCAGGTACGTAAAATTATAGGAACGTTACAGGATGTTACTGACCGAAAGCTGGTTGAAAACGACTACAAGCGTACTGAAAATAAATACAAACTGGTGCTGGAAACAATAAAGCTCGCAGCGCTGTCTATAGATGCTAATGGTTATATCATCTTCTGCAATCAATACCTGGCCAATTTGCTGGGTTACACCCAACACGAAATTTTAGGGTTGCATTGGATGACTAGTTTTATCCCTGATGAGTTAAAAGATTCCGTAAGAACTATGCTTGATTGTATCCCCCTGCCACAACAGTACACTAATCCTGTTATTTGCCGTAATGGCGAGCAGCGCATCATTAGCTGGCAAAATACCTTTACTTATGATGAAAATGGCCTATTAGATGAAACTACCAGCATTGGCGAAGATATTACCGATCAGCAAAAAGCAACACTTGAGCTGATATCGGCAAAAGATATGGCCGAAAAGGCATCACGCTTTAAGTCGGAGTTTTTGTCGATTATGAGTCACGAAATAAGAACCCCGATGAACGCGGTGATTGGCACCACTAACTTGCTGCTAAGTGAAGATCCACGGCCGGATCAGCTTGATTATTTGAATATTTTAAAGTTCTCTGGCGAAAACCTGTTGGCCATTATTAACGATATTTTAGATTATAATAAAATTGAAGCGGGCAAATTAGAACTCAACCAGCTTAAATTTAATATCCATACACTTGCTTATCAAATACAACGAAGCTTTGCCGCTAAAGCTGCTGAGAAAGATATTGCGCTAAACCTTATTATAGATCAGGCTATACCACAATTTATAAGGGGTGATCAAATTCGCCTTAGCCAGATACTAAATAACCTGATAAGCAACGCGGTAAAATTTACGCTAATTGGTAAAGTCGATATAGAATTTAAAGCTGAGTTTGTAAGTGACACCCAGGTAGTAATACGATTTAAAATTACTGATACAGGGAGAGGTATTGCTGCTAATAATCTGGACATGATTTTCGATCCGTTTATGCAGGAGCCTTTTGTTAATAGCAATAATAACAACGGTACCGGCTTGGGCCTTGCTATAACCAAACAACTCATAAACCTTCACCGCAGCAATATTAAGGTTGACAGCCAACCGGGCGTAGGCACTACCTTTAGCTTTGCTATTGGTTTTGATTTGCCCTTAACAGAAATTAACCCTATCCCACCAGTTATTACCCCGCCTATCGCCTTTAGTATAAAAGGCATGAAAGTTTTAATTGTTGACGACAACAAGATGAATCTTTTAATAGCATCCCGGTTTTTAAGGAAGTGGCATGCAGAGGTGGACGAGGCGTTAAACGGCGAGATAGCAGTGGAAATGGCGCGTACCGGTAATTATGACTTGATTATTATGGACCTGCAAATGCCGGTTATGGACGGATTTGAAGCTAGCGCTGCTATAAGAGCATTGCATCCCAACATCCCTATTATAGCGCTTACTGCCGATGCTATGCCCGAAACCTACAACAAAGCCCGCGCAGCGGGCATGAGCGACTACATGACGAAACCCTTTGTACCAGCTATATTTTTTGAAAAGGTAGCGCAGTATTATGTCATTAATCAATAGTCAGTGGTTTGTGGTTAGTGGTTAGTGGTTAGTGGTTAGTGGTTAGTGGTTAAAATCTGTTGCTAAGATCGTTTGCTTGCAACTAATCTTTAACCTTTACAAACCAATCTTCAATATTAATTAGACCTGATAGCCTCTACCGGATCAAGCTT
This sequence comes from Mucilaginibacter antarcticus, assembly GCF_042686155.1. Taxonomy (NCBI): domain Bacteria; kingdom Pseudomonadati; phylum Bacteroidota; class Sphingobacteriia; order Sphingobacteriales; family Sphingobacteriaceae; genus Mucilaginibacter; species Mucilaginibacter antarcticus. Next base: position 120,658 of record NZ_JBHUON010000006.1, on the reverse strand, counting down.
TGAGGCAGACCACGCCGGAATAATGCCCGATACAATACCAATACCTACAGAAATGCTGATTCCTTTTACAACGTTTTTCATGTAAAGTACCACTTCGACGTCCGCCAGCGCGTTTAATAAAAGTGTGCCGCCGTATACTACGGCCAACCCAATAAGCCCGCCCATAAGGCAAAGCAGTATTGATTCTATCAAAAATTGGAGCAGTATAAAGTAATTTTTAGCGCCCAGTGATTTTTGTATGCCAATGATATTGGTACGCTCTTTAACCGATACAAACATAATATTAGCTATGCCAAAACCACCTACCAGTACAGAGAAGATACCTATTATGCCGCCGGCTAAGTTGATGATAACAAACACCTGATCTAGCTGCGCCGTAAGCATCGTACTTTCGTTAAGCGCGAAGTTGTCATCCTGATTAGGGCGTAAACTGTGGATAGAGCGCATCAAGCCACGCATTTCGCCTTTAACCTCTTCAACCGGTATGCCATCTTTGCCGCGTACTATAATAGAAGGGCGATATCTTTCGGCTTGCACATCAATAATGTTTCGGGCAAAATTAAGTGGTATTAAAACCTGTTTATCAGCAGATATCCCCAGCATATCCGTGCCCTCTTTTGCAAATACACCAATAATGGATATATATCTGCCCATTACTTTTATCTTTTTACCCAAGCCTGTGCCGCCGGGGAACAGGTTCTCTGCTATGTCATTACCGATGATACCTACAGGTGCCCCATTCTGCGATTCTAACTCCGTAAAGTAGCGGCCATCCTGAAGGTCCACATTCCAGGTTTTATCGTGCTCATGGGTTACAGCATTAACCTCTGCCCCATCAACCGTATTACTGCCATATTTAATGGTTCGCGCGTCAATACCAATCTCGTATGATATGCCACCGGTTGTTTGGCTGCGCTGACGCAGCTCGTTAAAGTCGCGTAGCTTCGGCACAGGGCGCTGCATAAATTTCCACCAGGGGTACTCGCCGTCTGATACCCACGGCCATTTTTCGACATATACACTGTTGCTGCCCAGCTTATTTACACTTTTCTGCAAGTTATCCCGCAATGTGTCGACGCCAGAGTACACCGCTATAATGGTAAAAATACCTATGGTTACCCCCAGTAGAGATAATAATGTACGCAGTCTGTTTTGCCTCAGGGCGTCAAGCGCAAACAAAAAGCTTTCCTTAAAAAGTTTTAAAAATATCATTGTTGATAATTACCCCTATTATTTGATTGATTACCGATTGTTAAATGATTTCATATATGGCAAACTCATTTCAAAGATTGCTGTTACCTTTTAGATGTTCGCGGCGCCGTTAAGTTACACCAATTAGTTAAAAGCTTAAAATATTAAAACTTTAACCAAAATGAAGTAAATCAAATTCACAATCAGCGCAACCAACAACATAATCAGTGTATTCCATTTAATTATTTGTACATTTGCGCCCTGAAAATTCATATATATAAGCATGAAATTATCTCAATTTAAATTCAATTTGCCAGAGTCGCTTATCGCGCACAACCCTTCCGATATCCGCGACGAATCACGTTTAATGGTCTTACATAAAGATTCGGGCAAAATTGAGCATAAAGTTTTTAAAGACGTTTTAGATTACTTTGACGATAAGGATGTTATGATCCTTAACAACACCAAAGTGTTCCCCGCCCGTTTGTATGGTAATAAAGAAAAAACCGGTGCCACTATAGAGGTTTTTCTGTTAAGAGAATTAAACAAAGAGCTTCGTTTATGGGACGTATTGGTTGACCCGGCACGTAAAATACGCGTTGGTAATAAATTATATTTTGGTGATGATGATTTGTTAATTGCTGAAGTTGTCGACAATACCACGTCACGCGGTCGTACCATTCGTTTTTTGTTTGATGGTACCGATGAAGAGTTCCGTCGTAATGTTGAAATTTTAGGCGAAACACCGCTACCTAAATACATTAAACGTAAAGCAACCGCCGAAGATAAGGAGCGCTACCAAACTATTTTTGCGAAGCACGAAGGCGCGGTTGCTGCACCTACTGCAGGTTTACACTTTAGTCGCGAGCTAATGAAACGCCTTGAGTTAAAAGGTGTTGAGTTTGCCGAGGTTACTTTGCACGTTGGTTTAGGCACTTTCCGCCAGGTTGAGGTTGAAGATCTGACCAAACACAAAATGGACTCAGAGCAGATTATCATAGAGCCAAGGCAAGCTGCTATTGTAAACAAGGCTCTTGAAAATAAGCAGCGTATCTGCGCGGTGGGCACCACCAGTATGCGTGCTATCGAATCAGCAGTGTCTGCTAACAAGTCATTAAAGTCTGTTAACGACTGGACCAGCAAATTCATTTTTCCACCGTACGAATTCAGCATAGCTAATTCAATGATTACCAATTTCCATACTCCAGAGTCGACTTTGTTGATGATGATCACCGCGTTTGGTGGTTATGAGAAGGTGATGAATGCTTACGAAGTTGCTATCAAAGAAAAATACCGTTTCTACAGCTATGGCGACGCCATGCTGATTATCTAATTGCTAGGTTTGAGACATTCGATTTAAGATGTGAGATCAGTAGTGGTCTCACATTTTTTATTTTATAGTTTTATTAAGATATTTAGCCTCAACAATCCAATGTCTCAAATCTCAACTCTTAAATCTCAGGTCTCAAACTACGTCATTATTGTTGCTGGTGGCTCAGGCACCCGGATGGGGACGGTTGTTCCCAAACAATTTTTGACGATTAACGGATTGCCTGTGTTGATGCATACCGTGCTCGCCTTTCACACCAGCGAAAGCAGGCCCAATATTATATTGGTGCTACCCTCCAGTTACCACGATTACTGGTACCAACTTTGTGAAACGCACAAGTTTGTGGTGCCACATCAACTGGTAAGTGGCGGCGAAACTCGTTTTCATTCCGTGAAAAACGGTTTGGACTTGATTGATGATGAAAATTCTGTGATAGCAGTACAGGATGCGGTAAGACCGTTCACAAGTACCCGCGTCATCGACAAATCATATACACACGCCGCTGAGCACGGCAATGCCGTTGTTGCAGTAAAAAGCCGTGATTCTATACGGCAACAGAAAGCTGATACATCAACTGCCTTAAACCGCGATGAGATTTACCTGGTGCAGACGCCACAGACATTTCAATTCGCGCAGATTAAAAGCGCATATCACCAGGCTTACGAAAACAGGTTTACTGACGATGCCAGCGTGGTAGAAGCGACGGGCGTAAAGATAAACTTGATAGAAGGTGATTACCGGAATATCAAGATCACCTTTCCAGAGGATATCGCCATAGCGGAGCTACTTTTAAAAGAACAATGAATTTTTTCATTCTGATCACAGCGAAGGATGTAGCGAGCGACGATTATCCAGGTTGCTGATTCTTCGCTATGCTCAGACTAACAACTTTATAACATTAAGGCGCATCGTAAAAGGCCAGTTTACCGCTTTTGCTCCCTATAGCTGCCCAGGTATCTGCGGCAAATTCTATGAGCGCAACAGCGCCGGGGGGCACGTCGCGCGTCTCGCCGGTGAGTGAGTATAGTACCTGCCCTATCCCGGGGTTATGGCCAACCAAGCCAATAAAATCCTGGTCGTCATTAAGCATGCTGATAATATCCAGCAGCTGATCCTGGCTAGCATCATAAATACTTGCTTTTTCTTGGGCCGGTGCAATATCTAGATGCTGCGAGAAGACGTTTGCCGTACTAATAGTACGTAAGGCAGGGCTGGATATCAATGTTTGCGGCACCAGGCCTTTTTCTTTTATACGGCCGGCCATCACGGCAGCGTCCTGCAGGCCTGATGGTTTTAATGGGCGTTCAAAATCAACCAAACCGGTTTCGTGTGTAGCTTGAGCGTGTCTTATCAGTAAAAGCTTTTTCATAGGATATGTATTTATCTAAAACGGTAGCCTAAGCCAATTAAAAATTCTCGGTTTTTGACGACGGTTGTTCCGGAACCGCGTTGAGGATCTGATGCAATATTGTTTAACCCCAGTGCGTAGCCAATATTAAATGTTACCCTATTACGAAACTCAAAACCTGTGGTAAAGTATAAGCCTGCGTCAAATTTCATCACGTCATTATCTTTGCCGAATAGCAGTTTGTCTTTTGTATCGCTGCCGGGTGTTTCATAATCAAGCGTGCCATTTAAACCCATGGCTAAATACGGGCCCACACCTAAATAAAACACGCCGATATTGGTAAAAGTCAATTTGCGCAAGGCGCTCACGGTTAACTCGCCATAATTTAAAAGCGTGGTGGTTGTCAAAGCGTCTATAGATACAACAGATCCTTTACCTACATACCCTACCCCCCCTTCAATCCAATACTGTTTGCCGATAGGCATTTGGGCAATACCGCGGATATTAAACGTTTTAACAGAGCCGGTGGACAAGATATCTTTATTACTGATTTGCTGATAGGCAAAGCCGCCCGATATTTTAAGCCCGTACTCTAGCTTTTGAGCCTTAGCGCAAAAGGCGCTTATACTCAGTGACAGTGTTAGTACCGTTATTTTATTTATCATCATTATGCATTTATAAAATCAGCTATCTCATTATTAGCAATATCATACATACATTTAAAATGGCCCAGCGGGCAGGCTGGTAAACCAAATTTTGAGCAGGGCCTGCATGGCAGCTCCACACCGGCAACTAAAACCTCATTTACCTTGTAAGGCTGCACACCAAGCAACTCGGGCACGGTACCGCCCCAAACGGACACAATCGGTACCTTAAAGGCTTCAGCGATGTGCGTTAATCCTGTGTCAAAACCTATTAGTTTAGTCGCCCTTGATACCAAAAATACAGATTCGTCTAAAGATGTTACACCACAGGCATTATAAATATTATTGCCAAGGGCCTGTTTAATCATCTCGCCGTTGCCTTTAACATCGTTACCGCCTAACAAAACAATCGGCAGGTTTATTTGCCGGCATAGATTAATAATTTTTTCATTGGGCATACGTTTGGTAAAGTGCGTTGCACCGATTACAAAAGCGACATAGCCATTTTGGTGCGACGCCGGCAATAATTTATCAAGCTGATGATCACCCCTTGTATAATAATCTATCGGCTGATTATCGTTTACCACCCCTAAAACAGATGCAGCGAGCATGTATCGATCAACCAAATGCACGGGCGGCACCAGTTTTAAATTAAATGTCAGGCTAAGCCACTTACGTATAGTTTGCTTTTTATAAGTTGATGATTTTATACCGGTACGCAACTTTATGGTAGCGGTGCGCAGGTTGTTATGCAAATCGACGATGTGATCGTAACCTTCGGCTTTAATATCAGCAATGGTATCTGACAAGTTAGGCTTAAGCAGCAACAACTTATCAACGTATGGGTTGTTGTCGTAAATGTATTTAAAGGCAGGCTTGGTAATAAAGTGCACCTCGGCACCGGGGATCTGTTTTTTAAGGCAGCGCACAATCGGGGTAGTATAAATGATGTCGCCCATAGAACTAAAACGGATAACCAGTATCTTCATAACGATTCGCTTTTAGCTAGCTTGGTTGCGGATCCTCTCGATGATAGAAGTAGACGAGTATCCTTCAACCAGGTCAATTGTCTTCACCTCACCTCCGTTAGCCAAAACCTCTTTGGCCCCAACAATATTATCTATAGTGTAATCGGCCCCTTTTACCAATATGTCAGGTAATAGTGTGCTGATCAAATTGAGCGGAGTATCCTCTTCAAAAATAACTATGCCGTCAACAAAAAACAACGCGGCCAGTAAAGCGGCCCTGTTAGCCTGATCGTTGACCGGCCGGCTCTCCCCTTTTAGTCGTTTTACAGATGCATCGGCATTTAAACCTATAATAAACCTGGTACCCAAACTGGCAGCTTTTGCCATGTAAGTAATATGCCCTATATGCAGCAAATCAAACACGCCGTTAGTAAAAACCACCTTTTCTCCTTCCAGCTTCCAATATTCAACCTTACACTTTAAGGTTTCCAGATCAGAAATTTTTTCTAACAGTACTTGTTCAAGGTTTGCTATCATTGGGAAGGTTAATAAAGATCATCAACTGCCTGGCAAATAATATGCCCTATCAGTATGTGCATTTCTTGTATGCGCGCGGTAGTTTCGGCCGGTACCACAATGTTCAAATCGCAAAGACCATTCATCTTACCACCATCACGGCCAGACAGGCCCAGGGTTTTGCAACCCAGCTCTCTCGCGGTTTTTAACGCACGTAAAACAACCTCGCTGTTACCGCTGGTTGATATGCCAATGAAAAGGTCGCCGGGCCTGCCCAGCGCTTCTAGCTGGCGGGCAAATACGTAATCATAGCCATAGTCATTAGCTATCGCGGTGAGGGCAGAAGTATCTGTTGTTAAGGCAATACCCGGTAAGGCCTTGCGGTTTTTAACGTACCTGCCGCTAAGTTCGGCGGCTATGTGCTGGGCATCCGCAGCGCTGCCACCGTTGCCTGCTACTAAGACTTTGTTACCGGCCTGTAACGTTGTAGTCATCATTTCGCAAGCCTTTTCAATATCCGGCACTAGCGAGTCAATTACCTTTTGTATGGTGTTTTGATGATCCCGAAGTTCTTCAATTATCATGTGCCTATTTCTTTTTTGAATTAAAATGCGCTGTTATCTCTTGCAATGATAAGGCATTTAAACATCTTTCTTTATATAATCCGCCTTTGCGGGCAACAATGACACCGTAATGCATATCGCTAAACCCCTCCGTTCGGTGAGCGTCTGGATTGATAGATAGCCAGCAGCCTTTTTCCAGGGCATATTGATGCCAGCGCCAGTCAAGGTCTAAACGTAGCGGGTTAGCATTAATCTCTATCACTACATTATTAGCAGCACAAGCATCTATTACCTTTCTATAATCAATACTGTAACCGTTGCGGCTAAGTAATAAACGGCCGGTGGGATGGCCAAGCATAGTTGTGTAAGGATTTTCTATCGCTTTCAACAAGCGTTCAGTGGCTTTTTCTTCGCTCATTTTTAAATTAGCATGTATAGATGCCACCACAAAATCAAACTTCTTTAATATTTCTTCGGGGTAATCCAGCGAGCCATCATTTAAAATATCCGACTCAATGCCTTTAAACACATGAAAATCATTTATCTTTTTGTTAAGATGATCGATCTCCACATGTTGCTGCAATACCCTCTCAATACTCAAACCCTTGGCGTAAACCGCGGTTTTACTGTGATCTGAAATGCCCAGGTACTCTAACTTTAATTCATCGCGGCAATACACCGCCATTTGCTCCAGCGTATTTACACCATCGCTCCAGGTACTGTGATTGTGTAACGCGCCCTTCAGGTCATTATAAGATATTAACTGTGGTAGCTGGTCTTTGGCGGCGCGATCAATAAAAGTGACACCCTCACGCAGTTCGGGTTTCATAAAGGTTAATCCCGCTTTATGGTAAATCATTTCCTCGTTCTCCGGCTGGTCTGCATCTTCTGCGCCACGGTCAAGCACCGCTTTTACGTGCTCATCGTTACCTGTTTGCAAAAACAGCTTAGTAAAATAGTGACGTTTTTCAACTACCCAGATAATGACGTTTAACCCATTGGCGGTCTCGCCTTTTACATGTCCATCCTCATTAACGGCATTAACCAAAATTTCTGAGTGGAGTATGGTGTGCAGGGCCATTCCACAATCGCGGCTACCTACAACAAGCTCGAGTACATTAATTACTTCGCAAAGGCGGCGGTACTCGCCGGCGAATTCCATTAAAGCGTTATCAAATGTATCTTTTATTTTACCTATAATAATATCGGCTTCCGGCTCAACCTGATGATATAAAAATTTACCGCTGCTGGCCATTCTAAACTCTATAGCCTTGCGTATCTCTTCCTGGGTTTTTAAACCGAAGCCTTTTAGTTCTATCAGGCGGTTTTCATTACAGGCATAGTAAAGCTCACCCACGGTTTCAATACCCATATCCCGCCAAATTACGGCCACCTTTTTTGCACCTATGCCTTTTATCGCCATCATTTCGACAACGCCAGCAGGTGTAGCGGCCAAAATCTCTTCAAGCTCTTGTATAGTACCGGTTTGTACTACTTCAATAATTTTTGTGGCTACACTTTTGCCAATACCATAAATGGTAGACAATTCTTCGAAAGACTTTGCTGACACCAAATAAGGCAACTTGTCTATTGCAAAAGCAGCGTTAGCTATGGATTTTATTTTGAAAGGATTAACCTCATGAAGCTCCATGAGTTGCGATAGCAGGCGGAGTTTACGGGCTATAGGTTTATTTTCCATGTATAGATAAAGCGATAAAAGTACAAAAGGTTCACTTTAGTTCATAGTTTCTATCAAAAGACAAGGGCCGATAGTTTATGAACTATCGGCCATCAATTATATTGCAGCATAACCTACTCTACCACTACATCATACTCCATACGGGCCATTGGGAGGCGCATTTTCGATTTGATATTTTTTATCTGCTCGTAAACCTTATAATCTTCGCCAAGTTCTGACTGTAGTATGCGGGTTTTAATTTCCGCGCTCAGGCTCTCGCCCAGTTTGCTTAACACGCTTTTTTGCTCGGGGTAAGTAACCAATTTATAGTCTTTCAACTTAGCCATTTTAGCCGCAGATTTAACAGCGTCGTTAATATTACCCAGACGGTCAACCAAACCTATTTTAAGCGCTTGCGCACCTGTCCATACACGGCCCTGCCCTATACTATCAATATATTGCTGGCTTTTATGCCTGCCGGTCGCAACAGCCTTTGTAAAGTCGTCGTAACCATGGTTGATCATATTTTGTAATATAGCGCGCTCTGCCGGGGTAAGCGGGCGGCTGCTGTCACCCAGATCGGCAAATTGACCCGTTTTAACACCATCAAATGTAATACCTAACTTGTCGGTCAATAATTTTTGAAGATTCGGTAGAATGGCAAATATACCTATAGAACCAGTAATGGTATTTGGCTGCGCAATAATCGAATCTGCAGCACACGCGATGTAATAACCGCCGGACGCGGCAACATCACCCATAGAAACAATAATTGGCTTGACCTTTTTAGTAAGGGCCACCTCGCGCCAGATCACATCACTGGCTAGCGAACTGCCGCCCGGCGAATTTACCCGCAGTACGACCGCCTTAACTTTACTATCCGTACGTACTTTGCGCAAAGCTTTCGATATTGTTTCAGAGCCTATGCTATTGTCATCACCCTCGCCACTGGCAATCTCTCCTGAAGCGTAAATCACCGCTATGCGATTGCCTGAAGCATCGGCTGCGGTTTCATCAGCTTTGCCGTAGTCTATTAAATCAATGCTGTTAATGTTTTTCTTTTGATCAACACCTAAGTGTGTTTTAAGCTCAGCTAACAACTCGTCTTTATACTTAAGCCCGTCAACCAGTTTATATTTTAAAGCGTCTTCAGGCTGCTGAATAACCATCTGGTTGGCGTAGTTAAACAACGTATCCTTATTAATTCCCCGGCTTTTGGATATTGATGTCAGGAAATGATCGTACATCGAACCTAAATAGGATGTTACCTGTAGACGGTTAGCATCGCTCATCTTGGTAAGTATCATTGGTTCCACAGCGCTTTTATACGTTCCAACCTTTATTACCTGTGCCTCAATCCCCAGTTTGTCTAAAGCACCTTTAAAAAAAGTCACTTTTGATTCAAAGCCGTTAAACTCAAAGTATCCCTTTGGATTAATGTAAACTTTATCAGCAACAGATGCCAGGTAGTAAAAGCGTTGAGTAAAAACTTCGCCGTAGGCTACAATAAATTTTTTCGATTTTTTAAAGTCCAACAGCGCGTTTCGAATTTCTTCCGTAGTGGCTTGGCCGGCAGCCATATAGCTTTCATCAAGGAAAATGCCTTTAATATTATCGTCTGTTTTAGCTTTTTTAATATTGGTCAGTATTTCTTTAAGACCGATCGATTTTTCGCTGCCGAAACCCAATATTCCCAGATCTGCTAACGGATTTTTAGCTGTACGTTCTGGTATGGCGTATTTTAAGTCAATATGCAAAATTGAATTAGATTCAACGTTCACCGCATTATCACTACCCGCCGAAGCTACGATTCCGCCAATAATTGCTACAAAAATTATCACGATAATTACTGTAGACACAATTATGCCAACAATGGTGGCCAATACAAATTTGAAAAATTGCTTCATTTACTATTATAAATATTATATCTATGCAAACTTAATAATCTATGGGTATAATACTAAGAGCATTGTCCATAATATTTGTTACAACAAATGAATAGCGTTTTTTTACTACTAGGCAGTAACCTTGGCGACCGCAAAATGTTTCTGCAACAAGCTATTATGCATATAGCTTATGATATTGCACCAACCGTGGTAACGTCGTCTGTATACGAAACACAGTCATGGGGTAAAACGGATGAGCCGGACTACCTGAACATGGTTGTAGAACTAACAACAGATCTATCCGCCCGAATTATATTAGATAAAATATTGTCTATAGAGCAAATTATGGGCAGAGAGCGTGATGAGAAATGGGGATCAAGAATTATTGATATAGATATTTTATACTATAACCACGATATTATTGATGAGCCCACGTTGCAGATACCCCATCCACACCTGCACAAGCGCAGGTTTACTTTGGAGCCGCTTGCAGAGATAGCGCCAAATTTTATCCACCCTCAATTTAATAAAACCAATCTGCAACTAAAAAATGAGCTAAGAGATAGCTTAATAGTAAAAAAATTATAAATTTGATTATAACTTTTAAGAAAATATGCCAGTTGATCTAAGCAACCTCGATCTTGATTTAACCCTTTTAGAAGAAATAGCTGACGGCAGCGACGAATTTATCGTTGAATCAATTGACATGTTTTTGCAGCAAACACCGGTATCATTACATGACGTTGGCAACGCTTTTGACGAAATGGATTGGACCACAGCAGGTGCCGCGGCACACAAGCTAAAGGCTACCCTGGGATTTTTTGGCATGCTTAACAGCCAGGCCCTTGTGCAGCAAATAGAGCACGACTGCAAAAACGGCAATCCTGATGGAATGGATCTAATAGGAAAGTTTGAACAGTTACAGGCATTTATAACAGCCAGTACCGTAGCCTTACAACAAATTAAAGCAGAGAAAGAAGCAGCTATTTAAAGCTGCGCTATCTTAAAGGTATAACTTTCCATAATTAAGTTAGCCAACAAACTTTTACAAGCCTGATCAACTTTTTGCTCAGCAATATCTGCGCTTTCGGCCTCAATTTGCAGAGAAATGTGTTTACCGATACGGATATTCTGAATTTCGGCAAGACCCAAATTTTTCATACTTCCGGTTACGGCTTTGCCCTGCGGATCAAGTATTTCTTTTTTTGGCATTACATCAATTTCTGCTTGAAAAATCATCATGGAGTGGTTTATATGTTAATTATGATAAAATATTACCCCACTTTTTTGGGGCTACTTATCAAATTATTATTAGCTATTTTAAATTGAACTATTGATAAGGCGATATAGATAAATATAATCACCGGTATTGCCGCAAATTTAAAAAATAGTATCAATATTGCTGAAAACAACAGCAGTAAATAGCGATAAATATTTTTGTTGAAATCTTTATTTTTAAATTTAAGCGACATAAGTGGCAGCTCGGCAACTAGTAATGCGCACATTACTATTACAAAAATGGCTAAACCATAGGGGTTTAATACATACTGCGCCAGCGCGGGTCGCTGATCTATCACCATAGGGAATGATGCTATTAAGATAGCGTTAGCTGGCGTAGGCAAACCTATAAATATGTCGGACTGACGGGTATCGTTGTTAAACTTAGCCAGCCTTAACATTGAAAATACGGCTATTAAAAATCCAGAAAAGTTTAAAAACTGACTTATACTGCCTAACTGGGGCGCCTGTAAAAAAAGCTGATACAATATCGCCGATGGCAAAACCCCAAAGCTTACCACATCGGCTAGTGAGTCTAAATCCTTCCCAATGCCAGAAAATGACTGTAAAACGCGTGCTGCAAATCCGTCAAAGAAATCAAAAATAGCGGCCAAAAACACAGCATAAGCAGCACTTATCAAGTCGCCCTGAACAGCAAATACAATACCTACGCAGCCGCTAAACAAATTGGCGCAAGTGATAGCGTTAGGTACGTGTTTTTTTACCCGTTTCTTCATTTCAGGGGGTGAAGGTATCAGAATTAACTTAATAAATCAATAAGCGATGATTAAGTTAGTGTTGGTGCATAACAAATTGGGTTGGTTAAGCCCACAGTTAAACTGCTCACCTAATCAACCCAATAAACTTATTAAAGCTCTTAACTAATTATGAATTCATCGAAATCAGGAATTCTTCGTTGGTTTTTGTGCCTCTAACCTGGCTTTGTAAAAACTCCATAGCCTCTATCGAGTTCATATCAGCCAGGTGGTTACGTAAAATCCAGATACGTTGCAGGGTTTCTTTGTCCATTAACAAATCGTCTCTACGGGTACTTGATGCTGTAATATCAATAGCAGGGAACACGCGCTTGTTAGATAGTTTTCTATCCAATTGTAACTCCATGTTACCGGTACCCTTAAACTCTTCAAAGATAACCTCATCCATTTTAGATCCGGTCTCCGTCAATGCTGTAGCTATAATGGTTAATGAACCACCATCTTCGATATTACGGGCCGCACCAAAGAAACGTTTAGGTTTGTGCAGCGCGTTAGCATCAACACCACCGGATAGTATTTTACCGGATGCAGGTGCTACTGTATTGTAAGCACGGGCCAAACGGGTAATAGAATCTAACAAAATTACAACATCATGACCGCACTCAACCATACGTTTTGCCTTTTCGAGGACGATGTTGGCAATTTTAACGTGACGCTCAGCAGGCTCATCAAACGTCGAAGAAACAACTTCAGCGCGTACACTACGGGCCATGTCTGTAACCTCTTCCGGGCGTTCGTCAATCAATAAAATAATCAGGTATACCTCTGGGTGGTTCTTAGCTATAGCGTTGGCTACATCCTTTAATAACATGGTTTTACCAGTTTTAGGCTGCGCCACTATTAAACCACGCTGACCCTTACCTATTGGCGAGAAAAGGTCCATGATGCGTGTAGAATAGTTACTCGGATCTGTAAATAGATGCAATTTTTCTGACGGGAAAAGTGGCGTCAAGTGATCAAACGGTACACGATCGCGCACCTCTGCTGGTACACGGCCGTTAATAGCCTCAACACGTACTAACGGGAAGTATTTCTCGCCCTCTTTTGGTGGGCGGATGCTGCCACGTACTGTATCACCCGTTTTAAGACCAAATAGTTTTATTTGCGATTGCGATACATAAATATCATCCGGAGATGTAAGATAGTTATAGTCAGACGAACGGAGGAAACCGTAGCCATCTGGCATAATCTCTAACACACCCTCGTTAACAATAACATTATCAAAATCTAAATTTATAGCAGGCTCTTGCGGCGCTTTTTGTTGTTGCACACGGCGCTCAAATTTTTGAGGGCGATTGTCAGCGACAGGCTCAGCAGTTGAACCTGCAGCTATTTCTCCCTCTTGTTGAGGTGTTTCAGCGACGGCTTCCACTTGTTGATTTTCTTCAGGCTCATTTTCATTTTGAGGCTCATCATCCTGAGCATCAAATAGGTTGGTATCGTCTAAATGCACTTCAACACGCGGCTTAGTAGAGCTTGCACCTTTAGCAGTACGTAAACGGGCGCGGGGTTTCTTTTCGGCGGCCTCATCTTTAGGGCCATCTACCGGGGCGTAGTTATCTTCTACTACTTGTTGTTGCGTACGGGCAGCATCAATTAACTGCTGCATTTGTTGAATATTTGTAATCAGGTCCGGCTTTCTTAGAGAGTCAGCTTCAGGGATACCTAAACTTTTGGCAATTTCGCGCAACTCAGAAACGAGCTTGTCGTTCAATTCGGTTGTATCAGACATATATGAATTATGGTGTCAAAAAGGGGTTGTTACTCGTGAGTTATGTATGTATACTCAGCTATTTGAAATAAGAAATTTTTAGTTTGCAGCTTACTCTTGCACTGTTTAAACCTGGTGAAATTTGAAAATATCGCGGGGATTTAAAATTATTCTTTAGTGCAAGAAAAACTCAAAGGAAAACAGTGCAAGTCTAATCAATAATATTATAAAATCAAACTTTTAAAAAAAATATCTACATTAAAATAACACTTCAGCTAATTTTTAGTTTTTTTGGTGTTTAAATATTATCGCTTCTCATTACAATGATTACACGCCAGCAATTAGTAGACCAGATCAAACAAAAAAAATCGTTTCTATGCGTTGGTTTGGATCCTGATATAGACAAGATACCCGAATTTTTAAAGCAATACCCGGACCCTATTTTTGAGTTTAATAAGCGCATTATTGATGCTACCAAAGATCTCTGTGTGGCTTATAAACCTAATTCGGCCTTTTATGAGGCGTATGGGGTTAAAGGCCTGCAAAGCCTTATAGCCACCGGCAAATACATTCCTAAAGACTGCTTAAGTATTATCGACGCCAAACGCGGCGATATTGGCAATACATCTGACAAATATGCCTGTGCTTTTTTTGACGAAAGTACTTCAGGAATGAACTTTGATGCCATTACCGTAACGCCTTACATGGGTAATGATAGTGTTACCCCTTATTTAAAGTACGATGGTAAATGGGTAATCATTCTTGCGCTGACATCATCAATAGGTAGCAAAGATTTTCAATACCTGCCTACAGAGGATGGACATCTTTATGAAACCGTAATTAAAAAAGCCAACACCTGGGCTGGTGCCGACCGCCTAATGTATGTAGTGGGTGCCACAAAAAGCACAGAGTTTACAGAAATAAGGAAGTACGCCCCCGACAACTTTTTGTTAGTGCCCGGCGTAGGCGCCCAGGGCGGTAGCCTGCAAGATGTTTGCCAATATGGTATAACCAAAGATTGCGGCTTGCTGGTAAACTCATCCCGAGGGATTATTTACGCCGGTAGTGGCGAAGATTTTGCCGATGCTGCGCGTGCCGAAGCTCTTAAACTTCAAAAAGAAATGCAGGTGGAATTAGAAAAATCGGGAATTATATAACAAAGCGCCTTATGAGATTAATTGCCAGGCTTACTTTATTTATAATCTTATTTGTCAATACATCTTACAAAGTTGCAGCACCTTCCGTCGCAACGGATTTCAGATCATTTTTGACAAAGTTTAAAACATTACAGCTTCCACTGACTATTACGATTGATCTGAAGAAGTGTGTCAGATTTACAAAGTCTGACAATCAGTTTGTAAAATCTGCATACCCAAATGAGACTTATTCTTATGGTATACTGCCCGATACTACAGACTCTTACAAATTAATCTGGCTCGAACCTTCAGAGACACAAATGCCTTACCTGGGTACATTCACTAAAAGCGGCAAATTTATTGAAAAGGTATTTTTACCGGTTGGCCAGTGCGGATCTGGCTGTGGTTTTTTGTGTAACGAATTTACCAGGATAAATAAAGACTTGAGCTTTGTGTCGGTAGATTCTATAACAACCTGCAAATGTGATATTAACGGGCCGATTGAAGGCACATCTGAAAAGTATGTTTTGATAAAAAGTGGACGTGTAGCAAAAGATGGCCAGATTACGATTGGCGAGCTCTATAAAAAAGCTATAGAAAAAAAATAGCCTTACAAATTTCCTTG
Source organism: Mucilaginibacter antarcticus (assembly GCF_042686155.1). Lineage (NCBI taxonomy): Bacteria > Pseudomonadati > Bacteroidota > Sphingobacteriia > Sphingobacteriales > Sphingobacteriaceae > Mucilaginibacter > Mucilaginibacter antarcticus. The sequence goes on along the minus strand of NZ_JBHUON010000006.1, from coordinate 105,008 downwards.
TAAGGCTATTTCACTTATTCTATCTCAATTTTCCCTTCAATTGAATCATCGAGGGTCTTACCAATTGCCGCTCCGGCCAGTTGTTTAATAAAAGCTACAGCATTACCATGCTTGTTGTCCCAATAATAGGCTTCTGTTGGGTCTACCTTTACAACTGCTATCCGCGGATCGTCTTCGCCTTCGGTAAACCAGGCTTTCAGGATGGGCTTCCAAAATTGTTTAATTTTTTCTTTATCGGCACTAAGGGTCGTAATGCCATATACATTCAGATAGTCAGAATACTTTGAACCCTGGAAAAAAAGCTGCGCCAAAGGCTCCGACTGCAGCTCTTTGTAAGTTTCGCTATCATTAGCTATTAAAAACCACAAGTTGCCTTGGTCGTCAACCTCCTGCACCGTCATTGGTCGCGCAGACGAAGGAAGTCCAGTTTTGATGTTACTGGTAAAAAAACAGGTTTTGGCGTCCTCTGCCAACTCTTTAAGCTTGGTTATCGCTTCCGAGCCGTCTAAATCTTTGAAATTATCTTCAGGTTGTTCTTGATTGATGCTGTTCATGGTAGTGTTTAATTTTTGATGTGATTAAAACTTACCAATTATGATGCCAGTGGCGATGTATAACTAAGATTATAAATAGGCCAACGAAGTGATAACGTACTAAGAAAATAAAACTTTACGCTGTGGAAACTTATCGGCATAACCGGCGATGAGGTTGCGGATGTAGTCGTTACCCGGATATGGGGTGATGTGGTTTTTAAGCTGCTGCACATCTTCTACCTGAAAGTAATGCGATATATAACCCATGCCATAAAACTTGCCTTTTTCTACCAGTATGCAGCTATGTTCATCGTCTGTACGCCCTTCATCACGGATAGCAAAGGTGGGCAGCGCCTGGTTCAGTTCGGCTATGGCGAGTGCTACCTTTTGGTTATATGTGTCAGCGGGTTCAATACCGGTACAGGCACACTGATCAGTTGCCACACCCGTACAAGTAGCAGTATTGGTTTGTATAAAACAAAATTTAGGGCACAGCGCAAACCGCTCTATCAGCTGATTTACAATACTCCTACCCTCAAACAAGGTATTACAGGTATAAATAGTGCCGGTATGTTTACGGTGCTTATCCACAGCAAGGCGCATGTAGCCACGCTGATCTTCGTAAGCATATAAACCATAGGCGTGCTCAAAACGTTTCATGGCACGATTGTATTTGGGCCATAGGCGCTTTATCTCCACCGCTTCCAATACAAAAGCAATTAGCTCGGTCCCACAAACCTGGTGGGTTATTTGGTGTATATTTTTTAAAAATTCCTGTCGCTGCTGACCGGGGTTATTACCGGTAAAGTGGCTACTCACACGCTTCTTTAAATTTTTGGCCTTACCCACATAAATCACTTTACCCTTCTCATCGTGAAAATAATATACCCCGGGTGTGCTTGGTAACTCGAGCAAAGCTTTTTTAGGCAAATTGGGCGGCAGTACCTGCTCTTTTGAATTTGCTTTTAACGCTTGTTTAATATGGTCGTCTTTATCATTACGCAATAGCATGTTAAACAACTCGGCAGTAGCATCGGCATCGCCCATCGCACGGTGGCGGCTTTCATTGTCAATACCTAAATGCCTGCATAATTTCCCCAGGCTGTACGATGGCAAACCCAGCAATATTTTGCGGCTCAAGCGTACAGTACACAACTTATTACATTGCAGGTCATACCCGGCAGATGCCAAATGATACCGCACAAAAGAGTAATCGAAATTTACGTTGTGAGCAATAAAGATCTTTCCATGCAGCAGATGGTATATATCGGCGGCAACGTCTTCAAAAGGCGGCGCATCTGCAACCATTTCGTTGGTAATACCTGTTAAGGCACGTATGTAGATAGGAATGTCCCTGCGGGGATTGACCAAAGTGCTGTAACGCTTGGTTACCTTTTTACCATCGTGTAAACAAATGGCTATTTCAGTTATTCCGTTAGCACTGGCATGCCCTCCCGTGGTCTCAATATCTACAATTGCATACATATTGTAAATATAGATATTTTGCTAACAATTTTAGTTTATAGGCAAAAAAAATACTACTTCCCGGTAGCCGGTCTATTCGTAGGTTCTTCCACAATATTTACATCAATCACCTCATCAGCATTTTTAAGTAAGGTCAGGCAGTCGGAGCTTAAATGTTTAAGCAGAAGCTTTTTACCTGCTTTGTGATAGCGCTCCGTTAGTTTGTTCAACGCATCAATAGCCGACATGTCAGCCACTCGGCTTTCCATAAAGTCAATAACTACCTCGGTCGGGTCATTCTGAACATCAAACTTTTCTGTAAACGCGGTAACAGAGCCAAAAAACAGCGGACCATACATTTCATAGTGTTTCACGCCATAATCGTCAATATACTTACGGGCACGGATACGTTTTGCGCTCTCCCAGGCAAAAACCAGGGCAGATATAATGACGCCTATTAAAACAGCCAATGCTAAATTATGCAGCCAAACAGTTATAACAGCCACTAACATGCCAACAAATATGTCTTGCCGGGGCATCTTGTTAATAACTTTAAAGCTTGCCCACTCAAAAGTGCTAATTGCTACCATAATCATTACGCCGGTTAAAGCCGCCATGGGTAGGCGACCTATTATAGGCGCGCCGAATAAGATAATAACTAGTATGGTTATTGCAGCAATAATGCCGGACAACCGTGCCCTTGACCCTGCAGACAGGTTAACAAGCGTTTGTGCTATCATCGGGCATCCGCCCATCCCAAAAAAGAAACCGTTTAAAATATTAGCGCTGCCCTGTGCAATGCATTCGCGGTTGCTATTGCCCCGGGTGGCGGTCATTTCGTCGACCAGGTTAAGCGTCAATAAACCCTCGGTTAACCCAACACCAGCCATAATCAAAGCGTAGGGGAAGATGATCTTCAGCGTATCGATAGTAAATGGCACCGATGGAATATGGAACGGCGGGAAGCCGCCGCTTACCTCGGCGATGTCGCTTACAGTTTTAGTGTGTATGCCGAAGCCTAACACCAATAAAAACACAACTATAATGGCTACTAAGGACGGGGGAACAGCTTTGGAGACTTTTGGAAACAGCATCACAATGGCTATGGTCAAAGCAACTAGACCACCCATAATTAGCAAAGGCTGGCCGCTCAGCCAAACCTGGTGACCGCCAATCACAGTTTTAAACTGTTCTAGTTGTGCCATAAAAATAACTATAGCCAAGCCATTAACAAAGCCGTACATCACCGGCTGCGGTACCAGTTTTATAAATTTGCCCAGCTTAAAAAGGCCCACAGCTATTTGTATTACACCCGCTAGTGCGACGGCCGCGAATACGTACTCTAATCCATTTGATTTCATTAAAGCGATAAGTACGATAACCGTTGCCCCTGCCCCGCCCGAAATAAGGCCCGGCCTGCCACCAAAAACAGCGGTCACCAACCCCATAATAAAGGCGGCATATAACCCCGTTAAAGGTGGGAAACCTGCCAGTATAGCAAACGAAAGCGACTCGGGCATCATCGTCATTGCTACTGTTAACCCGGCCAAAATTTCGTTTTTATAATTTACCTTTTGGGTGAAGTCAAATAGGTTTAAATACATCTTTTGATAAATAAAAAGAGACGCGAAGTATCGCGTCTCTAAAAATATAATATCTAATTAACAAGTTTTCTACTTTCCTTTTTTTGGTGCAGCAACTTTAGCCTGCTGTTGCACACGCATCATTTCTTCCATTTTAGCACCAAAACCTGATTTTTTCTTTTTGTCTTCCGGTTTCTTTTTGTTCTCCTGGATTTGTGCATGGATCTTTTTATCATCAACCATTAGCTTAATAATGTATTGCTGTAAAAAGGTAAACATGTTAGCCAGGAAGTAGTAATAGTTCAAACCTGACGGGTAACCATTTAACGCGCCTAAGAAAATAATTGGTGTGATGTAACCAATGTATTTCATTTGCCCAGTAACACCCGAAATTTGGTTGTTAAAGTAAGTGTATATCAAGGTTGATATTGTCATCAACAAACACATCAAACTCAGGTGATCGCCCAGGAACGGAATGGTAAAACCAAAGTTGATAAACGAATCATAAGTTGAGAGGTCATTCATCCATAAGAAGCTTTGACCACGCAGCTCAAACAAGCCGGGGAAGAAGCGGAAGAAAGCAATAACGATAGGCATTTGTAATACCAAAGGCAAACAACCACCCAACGGATTTACGCCGGCCTTTTTATAGAGTTTGAGATATTCTTGTTGTAATAATGTTGGGTTATCCTCGCCTACTTTAGCTTTGATTTCATCCATCTCGGGCTTTAGTACACGCATTTTAGCCATTGACAAGTATGATTTATAAGTAAGTGGCGACAGTACCAGCTTAAGAATAACCGTTAGAGCCAGGATGATCAATCCGTAGTTCCAGTTAAATTTGGTTAAGAAATCAAACACGGGCAAAACCGCAAAACGGTTTATATATTTTAGCGGGCCCCAGCCCAGGTTAATTTGTTTCTCAAAACCGTGGCCTTCGGCGGCTAATATTTTATAGCGGTTAGGGCTAAAGTAAAAATCAAGCGGGTAAGTGCCGTCGGCACTACGGGCCAGTGTTAAGTTGGCCTTTAATTGCTTAATGTCAGTATGGTTACTGGTATCAGTTGAAACAGACAAACTTGATTTACTGAAACCATCTTTGCTTAGCAACAAGCTTGAAAAGAAATGCTGTTTGAAAGATACCCATTGCATTTTTTTATCAGCAATCTCTTTCGTATTATCCTTGGTATCGCCTATATAGTCGAAATCTTCATTCGTATCATAATACTGAATCATGGTATACTCACGGTCAAGCGTGATGCTTTTTTCCAATTTCTTAGGGCTTGTTTCCCAGTTAAGGGTTATGCTGCCCTGGTTGGCAACCACACTTTCTAAACCGGTAGATTTGATTGTAAAACCAACTTTATAACCCTCGCCCTTTAGGCTGTATATGTAGTCAATATACTGGGTTGCGCTATAGCTTAAACGCATGCTAATGGTCGACGAATCTTTACCGGTAACGGTTAAGTTTTCGGCACTTGGGGTAAAGTATCTGTCGTTGGTGTTTACGCTGGCAACACCTGCTGCAAACGTAAATCCAAACTTATTTTTATCACCCTCAAATAAAACTAATGGCTTATTGTCATGGGTTTTAAAGTTTTTTAACTCTACCGAGTAAATGCGGCCACCGCGGTTGCTTAGTTTAACACGCAGGTTTTTATTCTCTAAAGTAACCAGTTTTTGTGTACCGGCTAATGTTGAGCCAAAAGGCGTTTTCAAAGCAGCCGAATCAAAAGCGGGGGCGGCTGTCTTAACTGTTGTGTCAAGCTTTGCCGTAGCCGGATTTGGTTTTATACCTGCTTTTTTAAGCGAATCCTGGTGCTGCAGGGCTTTTTCTTTCGCGATCTCGGCATCGCTTGGCTTCATCAGCCAAACAGAACCGGCTATGATGATCATAATCAGGAATAACCCTGTAAAAGTATTTCTATCCATTTCTATCTAATCGTACTAAAAATTACTTCTTGCGGGCATAAGCCATTGAAGCGGCGACAAAGTTAATAAAAAGTGGGTGCGGATTAGCAACCGTTGATTTTAATTCGGGGTGGAACTGCGCGCCTACAAAAAACGGGTGGTTTTTAAGCTCAACAATCTCCACCAAGCCATTTTCGGGGTTAATGCCTGATGGTACTAAACCTGCGGCCTCGTACTGCTTTAAAAACTCGTTATTAAACTCATAACGGTGGCGGTGGCGCTCGGTAATATCCTGCTGGCCGTATATGGTATATGCCTTAGTGCCTTTTTTGATATGGCATGGATAAGAGCCTAAACGCATAGTACCACCTTTGTTAACCACGTTTTTCTGGCCTTCCATCATAGCAATAACCGGGTGCGCCGTTTCAGGGTTCATTTCTGTACTGCTGGCATCTTTAAAGCCAAGTACGTTACGGCCAAACTCTACTACAGAACATTGCATGCCTAAACAGATACCAAAGAAAGGTATATTGTTTTCGCGCACATAACGGATAGCTTCTATTTTTCCTTCAAAACCACGCTCGCCAAAACCTGGTGCCACCAGTACGCCATGCAGACCCTGCAGCTTATCAATAGCATTCTCGGGCGTTAATGATTCTGAGGGGATATAAGTAATTCGAACTTTGCACTCGTTTTTAGCACCGGCATGGATAAACGACTCGACAATTGACTTGTAAGCATCCGGTAACTCAACATATTTACCCACTAACCCAATTTTAACTTCGGAGGTAGGGTTTTTTAAACGACCCAAAAAGTCTTTCCAGTTTGTTAATTCGGGCTCTACTTTGTGTGGTAATTTCAGTTTTGTTAATACGGTTTTATCCAGTTGCTCTTTTAACATTAGCAATGGCACGTCATATATGGTCGATGCATCTATAGACTCGATAACCGCGTTAATGTTTACGTTACAAAACAAAGCTATCTTTTTACGGATATCCATGTTTAAATGATGCTCAGTACGGCAAACCAGAATGTCAGGCTGTATACCATACTCTAACAACATTTTAACCGAGTGTTGAGTAGGTTTAGTTTTTAACTCGCCGGCTGCAGCTAAGAAAGGAATAAGTGTTAAGTGAATAACCAATGAGTTACCAGAACCTATCTCCCATCTAAACTGGCGTACCGCCTCAATGTAAGGCAACGATTCAATATCACCTACGGTACCACCTAATTCGGTTATTACGATATCATATTTACCATCTTCGCCCAGTATGCGGAAATTACGTTTAATCTCATCAGTAATATGCGGCACTACCTGCACCGTCTTACCCAAAAAGGCACCTTCGCGCTCTTTGTTAATTACATTTTGGTAAATCCTGCCTGTAGTAATGTTATTGGCTTGCGACGTTGGGGTATTCAAAAAGCGTTCGTAGTGACCAAGGTCTAAATCTGTTTCGGCTCCGTCCTCGGTAACGTAACATTCGCCGTGCTCGTAAGGATTTAGCGTTCCCGGATCGATGTTAATATAAGGATCAAATTTTTGGATGGTTACGCTGTAACCACGAGATTGAAGTAATTTAGCTAAGGATGCCGATATAATGCCTTTTCCTAACGAAGAGGTAACACCGCCCGTAACAAAGATGTATTTAGTCATGCTTTTTTTTGAAAATTAACAGCAGAATTAAGCCGCCGATAATTGTTTGTGTACGGGATACAAAAGTAAGATTTTTTTTGGTGTTTGGCTGAAGAAAATAGAATTGTTGAAAAGCCGCTGACTACTAACCTGTACCGCTATTTTATTTAAACAAAAGAAGAAATTATTTCTTTGTACATAACAATATACGTTATAAGGGAATGAAGAAAACGCTGCTGTTATTATTGCTGCTTCTAATATCCGTCATAAATTTTGCCGATGCCAAACCCCGCGATGGTTTTGGCAATTACCTGTACGCCTTAAACATGATGTCGAAACTATTTTCGCGGTTAACAGAGAATTCTGACCTCATTACTCGCCGGCCCGAGCGCACTAGTTTTCAAAACCTGGCCATCGGGTTTAACAAAAAAGTAAAGGTGCTTATCATCAATCAAAACAACCTGATAGCTATAGTAAGTAAAAGCGGCTTTAAAGACAAACGCTACCCCAATGCCCTGCGTGTGGTACAAACCAATGTAGGTGACCTGAAAAAGATATTAACTAATAACCGACAATTGGTAGACAATCTACAATTACCAAATTTTACGGCTACAGATGTGTATGACAACCTAAATATTAGTCAATATCAAAACGATGAAATGATACGCCTGGCACAGAAAAATGCCCGCAACAAGGCCTTTAAACGCAAGGTGGTTGATAACCTTACCCAGTCTGTTGTTTTACTGAATGAGTGTTACAGTAAAGTTGCCGGTTTGTACAGTAATATCAAATAGCGGCCTATTCTGGTCTGCAGTCAAACAACAACCTCGTCGGGCCAGCGCTTGTAAAATGCTATAATGCAGGCGACTAGTGTAAATTGGGCGGGCGATAATTAAGAGAGCAGCGCTTTTTATTATTGATTGTCCCAAGATAGTTTCACCATGCATTATGGGTGACTTTAATTAAATGCTATAAATTTAGTAAGGGCGCTAGCCTGTCCAGATCCTCCGGCGTATCTACCGCATAAGTTTCCAACTCCGTTTCTGCCACCTTAATCCGGTAACCGTTCTCTATCCAACGCAGTTGTTCCAGGCTTTCGGCTTTTTCTAATGGTGATACCGGTAGTTTGGTAATCTGTTGTAACACATCCGCACGATAACCGTAAATACCAATATGTTTAAAAAAATGGTAAAACTCCAGCCAGTTTTCAGGTTCCTCGCCACGGATATGCGGAATAGCCGACCGCGAAAAATATGCAGCCTCGCTTAATGTATTTACTATCACTTTTGGCGTATTGGGATTATGCAATTCCTGCTCGGTTTTAACGCGTTTTACCAGCGTTGCCAGCTGCACCTCCGGCGAACTAAAGCAACCAGCTAATGTACTGATCTGTAGCGGATTGATATAAGGCTCATCGCCCTGTATGTTGATCACAACATCATATTGAAAATGCGCTAAAGCAACTTCGGCACAACGGTCAGTACCGCTTTGGTGTTGCCCACTGGTCATAACGGCCATGCCGCCAAATGCCTTTACATGCTCAAATATCCGGTCATCATCGGTAGCTACAACCACATCTGTCAGGTCATAACATTTTTTTGCCTGCTCATATACACGTTGTATCATGCTCTTACCACCAATGTCAACCAATGGTTTGCCGGGGAAGCGGCTAGAGGCGTAACGTGCCGGGATGATGCCAAGAATTCTCATTAAAACAACCCGTTTATCTCCCGCTCAATAGATTGGATGATCTTTGAAAGATCTTCGGTATTGTTAGCGAAATCCAAGTTATCCTTATCCAAAACAAGCAGCTTACCTAACTTATAGTTATTGATCCACTTATCGTATTTCTCGTTTAGTTTTGAAAGGTAATCAATACGGATACCTATCTCATATTCGCGGCCGCGACGTTGGATGTTGTTTACCAGCATTGGTACTGATGCTTTTAAATAGATGAGCAGATCCGGTGGTTTAATGTACTCGGTAATGTTATCAAAAATCGCCTCGTAATTCTCGTAATCGCGGCTGGTCATCAACCCCATATCGTGCAGGTTCTCTGCAAATATGTAGGCATCCTCATATATGGTACGATCCTGAATAATGTTGCGGCCACTCTTTTGAATATCTATGATCTGTCGATAGCGGCTGTTTAAGAAGTATATCTGCAGGTTAAAGCTCCAGCGTTTCATGTCGCTGTAAAAATCTTCTAGATAGGGGTTATTATCAACCGCCTCGTACAACGGCTCCCAGCCATAGTTCTTAGCTAATAATTCTGTGAGGGTGGTTTTACCGGCTCCTATGTTTCCTACAACGGCTATATGCATATTTGCTAAGATATAATTTGGATGTTGAATGTCAAAATGAATTTAGTCTAGGATCGATAGTCCAGAGACAATGGGTAGATATAAATTAATAATAAAGGCTATTGGCCCCGCGTATGGACCATAGGCTATCGCTAATTAAAATCTCTTAAACCCGATGATTTCTCTAACCTCTTTAATGGTTTTTTGAGCGCTCTCGCGGGCTTTGTCGGCACCAAGGTTGGCTACCTTACGAAGGTAATCGGCATCGGCAGCTATGTCGGCAATGCGTTCGCGAATGGGTGCTGTCGCGATGATCATATCGTCGGCCAGTTGCTTTTTAAGATCGCCGTAACGGATTTGCATGGTGTTGTACAGGTTGTCGAAATGAGTAATGGTATCGGGTGCTGAAACGACCTTCATCAAATCAAACAGGTTTTGGATCTCATCGGGCTTGGTTTGATTTTCAACGGTCGGGCCGGCATCCGTAACGGCACGTTTTACCTTCTTCATGATCACCTCAGGCGAATCTGATAAAAAGATAGCATTGCCCTCCCCTTCTGATTTTCCCATTTTACCCTTACCGTCAAGTCCGGGGATTTTAACCAGATTGCTGCTGAAGTTAAAGGCATAAGGCTCCGGGAAATACTCGCTATCGTACAATCGATTGAAGCGGTTACCAAAGGTGCGGGCCATCTCCAGGTGTTGCTCCTGGTCTTTGCCTACAGGTACTTTCGTGGCTTTATGGATCAGGATATCAGCTGCCATTAGCACCGGATAGGTTAGCAAACCGGCATTTACGTTATCAGGGTTAGCGCGTACCTTATCTTTGAAAGACGTAGCGCGTTCCAATTCGCCCAAGTAGGCGTTCATGTTTAAATAAAGGTAAAGTTCGGCCACCTCGGGCACGTCCGATTGTACGTAGATGGTGGCCTTTTCAGGATCAATACCTGCGGCCAGGTACTCTATCAATACGCTTTTAACGTTAGCATGCAGGTTAGCCGGAGTGGGATGTGTGGTAAGCGAGTGCAGATCGGCAATAAAAAAATAGCAGTTATACTCATGCTGCATTTTCACAAAGTTTTGTATAGCACCGTAGTAATTGCCTAAATGTAAATTACCGGTTGATCTGATACCACTAACAACAGTTTCCATAGCGGCGAAAGTAAGGATTTTTTATATTTTTGAGGGCGATGAAAATAATATTGAGGAAAGTACACTGCTATTTATATATAGCTTCTGTAGCGGTTACTTATGCCATTGCTTTCCCCGTTTTATACCTGTTGTCGCGCAATACTGCTAACTATCCGAGCATGAATGCCATACGGCGCGTTTGGGGTATTATAAGCTCTGGGCTGGTTGGCATACTCTATAATTTCAGGTATGAAACCCCGGTCGACTGGAGCAAAACATACATTATCTGTCCTAACCATACGTCAAACCTTGACATTACCGCTATGACTATCATGGTTGAAAATAACAAGCATTGCTTTATGGGTAAAGAGTCGTTACTGAAGAATTTCCTGACTCGTTTGTTCTTTAAAACGGTTGACATACCGGTTAACCGCGAAAGCAAAGTATCCGCCTACAAGGCCTTTAAGCGAGCGTCAGAAGCATTGGCCGCCGGTACCTCTGTAATCATATTTCCCGAAGGGCGTATATATCAAGATTACCCACCCTTTTTGCATGAGTTCAAAAATGGCCCTTTCCGCATGGCTATTGATCTGAAAGTGCCCATCATCCCGGTATCATCTGCAGACACATGGGAGATTATGTGGGATACCGGCCTTGAGCATGGCAGCAAACCGGGAATTTGCCATATATTTGTACACAAGCCTATTGAAACGGCTCATTTAACCATTGATGATGCTGATGCCCTACGAGACCAAGTACACGCTATTATCAACCATAAATTAGTATAACCATGAAAATTGATAGCCAAACTGTAGATAAGATAGCTCACCTTGCCCGCCTTGAAGTTGCCGACAACGAGAAGCAGGAAATGATTGGCGACATGAACAAGATACTGAGCTTTATGGAGAAGCTGAACGAGATTGATACCTCCGCAGTTGAACCGCTGGTATACCTGAGCAACGAAGTTAACGTGTTCCGTGAAGATGTGGTTAAGCAAGACGTTACTGTTGAAGAAGCGTTGCAGAACTCGCCGAAGCACGACGATAAGTACTTTTTGGTAGCTAAGGTTATTGGATAGACGCTGGTTATACACTTGTAACAATACCTCATCATCTCAGTCAAACAACAAAACCCAAGTATGGACCTGTCAAAAAGCAAACCATTAGCCGAGAAGCCACTCATCATTATACAAAGCATTGGCCGTAAGTACGTTATCGGTGCAGAGGTTATCCACGCGCTTAAGGATGTGTCGTTGACCATTAACAAAGGCGAGTTTGTGGCGCTGATGGGGCCGTCAGGTTCGGGTAAATCGACGTTGATGAATATCTTGGGTTGTTTGGATACCCCTACCAAGGGCGAGTACATCCTGAACGGTATCAACGTAAGCCACATGACAGACGATGAGTTGGCCGAGGTGCGCAACTCTGAAATCGGCTTCGTTTTTCAAACCTTTAACCTGTTGCCCCGCAACACGGCGCTGGACAACGTGGCCCTACCACTGGTATACGCCGGTGTGAACAAAGACGACCGAAAGGCACGTGCCCAGAAAGCTTTAGAGAATGTAGGCCTTGGTAACCGCGTTGACCACCGTCCTAACGAGCTATCCGGCGGGCAGCGCCAGCGTGTGGCTGTGGCCCGGGCCCTGATCAATAATCCGTCTATCATCCTTGCTGATGAGCCAACAGGTAACCTGGATACCAAGACATCCATAGAGATTATGAGCCTGATGGAAGATATCCACGCTAAAGGCAACACCATTATACTGGTAACCCACGAAGAAGACATCGCCATGCACGCCCACCGCATCGTCCGCATGCGCGACGGGTTAATTGAGCGCGACTACCTGAATACTAACATCCAGATCGTCGACCGCAGCGAGATAGTCTAACAATACCACTCTTCTTGTCCCACCCATTAGTTACATGGCTGTTTATTGGTTGTATTCAAGACTGTTTGGCGTAACTAACTGACTATCAATCCGTTTTATCTGACGCCTGGTTGTTTGTTTCACGCGTGTGTGTGACACAGATGAAACAAGTGAAACAAGATTTTGACTTAAATATCTGACAATAAGTAATTTGCAAAAAACGAGTGAAACAAAATGAAACAAGTTTTTTTAATCAATTGATTGAAGATCAAGCACTTAAAAAAAACGAATTATTTTGAATAAATGACACAAAGCTTTCAAAAAACCCTAGCTTTTTAATGGTATTTCTGCAGGTTTTGCTGGTAAAACCTGCAGGTTTATATGTCTTTTTATCCCTGAAATTAGGGCATATTATGGAAGAAATGCTAATTATTAACTCCAAAAAACGACCGATTTTTGATAATTATTTAAGTAAGCAAATTGCTAATTGTAGATAACCATTATAGTGTTTAAAAGTATCAACTCTGACATTGTCTTTTAAATCTTGGCTATTTCAAGTGAAGAAAAGTTGGATAAGGAGGAATTAGTTTAATAATTACCTCCCTTACATTAATATTTAGAGCTTATAATACTTTCATGATAATTAAGCACGTCTCCTAATCTTGTATTTTGCTGTTAAATTTTTCTTTTCCAAACTGTTCTAACCACGCTGGAAAGGTACGTAATTGCGGATTTAATTTTCTTAGGGTTGCAAAATCAAGAGTAGGAAATGGTGTATTTGTGAACATGTCTATCAGTTTTCCGAATAAGATATTTTGGGCTTCCAAAGCTTCTTTAGGTAGCTGAATCAGTTTTAAGCCCTTACCTAAACTTGTGTTTAGAGCTTTCAATATTTCCTGTTCATCGACTTCATCCCCTGCCAAGTCTAACGTTCTGCCTACGTATGTCTCCGGATCTTCAAAAACAATTCTGGCAAACACGCCAATATCCTCGGTGGTGATATATGGAACTTTTCTGCCCTTAGGCATGAAGTTGTAAAGTATTCCTTCTGAAACTCCTGAACTTGGCATTAAGAAATTTTCCATGAATGTTGCTGGATGCAAAACAGTCGCCTTTAGTCCACTTTTCCAAAGATATTCTTCAATGGTGTGTTTAAATCTGGGACGGAATGATGTATGTTTATCCGCCATCATAACCGAACTGTAAATAACGTACTTGATCTTTTTAAGCTTCAGTAAATCAATGAAAGCAATTCCTAAATCAGCCTCTTTATTATCTTCTTCTTCACTCATGTTCCAAGTTGAAGGTAGAACCATATATACAGCATCTACCTTCTCCAATGAAAGAGCAATGGAATCTAAATTTGACCAGTCGCCTTCGACTAACTCTGCTCCTTTATTAGCAAGTTCTTGTGCTGCTGGTGAATACAAGTTTCTTGTTAGGGCACTTACATGGAATCCATGTGACAATAATTCAAGTGCAGTAGCACCACCTTGTTGACCTGTAGCACCTGTAACTAATATACGCTTTATCATCTTTTTTATGCAAAACTATATAAAACTTAATATACTTTTGCTATCTGTTACCTCTAGGATACTTACTATGGAAGTTTTAAATCAGCCCTGTGCCAAGACACTTGAAGAATATGAGAAACGCATGTTAGCGTTGAAAGATGCAATGGAGATACTAGCCGGTAAATGGAAATTTTGCATTTTATTAAATTTAAATCAATATGAATCTTTGCGGTTTTCCCTTTTGAAAGAAGCTTGCAAGGGAATTACGCCCAAAGTTCTTTCAAGCGAATTGCATCAACTGGAGGAAAACAGATTAATAACAAGAACAGTTAATACAACTAAACCTGTGACAGTTTCTTATTCTATGACAGAACATGCCAAAGAAACGTGGCCAGTGTTAAGTGCTTTAATTGATTTTGGGTTTAAACATCGTAAAGTGATTTCGGATAAATGAAAAGCTTGAAGCTGAACCGAGGGAAGGATTTCTAGTGAATAGTTGGAAAACTATACAGCGGATATTTAGTTATAATGTATTGTACCACCAAGATCTCAATGTTTATCACTATTCCCTCCTTTTTTGATAATAGATTGTTAGCTCTGGGATAGTGAAATTGAGCATATCAAATCTTTTCCTATTAAACCTCACCGATCTTTTCTTTTTTTGCCGATTCTCATAAACTCATTCCATTAATCAAAGCGTTTTTTCCCTTTTTGATAATGAGATCACTCCACCCTTTGCTTTTACCTTTGGGAAAGGAATGATGGCCTCACTCCTCAGCCTTATCATCATCAACTAAGGTTAATACCCTTGTTTGTAGCTTTTTTACTGCTTCAACAACCCTTTTGTAATTTGTTTCTTGTAACTGTTCGAAGCTAATTTTAAACTCCATATTCTTGCCGGGATGTGTGATCCCGGCCTTTATATTTATAGTGAAACGTGATAAGGTATTTACGGTTTTTTAGTGCCCGATTTTACGTCGGCGGCGCTGGCGCCTTTTTGGTTGTTTATTAATATGGCCGCCGGCGTTATATCCTTCAGGCCCAACTTCACAAAACTTTTAATGTAATCCGGGCTTATGCCGGCGTTATCAAATTGAATAATATTGGCCGCGGTAACGTTTTTTAGTCCGGCACCTAAAATACCTTTCACATAGTCAATACCTATCCCTGCATTATCAAACAGCAGTACATTTTTCGGGGTCAGATCTTTCATACCGGTGCTTATCAAACCTTTAACATAATCAACACTTACACCCGAGTTATCAAATGCCGATACGATTGCCGGCGTTAAACCGCTTAGCCCCGATGCCATCATGCCTTTAACATAATCAGGGCTTATTCCTGCATTATCAAACGCCAATAACATCGACGGTGTTAAGCCATTTAAGCCAGAAGCTAACAGTCCCTTAGCATAATCGGCACTTATGCCTGCATTGTCGAATGACAAGATCCCGGCAACCGATAGATCTTTTAAGCCAGCTTTCATCAGTCCCTTAACATAATCAGCGCCTAACCCTGCATTATCAAAAGCCAATATGGTTGCTACAGATAAGTCTTTAAAACCAATGTCTTTAAAGCTTTTAACGTATGATGCCCGGATACCCGAATTATCAAATGCCATAATAGTAGCAAGCGATACATCCGGATATTTAATATCCATAAAACCTTTTACATACTGTGCGGCAATGCCCGCATTATCAAACGCATGTATGGTAGCAGGCTCCGTATTGTACCCTATCTTCATAAAACTTTTTACATAATCGGCAGTTATGCCCGCATTGTCAAACCCCATAAGGGTAGTTACCGATAGGTCTTTATAGCCAATATCCTTAAAGCTTTTAACATATTCTGCAGTAATACCGGCGTTATCAAGCGCCTGTACAGCTTCGGGCGACAAGGTGTTTGCTATAGATGGCGCTGCAGCAATTAGCCGGGTTTGCGTCGCGGTCTGTTGTGCCGGCGCTGCAAGCTTACTTTTTTGTTTGATGCCTTTCGCAGTATCGGCCATCAGTGTAGCGCTAATTTTGCTGCCCACTTTACGGGCTGCAGTTAATAGTGGTGTTATGCTGGTATCAACGGGTTCATTAAAGCCGCACAGCATTATGATCATAAACGGCGCCAGCATTACATATTTCCATACGCTATGTATGTTTGATCTTTTGGTATTCATCATCATAATTCTACGTTTTAAGAGTGACTGGTTATAGTTGGTTGTAATACGCATAGCGTAATTTGGTACCGACACTTTAAGCAAACTCATCTGATAATCTTCGGCAGCTACTTTGTGGTTTTTTAGCACAGCGTCATCTGTCAAAAACTCCATATTGCTCTCCATCTCTTTACGGTACAACCAGGCGAAGGGGTTAAACCACTGCAGTACCAGCATCAATTCGGCAATCATCAAATCAAGGCTATGCCCCTGCTGCGCATGCACCTTTTCGTGCATTAATATCTGGTTATAGGTCTCCCAATCGTACTTGGCCGGGTTAATAAATATGGTATTGCCAAAAGAGCAGGGTGCTTCATCCCCATCCAGTTCCACTATCCTAAACTGGCCGTCCCTTATCCCCGGCTTGCGGTAGGCTTTGTAAATAAGTACGCCTATCTGCAGCAAAAAATTAGCGCCAAAAGCTATCACCCCGCACCAGTACAACCAAAAGGCCCATTGTACAATAGTGCGCATGTTTAGGGTAGCAGCAGTTGTGCTGGCAGTTGTTTGCTTAGTTGCCGGCGTGGCATTTGTTTTTTGCAGCGCGATGACAGGCGCTTTGCTATTTACCGGTTGGATAGTTGTTTCGATCACTGCGTTACGCATAGAATAATGCTGTGGTACGGGCACCAGCGGCAGTGTAAAAGACAGTGCGATACAGGCAAGCAACAAAACCCTGTTTAAATGATAATAGGTCTCGTTTTGCAAAAGCACCTTATAAAACAACCAGCAGGCTGTAAGCAGCAGGGCTACGTGTAAACTATAAGGCATCATTTCTTTTTATTTTTGATAAGGTTTACAATATCATTTATCTCGTCGTCGCTCATATTTTGCTCTTTGGCAAAAAAGGCAAGCATGTTTGAGTACGAATTATCAAAATATTGGCTCACAATGTCTTTCATGCTGTGGCGCTGATATTCTTCTTTTGATATGGCGGGGTAATACTGGTAAATGTTACCCACCGCGTCATGCGCCAAAAAACCTTTTTCTTCCAGGATCTTCACCATGGTAGCTACCGAGTTGTAATGCGGCTTCGGATCAGGCATTTCCGGGATCACCTCTTTTATAAACGCTTTTTGCAAGGTCCAAAACACCTGCATTATTTGTTCTTCTCTTTTCGCCAGTTTTTGCATTTGTGATAATTTCAATCTAAGTAACTACTAATTAATTAGTATTGCAACTAATTCATTAGGACTACAAATAAATGTATTGATAATCACGGTTTTAAATTTTATATCTCCCCTAATGGATTTAAGAGTTCAACCCGTTTTCCGGCAATTTATCGTCTACAAGCCAGGCTTTAGCTTGCCCGGCTCAATCGCCTCCTGTTGGCTGCTGCTTTTTGCGTGAAGCAGGAAAAGTATTTTTTAGACAACCCGTATGGCGTTGAATACGTATTACGATTTAATTGCGGCAGTGTTATAGTGCTAAGGCAAAATTTATTATGGTTGACGATATTATTAGTCCTGTTGTCGACTAAACCACCAGATTGTAAATGCGTCAATAGGATATGAATGTTATAGTAGTTGATGGGCATACCGTTGTCAGAACTATTCTTTGCCAGTTATTGGCTAACGAATTGGATATTGAAACGGTAACAGGAGCGGATAGTGGACAGGCTGCACTGCAATTGCTAAGCAATGGTTTGCAGGCTAACATTATTATTACAGGCGTAAACCTGCCGGGGATGAATGGCTATGACTTAACGCGCAAAATTGTTGCGTTAAAGCAGGGCCCCAAGGTAATTGTGCTTACATCTTTACCAAAAAGAATGAGCTGCGAAATGGCATTGGAGGCCGGTGCTAAAGAATGCCTATCAAAAGATGGCAATTACGCCGAACTGCTGGCCGCTGTACGCAAGGTGCATGACTGTCAGTACGACTACGTTAGCTGATTTATCATTTTGGTGTTACTCGATTATTGCAATAACAGACCAGGCGTAAATACTTAAAGATTATTTCCCGGTCGAAATATGTAAAGTTTATTAGTCCTCAGAGAATATGAAGGGTTAAAATTCTGCAAAGCCTACTCATTACAAGCCTCAGCAACCCGCTCTACAAATTCAGCAATATGCAATGATTTTTCAGGGATAATCGGGTCGTAGTTACCGATGACGAGCGTATGATCAACAATCTCTATCATAAAATCATTATCGCGGATATCCATCACTGCGTTGCGGAAATTGCGGTGCATACCCCCGGTGGCTTTAACGTAATCATTAACTACTACAAAAAAGGTATTGCAAAAGGGTTTATCCTCGTCAAAATTAAGTTCGAGCGGATGCACCAGTTCCAGCAGTTTATCCGTAAGCGTTTCACGGCGAATGAGCACACGCCCAAAACTGTGCTTTACATAGGTAAGTCCCCAAACCTGGTGCTCCTGGTGATTGGCCTGCGGCGTGCTGCCAATTTTATATTTAACCTCGACAAACAAGATATACGAATCGCCACAATCCCGTTTAATCACGAACGAGCCAAGCACATTAACACCCGCACAGTTTTTAAAAACCTCAAACTGCTGTAAGTCGAAATCGATATGGCCGGTGGGCTGAATATCAAATTCATCTTTTAATGCCTGGTAAGTATCCGCAAAGCGCTTAACGGTGGCATCGTTAAGGTTGGTGGTGTTAAAAGGGTGATTTTGCATAGTTAAAGTTAGAACTAAGATTGGTAGGATTAAAAAATTATAGGATTTTTTTGATCAACGCTATTTAATTCCCTCCCCACGGGAGGGGTGCGGCTGATATGAGCGTAAAGGCAGGGAGGGGTTTGTACGCCAAGCTACCCGGCAAACCCCTCCCTACACCCTCCCGTTGGGAGGGAATCGCACAAGCCCGTTGCTTTTCTGATTTAATACGCTTTCATCCCGCCGCAACTACAGGCGCAATTTGGGTCGCTCACCCCCAGCTGCTTTAAAAAGTGCTGGTAAAAACCAATACGGTCCTGCATGTTAGGCAGGCCGTCGCCTTTGCCACATTCAAGGGCGCCATTAACAATGTTTATCGTCATACCAAAACCTGCAGCGCGCTTGCCGGCTGTATCATGCGCCTGGGGCCTCCACTTGCCTATCATTACATCATGAGCAGATGGTTTGGGCTTTTGCGGCGTCATCCAAAAATATATCGCGGCTTTAAAAGCTACAACCGCATCTCGCTCCACCAGGTCCGGATCGTTTAACAGCACCTTATCATCGCCAAATATCAAATCAGACGCGTAACCATAGTTACCGTTATAACTTAGCTGCATGGGGCCACGGCCGTAGTATTTTTTGCTTTTCACAGGCGGATATTCGTCGCTGGCGTTATAATAGTTTTGGGTGGTGTCGCCTTCCTTCGTCAGCATCAGGCCATCAGTATATGTGCCATTTCTGCCATGGCGGGTTTCGTGCGCTATGTTGGCAAAGAAAGCGGCCAGTTCTCTTTTATTGGTCTCTGCATCGGCTTCGGTGCAAAATGCGCCATAATCAATAGTGTAAGTGGTATCTGGTTTTTCTGTTGCCCAGGTTTCGTTCCAATCGGGGTCCTGGCGCACCATGGTAGTTTTATTGGTGCGCTTGTCGGTGCGCATAAACTGATAAATATAGGTAGACCGGCGGGTGACCTTTACCTTTATGGCGCTTAACTCTTTAACAGATTTTATAAACGCAGCGTAAGTATAAAACGGGTTACGCTCGGGGAACAGCTCGTTAAACTGCTTCTCGGTGATCAGGTTAAATTCGGCGGGTGGTGGGGCCAGCGATACGGTGGTAGATGTATTGCCGCATTTGAAGCCGGATAATAATAAGATCATCACCAACGAAAAAATGGACCTGCTTGAAAATTGAACGTAGCTCACGGTGTGCGGTTTATTGATTTATTGTAAAGATAAAAGGCATTTGCTTTTAATGGTACAAATGTTGACTTATTATCATAAATGTTTGACTGCTTATTTTTAAATTGCCCGTAGGCTATGAAGATATATACCAAAACCGGCGATAAAGGTTTTACCTCACTAATTGGCGGCACACGGGTGCCCAAATACCATTTGCGCATTGAAAGCTACGGTACCGTTGATGAATTGAACAGCTACATAGGCCTGATACGGGACCAGGAGATTACTGAATACGATAAGACGTTTTTAAAAGAGATACAGGACAGGTTGTTTACCAT
Organism: Mucilaginibacter antarcticus; assembly: GCF_042686155.1. Classification (NCBI taxonomy): domain Bacteria; kingdom Pseudomonadati; phylum Bacteroidota; class Sphingobacteriia; order Sphingobacteriales; family Sphingobacteriaceae; genus Mucilaginibacter; species Mucilaginibacter antarcticus. The sequence goes on along the minus strand of NZ_JBHUON010000006.1, from coordinate 84,713 downwards.
AGGTTCATCGCTGGCGGCTGATCCGGAGGAATCAAAAATGATACTCCCTGACCTGGAGCTTACGGATATAGAACTGTTGGAGCATGAAATGGACCGTATAAACGAACAGTTACCCGTACTTAAACACTTTATTTTGCCGGGCGGAAGCACGTCTATCTCCTACTGCCACGTGGCCCGTTGTGTGTGCCGCAAGGCAGAGCGCTTGGTTGTGCACCTGGCCGATGAAAGTACTGTAGATGAAAAAGTTGTGGCATATCTTAACCGATTGAGCGACTACCTTTTTATGCTGGCACGTAAAATAGCGAACGACCATAATATCCCTGAAAACGAATGGACTCCCCGCATGAAAAAAATTTAAAAAATATCTTGATAATCAATATAAAAATATTATACTTTTGCCAAAATTGAAAACTTAAAAATTAACTTAATTACAGATAAGATATGTACTGGACCCTTGAACTAGCCTCGCACCTTGAAGATGCTCCGTGGCCTGCAACTAAAGACGAATTAATTGATTACGCTATACGCTCTGGCGCACCTGTTGAAGTGATAGAAAACCTGCAAGCTTTAGAAGACGATGGCGAGCCGTACGAGAATATCGAAGAAATATGGCCTGATTACCCTACAAAAGATGACTTCTTTTTTAACGAAGACGAATACTAAGCTCGTCTGACTATACTTAAAAACCCTGTGCAAATATAAATTTGCACAGGGTTTCTGTTTTTAAACCTTTTTGGAATAGTTTTGGTTATAGCCTTTATCATTACTCACAACTAAAAATTTTTATCATGAGAGGTTTATTATACATCATCGCCATTATCCTTGTATTAGGGTGGGCCTTCGGATTTTTCTTTTATTCAGCAGGTGGAATTATCCACATATTGTTGGTTATCGCTATTGTAGCATTGCTTTTAGGAGTTATCCGCAGAGCGTAAAGCCCCACCTAAATCCTCCCCGGTAGGTAGGACTATAATTTATTAAAAAACTTTTTAAGCCTCCCCTTCCGGGGGAGGTTTGGAGGGGGTTAACTCACCCGATACGTTTTACCCGGCAGGCTGCGGATAAAACCATGCATTTCCATATTTAACAAATGCATTGCCAGCTGGCTCATAGGCATGTTGGTCTGTATGGTCAAATCATCAATAGCCATGGGCGTTGATTGTTGCTGCAGAATATAAAATATGGTACGCTCATCATCAGCCAAATCAAGCGGTAGTAAAAACTGCGCTACGGGTTTAGCGTCTGTAGGTTTCTCCCAGCCCAAGCTGTAAGCCAGATCTGCCACACACGTCAACAAAGCGGCTTTATTATTTCGGATCAAAAAGTTGCAGCCTTCAGAATAGGTATCCCCTATCCGGCCCGGGAAAGCAAACACATCCCTGTTGTATGAATTAGCAATTTCGGCAGTGATCAAAGCGCCGCCTTTTATGCTGGCTTCTACCACTATGGTAGCGTCGGCCATGCCGGCTACCACCCGGTTACGCTGCGGAAAGTTTTCCCTGCCGGGGATAGTGTCCGACGGATATTCTGTTAACCAGCCACCGTTTTGCAGCATCTTTTCGGCAGTGCCGCGGTTAGCCGCGGGATAGATCCTGTCCAGTCCATGCCCGAAAACGCCTACAGTAGCTACATTATTTTTAAGGCACTCTTTATGTGCAATAACATCTATGCCATGGGCCAGGCCGCTCACTACTAAAATATCGTACTGTTTAATTTCGGCTATCAGTTCCTCGCACAGCTGGCGGCCGTAATCGGTGGCGTTGCGGGTGCCTACAATACTGATTACCTTACGGTTATTATAATCAGCATTACCTTTACTATATAATAATAAGGGAGAATCTACACAGTTTTTTAAGCGCTTGGGATAACGTGCGTCTGTATAAAACAATACGTCTATGTTGTTTTTCTCGACAAATTTGAGCTCGGCAGTCGCCTTTTGTAAGGCTTGCTCAAAATTAAGTTCGCGCACGGTTTTCTCGCCAATGCCGGGTATGCTTAGCAACTTGCCTCTTGAAGCATTAAACACTGCCTCGGCCCCACCCACATGGCTAACCAACACTTTGCCCAAACCGGCGCCTATTTTATTTAAGTGTGTTAAAGCAATTTGGTGCAGTAGTGACATGGATAGTATATGTAGCGCTAAAATATAAATATTACTACAATTTTTAGCAATTAATTACAAACCGGAATCCTTCGGCTTTAAACAACTGTAAATCAGCTTACTTAAAAAAAACTATAAAAATAGTTTGCAAACTATAAAAATAGTTTCTACCTTTATTTAACCCAACTATAAAAATAGTTTGCAATGGAAATAAAGGAACTTACAAAAGCAGAAGAACAGGTAATGCAAATACTATGGCAACTAAACGAAGCCATTGTGAAAGACATTATCGAGAAAATGAACGAGCCAAAGCCGGCCTATAACACCGTATCCACCGTTGTGCGGGTGTTAGAGGGCAAGGGCTTTATAGATCATAAGGCTTACGGCAATTCGCACGTATACTTCCCCCTGATTACAGAGGCCGACTACCGCAAGTTTACGTTCGACAAAATGATGACCGGGTACTTTAGCAACTCGTACAAAAGCCTGGTATCCTTTATCGCCGACGAGAAAAAACTAGGCGTTAAAGAACTTGACGAGTTAACCAGATTGATTGACGAACTTAAATCGAAACAACAATGAACTGGCTGTATTACATAGCAGAAGCCAACCTTTACCTGGGCGTTCTATACCTGGCCTACTGTGCTTTTCTATCAAAAGAAACCCATTACCAGTTAAACCGGGCATACCTGCTAATTATATGTATGGTAGCATTTACCATACCGGTTGTGCAGCTGGGCTTTTTAATGCCTGTGCAATACGTGAATATGGACAATGCTGGCGCGGTCACTGTTGCCCCTGCCGCCTTTACGTGGCTGCAGGCGGTTTTATATCTATATCTAGCAGGCGTTATGTTTTTTGCTGCGCGATTTGTGTTAAAGCTTTATCAGCTTAAAAAACTGATCATTGATAATATCGTTGTGCCGGCTGATAACTACAAAATAGTAAGCCTACAAGGCGCCAATACCGCGTTCTCCTTTTTCAACTACCTGTTTGTAGGCACACATACTAATGAAACAGCGCTGATAACCCGGCACGAGCTGGTGCATATCCGCCAAAAGCATTCGGTTGATATTGTATTTGTTGAGCTTTTGCAAATTATCAGTTGGTTTAACCCTGCCATTTATTTGCTGCAAAACAGCCTGAAAACCGTACACGAGTATGTGGCCGACGAGCATACCACACAATCAGAGACCGATACTATTGCCTACGCTACCTACCTGCTAAACAATGCTTACGGCATTAGCGGGCCAGCAATGACACACTCATTTTTCAATTATAATCTACTTAAAAAACGTATTACTATGTTACACCAAAAACGTTCGGGTAATTTAGCCAGGCTAAAATACCTGATAGCGGCCCCGCTTTGTATGGGCTTGTTATACCAGTCAACCTTTGGGTTCGACAAAACTTATGGCATTATCAATATTGCGCCTAAAGCACCGGTTATTGTGCAAAGGGCGCCTGCAGATACCCTCCCTGCTAAGCCGCTAGAGGCCGTTAACGTTGAATCTTCTCTAAAAGGAAAAGTTAACGGGTTGAATATTCAAAACTCAAAACCTATAGCGGTAGTTGAGCAAGTTGTAGTAGCCGACAAAAATGGCGAATTGATAGATATACGCACAAAAAAAGGCAAGGCTATACATGCTGAAAATTTAGCCAAAGAAAAAGTTAAAGGTTACCAAATACGCACAAAGGGAGTCCAAACCGATAAAAGCACTACCGACCCAAATGTGCCGGTTGCTAATGTTGAACAATTGTTGGAAGCGAAAGTTAAGGGTTATGTAATTGTTAAAGACCGCCAACCTGTTACCGATGCCCTAAACAGAAACCAGGGTAAAGTAAAGGGCTATAACATACAAAAAGGAGTTACAACGGCCGACGTTACAAAGATCATACAACAATTAAAGGCAGATAAACCGGTAAGCGGGACTGAAATACGAATTGACGAACCACAGACAGAGCTGCGTATAGACGAGCCACAACAACAATCAGAAATTCGCATTGACGAGCCTGTAGCCGTTAGGGGTAAAGTAGAAAAAACAACCCGCATACCGGCAAGAAATGGCCGGCCGGCGGTAACTGTTACCGATATAAGGTTGGACCAACCAAAACAGCAATCGCCAAAAAAATTATCACCGCCACCGCCGCCAGAACCACCGGTACAAAAACAGATAAATAAAAGGCCGCCACCAGCACCGCCAATGCCACCAGTACAAAAAAAGATAACTAGAAGGCCACCACCTCCACCGACGCCGGATGTAACAAAAATTAAATTTCCGCCACCGATAGTTAGGCCTGACAAACCGGCTAAAACCAAGAAAACGATAAAGTTTCCGCCGCCAATTGTAAAGCCGGACAGCAAATAATACCTACTTAAACCTTATCTACCATAAACCAATACTAATAAACCATAAATCATGAACTGGTTATATTACTTAGCAGAAGCCAATTTATACGTCGGGGTATTTTACCTGGCCTACTACCTGTTTTTACGTAACGAAACCTATTACCAGCTAAGCAGGGTTTACCTTATTGGCAGTTGTGTGGTAGCGTTTGCGTTACCGGTATTGCAGTTGGGTGTGTTAAAACCCGTCGAGATAGTGCAACCTGCTACTGTAGCGCAACCACTACAAATTATGGCAGACTTGCCGCAATTACCTGTAGTAATTTCAGCTCCGGTAGTTATGGAGCCTACCATGACTGCCGACGATTATTTATGGTATATATATCTGGTTGGCGTAGCGGTTTTGAGTATTGCACTTATGATCAAGCTTAATGCTTTGAATAAGCTTATGCGTAACGCCAAAAGCACACAACAAACAGGCTACAAATTGGTGCAACTACCACAATCAGATACGGCATTTTCATTTTTTAATTACTTATTTATCGGTAACAATGCGCACGGCGCACATACCATCATGAGGCATGAGCTGGTGCATATCAGGCAAAAACATTCGGTTGATATTATGTTTCTTGAGTTTTTAAAAATTATCAACTGGTTCAATCCATTCATTTATCTTATTCAAAACAGCCTAAAAACCGTGCACGAATATATTGCTGACGAGCAAACCGCAGCGCACGAAACCAACCCGCTATCCTACGCTACTTTTCTACTTAACAACGCTTATGGCACCGGCGGGCCCTCGGTCACCCATTCGTTTTTTAATTACAACCTACTTAAACGAAGAATCATTATGTTAAATCAAAAACGATCAGGCAACCTGGCAAGGCTGCGTTACCTGGTGGCTATACCGGTTTGTATGGCATCGCTATGCGCGTCTACACTTGCTTTTAGTAAAACTTATGGCTGGATAGATATTGCGCCGGCTAAACCAATTACAGAAAACCCTACAGCTGCAAAAACTGAAGAAATCACCAATTTGCCTTCATACACGCAACAACCTACAAAATTTCCACCACCAAGCGTTTATAAAAAAGGTTATGGCCGATTAATGGGACATTTGCAGCAGAAAATTACCTGGACAAAAGAATTAAAAAACGAGAAAAACTCATACGTCGGCGTATCATTTAATGTGGGTGCAGATAAAAAAATATCTAACATACAAGTAGATAGACCTGCTGGCAACGGCTTTGATGCCGTGGCCAAAGCGGCCTTTGAGAGCTTTGACGGCATAGTAACCGCACCGGCGGGCAAACACACCTTTATGGTGAATTATTTTTCTGACAAAGGGCCGGTTGACCGAAACGTATTAAACAATACCGCCTATGATGTCAAGCTGGTTATCGTGCGCCCTAAACCAGGCGAGGTGAAAGTTAAGTTTCCGCCACCGGTAGTTGAAAAGACCAAACGTTCGGCGGTACATGTTGATGATAAAGATGGCGGCTATGTTGCTAAAGGCAGGTTGCATAATGGTGCCGTACCTATTCAAACTCTAGGGCCAAAAAACACAAAGGTGCTGCTTATCGTTGATGGTAAAAAGCATGAGTTTACGCCCGAAAGTTTGGCTAGATACAACGCCAAATCCTTAATATATTTATCGTGCGATGAGATGAAAGTTTACGAACAAGGCAACGCTTATGCAGAGAAGACGTGGGGCAAGTATGGAAAAGTGGCAGTACTCACCGGCAATGCGTCTATCAGAATCGAAGAGTTTCCTTTTGGCGAAGATAAAAAGTCAACCCCTGCTATACAACCTGTTGAACCTAAACCAATTGATCAGTCAAAATTGCTAACCCGCGAGTTTGTACAGTATTTACAGGAAAATATCAAATTTCCGAAATATCCATTAGACAATAACTTCGTAGTAACGCTTGATGTCAACTTTACGGTAGTTAACAATAACATTACAGCTATTGACCTGACAAGGGCCGAAGATAAACTAGCCTATGTAAAACGACCAAATGTTAAAATTAGCGACGAAATCTTAAACACCTTCAGAGCAGAGGTATTAAAGGCAATCCGCACCGCTCCAATTGATAACATAGCGCCCGGTAAATACCAATTGCCTGTAGCGTTTCTTTATAAAAAAGGAAAAGATTTATTTGAGGTAGTTGGTTTTATGATGACCAAAACCAACCAAGGCACACTCGCGGGTGTATATCCGATAGTTGTAAAACCGGTATAACACTGATAAAAAAGCCGTCCTTATAACATCGGGGGCGGCTTTTTAATTGATGAATTCCATTACTGTGTATAATGGTATTTAATGCTTATCTTTAACTTAACCAATTAACCTAAGCATGAAATCCATCATCAACTTAATTAAGCTAACGTTGCCGGTACTGGTGCTTTCTGTACATACAGCCACAGCGCAAAAACTACCTAATAAACAAGATGTTAGTGTATTTGCACCATCAAACATCAAAATAGATGGTAAGACCACAGAATGGAACGACACTTTTAAAGCCTACAATAACGCTACAGATACTTACTATACCCTGGCAAACGACGATAAGAACCTGTACCTGGTAGTAAGGGCAAAGTACAGAAACATTATAGACAAAATATTGCGGGGCAGTGTCACCCTATCCGTGTCGCCCACTACAGATAAAAAAGATCCTAAAAGTGTGTCTGTAACCTACCCCGTGCTGTACCCGGAAGTTGGCGTGTTAACAAATGCCTACGCGCGCAAACATAACGAACAGGAGGAAAGCAAAGGAGCGCCTGTAAATACTGCCAGCTTGAACGAGCTTTATGCGGCTAGACAGAAAGTAATAATCGTTAAGGGCATTGATGGAATTACGGACGAAGAAATGCCTATCTATAATACAGAAGGTATAAAAACAGGCGCTTTTTTTGATGATAAGCTTAACTATACATTTGAGCTTGCTATACCATTAAAACATTTAAAACTGCCTGACAGCAGTCCGTTTAGTTATCATATTAAAGTGAATGAACAACCAACGGTTAAACGCACAGGAGGAGGAGGGTCTATCGACGTGCCGCCACCTATGATGGCAACAGATATGGTGTCTACCGATTTTTGGGGTGAGTATACGTTGGCAAAAAGATAGTTTTTATCAGTTAATATTTATATTTATTAAACCAATTAACCTGGCCATGAAACCAACCACAAACCTTATAAAACTAGCTTTGCTCATGCTGCTTTTTTCTGCACACATTGCAACAGCCCAAAAACTACCCAATAAACAACAGGCAACCTTTAGGTCGCCGGCAAAACTAAAAATCGATGGCATTGTCAACGAATGGGGCGATAGATTACAGGCTTATAACCACAGTACGCAGATATTTTATGCGATTAGCAACGATGATAAAAACCTTTATCTAATTGTACAGGCAAAGCATGAGGAAATTATTAGTAAAATCATCAGAGGGGGTATAACGCTGGTTGTCAACCATTCGCTTAATAAAAAAGACCCCGCGCCGGTTACGGTCACCTACCCTATGTTAAGGGGCATTTATATGTCAAAAGTAGCAAACATGGTGGCACGCAAATTTTACAAACAGCCCGACACAAACTATGTTGAACCAACTGTAGTGGCTGTCAACAAAGTGATCGACGAAAATTCGAAAACTATTGTAGCAACCGGCATAAAGGCGCTTGATAGTGATACCTTGTCTGTTTATAATACCGAGGGTATAAAAGCTATAGCGCACCTGGATGTTAATAAGTTTTATAATTATGAGTTAGCTATACCAATAAAATACCTTGAATTGGCTGAAAGTAGTAACAACAGTTTCAGTTATCAGCTTAAAGTAAACGGATAACCACAGGATAGTCAGCGTGGCCCAAGCACCGGGGAGATTTCCGTTCCGCCACCCTTTTCGATGGACCAAATGGCAACAACAGATTTTTGGGCGCAGTACACGCTAGCTAAAAAATAGATTTGTATAGGCTTTGATGTGTATCTTTAATAAACCATTAACCTAACCATGAAAGTTATTGCAGCTATGATATTGCTTGTCTGTTGCTTGAAATAAAATGCGCAAGTCAACTGGACATCCAAACCTAATAAACCCAAAAAAGATAAAGTGACGATGGACGAGTTTCGAAGTGAATTGTTAGACTGGATATTTTATCGGGAGTAGCAATCAATGTCATGGTAAATTAACTACTCTGTTTATGGTGGGCAATAACCGTAAAATATAAAGTACATCCATATTCTTAACAGTCCGGACGGATCCATTAAACCATATACTAAAACAGATCAAAAACCGTTATTGGAGAACAAACCAATCCTTAACAGCATGAAATCACTAAAAAGGAAATCTATTAAAAAAACTGCCGCTAAGCTGCTGTTTGCCGGTGTATTAAGCTTCGGGCTAATGGGTTTTACATCAGCCACGTTCGCGCAGGTACCACCAACCCCTCCGGGAGGCCCACCCCCTCCGGGCGAATTGCTGAGAAAGATCAATCCGTTTAAAAAGAATAAAAGCAAATCAAGTTCGGGTAAAGCCTTAAATCTACCTGCACCCCCGGCAGCTGGAAAAGGTCCTGGTACGCCCCCAACGCCGCCAAACCCTATAGAAGCACTTAAAAAGATAAAGCTACCAAAGCTACCCCCACATCCGGGTGCGTAAGTTTTAGGATGCTAAAGACCCCATTACGTCACTGCTGTAAGCAATGACGTAATGAAGAAAGCTCAACCGCCAACCTATCCCACCACGTATATCACCTGCTTAGTTTCAAAAAACTCTTCGTTGTAATAATCTTTAAGATAGTATTGGTGCACTTTTAGGCCAGATTCTTTGATCTCGTCTGTAAGGTCGCCGCCTTTTAGGTATAATATGCCATTAGGCAACTTGTTTTTTTGTTCCTTTTTAAACTTGCCCCTTATCCACGGATAAAACTCGCCCAAACGGGTTACCGCACGCGACACGATAAAATCAAACTTCTCATCAACTTGCTCGGCACGCAAATGTTCGGCACGCAAATTTTTCAGTCCCAGGGCGTTAGCAACTTCCTGCACCACCTTTATTTTTTTGCCAATAGAGTCGACCAGGTAAAACTGTGTTTCAGGGAACATAATCGCTAGTGGTATCCCCGGGAAACCACCACCGGTGCCTACATCAAGTACACTTTCGCCGGGTAAAAAAGCCATTACTTTGGCTATACCTAAAGAGTGCAGTACGTGGCGCTCAAACAACTGGTCAATATCCTTACGGGATATTACGTTGATCTGGTTATTCCAAAACTCGTACAAGGCAGGCAATTGTTCAAACTGCTGCTTTTGTGTATCGGTAAGGTTGGGGAAATAAGTAAAAAGTTGATCAGATGTCATCCCTGTCTAAACGGTTTATGATGTTGCCAAGCAGGTACCTGGCCCTAAATAATTGCGCTTTAACGGTACCCAAAGGCAGGTCAAGCTGTTGGGCTATCTCCTCGTAAGATAACTCGTCAAAATATCGCAGGGTAATTAAGTTGCGGTAGCGCGGCGGCAAGCTCTGTATCAGCAGCTTAAGCTCCTCTGTTTGTTGTTTTTTTATAGATGTTTCTTCAGGATTTAAAACATCAGCTTTTATCTGCAGGGTTTGCTCCTCTCCATCCTCATCGGTCATACCGTGGATGGATGTGGTGTGCAGTTTCTTTTTGCGGATAAAATCAATACTATTATTGGTAGCCACGCGGAATAGCCAGGTGCTAAAGGCATAATCAGGCTGGTACTTGTCTAGTTTTTCAAAGGCTTTGGCAAAGGTTTCAACAGTAAGGTCCATGGCGTCCTCTTTGTTATTAACCATTTTAAGGATCATAAAATAAATAGAATCCTTGTAACGATGCATCAGGTCGGCATAAGCCTTTTGGCTTCCTCCCCGGGCCTTAAGCACTAGTTGATAGTCGTTCTTAGCGTTCTCGGTAAAGTTAGAGTTTACTTCCATTGCGTTGTTTTTACAAAGGTGCCTATGGTACCAAATACGTTAATATAAATGTAGTAAACAAAATCTAATAATGGTAAATACCATAATTGCGACGTAGCGTTAAGCTTAGCGAAGCCTTTGCGATAAATTATGATTTGCAGTACCCATCTGAAAATGAACAAACCAAGTGCCAACAAAGGCTCAATATTGGCAGCCACACTAACAATGAACAAAATGTATAAAAAGAACCCGCTCAAAGCATCAAAACTTAACAAGCGGCGATGGCTGCTTTTATACAGCTTACCTACGCCCATGTGCCTTTTCTTTTGGCGATACAATGCACCAAAGCTGCCCTTAGCTTCGGTATATACAAACGTTTCAGGGTGAATTTCTACGGCAGTATTGCTGGCAGTGCCGTTTTGATTAACAAACAGGTCATCGTCGCCAGACAAAACGTGCATGTGCGAAGCGAAACCTTTGTTAGAAAAAAACAGCGTTTTAGTGTAAGCCATGTTGCGGCCAATGCCCATATAAGGGTCGCCGTTTAAAGCTGCGGACAGGTAATTAACAGCTGTCTTAACCGTTTCGAACCTGATAAGTGAGTTTAAAAAACCACCGGTTTTAAAGTAAGGCGAATATCCTAAAACCAGCTGGACATCGCCTTTAAAGTGCGCCGCCATACGGGTTATCCAATTGGTAGAATCGGGCTTGCAGTCGGCATCAGTAAATAACAAATGCTCATTTTTGGCTGCTTTAATACCTAAAGTCAGGGCGAATTTTTTACCGGTCTTAAAACGGGGGTGTTCTGTAATTGTAACTATCTTAAGATTGGGGTAAGCTACCTGCATTTGCTCTAAAACTTCGTACGAATCGTCAGAAGAGCAATCATTTACCACCACTACTTCAAAGTCGGGATAATTTTGTTCTAATATATAAGGTAAATACTCTTCGAGGTTTTTAGACTCGTTGCGGGCGCTAATGATAACTGATATTGGGACATTGGCTTCTGGTAATTCGTCTGCTACCCGATACTTTGATAGTGTTACATGATTACTGATGAGGTAATACAGCTGCACAATAAATACCAGCAGGATAAGAACAAAAAATGTCAGACGAATATAAGTCTCCAAAACACGGGATAAATAAGCCGCAAAGTTGGTGAAAAAAAGTGAGTTGTGGTTAGTTAAATAAGAGATAAGTATGGGCTTGTAAGCGCAATCTATTATCAACGATCCGACTGCGTTGATAAAACGTTAAATGATGTTAAACCTCTGCAAGATATAGCCTGCTTACATTATTATTGTATAATCAATCCCTTACCATGATCAACAGGATTCTTACTACCATTATACTGCTGGTTTCCGCTAACGTCGTGTTAGCCCAAAAAACATTCAATGTTACTATTAAGTTAGATACCAGTATTGCCGTAAAAAAGGTGCAATACCAATATTATAATGGTAAAACCTTAACCTTCGGCACAGATAGCATCATTGGTAATACCATCATTATCAAAGACAAATACTACTCCCCCCTTGCGTCTGTCAATATAAGCTATTACAATGGCGACTCTTACGATTGCGATTTTTTTGTGAGCGATGAGCCGGCCAGCATTACCCTGAATTTCAAACAAAACAATAATAATAAGTTGGTTATCACTTCGCTGCAAAATGCTACACCTATATATGATACAACAGTAAATAAACTATGGGCGCAGCAATGCACATTTATAAGCTCTCCGGTTTACCAGGAAGAGAACCGTACTTTCGACGCATTTTTTGAACAAAAACCAAACATTACAGGTAACGATTCGTTGCGTAACATCTTTAAACAATATCAAAAAATGTTTCTTAACCGTACCATGGCTTTTTTAAAACAACACCCTAATGATTACTTTTCTTTTTGGTATTTTATTAACCAGGTATGCCAGGTAAATAGGCTTTTAGGCAGCGACATTGCGTATTTGAAAGAACAATTAGCTTATGTAAAAAACGTTTTTCCGGCTAAGTTTACACGAAGCGAAGAGGGTAAGCACCTCATTGAGAATTACAATTTGGCAATTAATCCTATAAAAGTAAACCATGCTGCAACACCATTTGATATAACTACCGTAGATGGAAAAAAACTTAGTCTGGCCAGCCTGAGAGGCAAATATGTCTTACTTGATTTTTGGGCAACCTGGTGCTCGCCTTGCATGGCCGAAATGCCGTTTATAAGAGAAGTAAGAAAAAAATACCCGCCAGAAAAGTTTGTAATTATAGGTGTGAGCTGGGATACAAGCGTCGATATACTTAAAGCCACCGCTAAAAAGAACGACATGAATTGGACCCATTACCATGATAAGGATAAAAGCCTTGCGCGCATTTATGGTATAAACACCATACCCTGTTTAATTTTAATTGATAAAGCTGGTAATATGGTATACAAGTCTGATTATAAAAAGGCTGATATTGATGTACTGCCAGGCATTTTGGCGGGGATGAATTAGCGTTTATAATTACGGCCTGTGACTCACTCGACCATTGTTTCGATTGGTCATCATCTATTCGGCCCGCGGCACAGAGGGCTATAAAAATGTCAAAATAATTTTCCTATCCTAGCCCACCCTCTTTGGCCAAGCCAAAGAGAAGGTCACGCAACGTAGCGCCGTGGGGTGAGTTACTTGGGGTCATTTGACCCACCCCCCATCTACTAATCTTCAATCACCCATCTTTAACAACCATCACTAATCACTAATCACTATCTTTGCTGCTTAATAATGAATTTAAATTAACAGCAGGAAAGCGTTCTGCCTGTAATATTTTCGCTTGTGTCTGGCAACAGAATTCGGGATATACCCAGATCCTAATAACACTGGCTCATATACCTTTATACCATGGGCGTGGACCGTATATCTGATTGGATGTTTGCCTTAATGAATAATTACAATAAGATTTTTAATGGTGCAGATCAACTTTGGACCGCTATGCAAGCTAATATGATCAATTACATTAATACCCATGGCGGGCACGCTGAATATTATAATAAGAGCTACATAGCGCCCCCCGATTATGATTTGGTGAGGGACTACTTAAATGGATCTATTACTTTACCACAATTAAAAACAAAAATAGGATGTTAAGAAAAATAACTTACAAAATTGTAGGGTTCCTATTATCAACTATCGTGTTAAGCCTATTAAGCGCCGTTACATTGTTTTATGTGCAACCGGCTTTTATCGATCGATTATATAAAGAGCCACCCATATCGCTTTTTTTCATTGCACTGTTTTATATAACGGCAACAACTGTTATTTATATTTTTTTATTTCACAACTACTTAAGAAACCGAACTAACAATTTGTATTTCTTAGGATTAGCTTGTTTGTTTATAAATACTATCCTCGTGCTACTTTCGATGGGCCCTTTTTTTGAAATAAATAGATTTGCAATGAGTTCGCTGTGTGTGAGCACCTACTGTTTCTGTATTTCCCACATTTACGGTTCGCTTAACAATATCACACGCGGTTTGGCCTAAGATAGTATACTATGCCTCAATTACATACGTGTTTCTCCTAGCACCGCGACCTAATTATAACTTGTTAAGAGACTATCTAAATGGATCCATCACGTTATCGCAATTAAAAAGAAAGATAGGATGTTAGTTTCAACCAAAAAAGTCATTGCTGTTTTATTGACAATCGCATTTTTAAGTTTATTGAGCGGTCTTACATCAATTTACGCTCAAATGGTTTTTATCGAACAAATATATTGGCAATCCAAATTTAGTGACTTTTTAAGGTCCTTCTTGTTTTTAAGCGTAACTACTGTACTTTATTTATTTATAAAGAGTAGGTTTAGTAACCTATTTATATTAGGGCTTATTTGTAGCGTTAGCGATATAGTCCTACTGTTTTTATTAACATATCCCCTTGTCGGGTTCGATTTAAATCACTTTTTGCCCCACTACATAGGTATAAGTAGTTATTGCTTTTTTATACCTTATGTTTATAAATATTCCAGCGAAATATTTAACCAATAATCATATGGAAATAATTGCAGTAGATATGAAACATAGAAACTTCAGTCTAAAATGACCTCGAATATTTTATTCCCAATATTACAATTGGTTAAAGCACCCTCCTTGTTTGATCTAAGTTAGTGTACCTAGCCTTAATTGTATACCTTATACAACATGGGGGTACCCGTATATCTACTGGCCGTTCTCATTAGGTAACGCTTTTATATAACACCTAATCAATAACTCCGTTAAGCCGTGATTCAGACATCACAAATCTTTACCTATAAATCTCTCAACTACAATCACTATTTTTGCCCTGCAAAAATGGAATTTAAATTAACAGCACAAGACCCGTTATCAAAGGCCCGCGCGGGCCAGCTTACTACAGATCACGGCGTTATAGAAACCCCAATTTTTATGCCTGTCGGTACGGCAGGCACGGTAAAAGCCGTTCATCAGCGCGAGTTAAAGGACGATATCAAGGCGAAAATTATACTGGGAAACACCTACCATTTATACTTACGCCCCGGCCTTGACGTGATAGAAGGCGCCGGCGGCCTGCACAAATTTAATGGTTGGAACGGTCCTATTTTAACTGATAGCGGCGGTTACCAGGTATATAGTTTAAGCGAAGTACGGAAGATAAAGGAGGAAGGTGTAACCTTCCGCTCGCATGTCGATGGGTCGAAACACTTGTTTACACCGGAGAATGTGATGGATATTCAGCGCACTATCGGGGCCGATATTATTATGGCTTTTGATGAGTGCACACCCTATCCCTGCGACTATAATTACGCCAAGCGGTCTATCGAAATGACGCACCGCTGGCTTAAGCGCTGCTGCGACAGGTTTGATACTACCGAGCCTAAATATGGCTACAGCCAAACATTTTTTCCTATCGTTCAGGGTTCTGTATACAAAGATCTGAGGGTACGTTCGGCTGAAGTCATTGCTTCTTTTGAGCGCGAGGGCAACGCTATTGGCGGTCTTTCTGTTGGCGAACCGGCCGAAGAAATGTACGCCATGACAGAAATTGTGTGCGACATATTACCAGAGCAAAAACCACGTTATCTAATGGGCGTAGGCACACCTATTAATATACTAGAAAACATTGCTTTGGGTATTGATATGTTTGACTGTGTAATGCCAACCCGCAACGCCCGTAATGGTATGTTGTTTACTAAAAACGGTATTATTAATATCAAAAACGAGAAGTGGAAGGCGGATTTTACGCCAATTGACGCGGATAGCGACCTGTATGCCGATAAGGTTTATACAAAGGCGTATTTGCGCCACCTGATACATAGCGGCGAAATGCTGGGCGCGCAAATTGCTACCCTGCATAACCTGCATTTTTACCTGTGGCTGGTTAAAGAAGCACGTAAAAAAATCATTTCGGGCGAGTTTTATGCCTGGAAAAAAACAATGGTTGACCGTTTGGGGCAAAGACTATAAATATATAAATGAAGGATTTTGTAGGCCGATATTTAAAGATAATTGACTGGTATATCATTAAAAAGTACCTGGGTACATTTGTGTTCACCCTGGGTATTTTCATCGTCATTTCGGTGGTTTTTGATGTGTCTGAGCACCTGGACAATTTCCTGACTCACCATGCAACGGTTGAGGAGATAGCGTTTAAATATTACGCCGGTTTTATTCCTTTTTATATTGATCTGTTAACCCCTCTAATTGTCTTTTTAGCCGTAATTTACTTTACAGCTAAGATGGCAAATCAAACAGAGATTGTGCCTATTTTGAGTGGCAAAGCAAGCTTCAAACGCTTTTTAAGGCCTTACTTTGTATGCGCTACGCTGATATTTATAGTAGCGTTGGTAGGCAAATTATACATTATACCTTATACCAATAAACTTAAGGTCGACTTTGAAAATTCGCATGGCTTTAACGGCGAACAAGTAAAAAGCATGACGCATTTAAAGCTTGATGAACAGACGTATGTATCGGTAGAATCGTATGAGCATGACTCAAAAACGGGCTACCAGTTTACCCTTGAAAAGTTTGACGGCGATAAGCTAAGACAGAAATTAACAGCCAATTCTATCAGTTATGATTCGGTAAAAAAGTCATGGCAAATGAAGGATTATACCGTACGTTACGTTAACGGACTACGCGAAAAAATGGTATTTAACCTACCTCTAAAAGACACCATGCTGGACCTCTACCCGGCCGATTTTGAGGTGCGCGACAACGTATATTCGGCCATGTCATTACGCGATTTAAACACCAATATCAAGAAAGAAAAAATCCGCGGAGCAGGTAATTTACGCGAGATGGAGTACGAAAAATGGCGTCGTTATTGCTATCCATTTGCCGCGTTTGTGCTTACCTTAATAGGCGTTTCTATCTCTTCCAGAAAGGTGCGCGGAGGCATTGGCTTGCCTCTTGGGATAGGCCTATTTCTATGTTTCGCTTACATTGTAGTAGACAAATTTGCCTTAGTTTTTGCCATAAAAAGCGGCTTACCCCCATTAATAGCTGCTGGCTTGCCTAACACATTATTTGGTGTATTGGGCATATATTTGCTGTACAAAGCGCCTAAATAAGAATGGCCTACAGCAAAAAAAAATCCTCCGAGCTCAATAAGAACCTACTGATACTGCATTTTACCGTATTTATCTGGGGATTTACCAGCATTTTAGGGGCCTTAATCAGCGTTTCTGCCGTACAATTAGTGTTTTTTAGAGTATTTATTGCGCTCATTTCGCTGTTTTTGTATTTCAAATTTAACCGTACTGCTTACAAAATTAGTCGTCAAAACTTCCTTAATTTATTCCTGACCGGGGCACTGGTGGGCGGCCACTGGATACTTTTCTTCGCCTCTATTAAGCTTTCTACTGTGCCGGTAACGCTGGTTTGCTTGTCCTCGATGACGCTTTTTACTGCGGTTTTAGAGCCATTAATGGGGCAAAAACGCATTTCAAAGTTGGAAATTATAGCCGGGTTATTGATCATCCTGGGCATATTTTTGATCTTTAAATTTGAAACCCAATACACTAAGGGTATCATTACAGGCCTGTTAAGCGCGCTTTTAGCAAGCCTGTTTTCTATCATCAACTCTAAACAGGTTCAGCATACCGAGCCTGCCGTGATATCATTTTACGAGCTTATCGGCGCGTTTTTCTTCAGCAGTATTTACCTGTTAGTTACCGGTGGATTTAACCAGGACATGATGTTAAAGCCCGCCGACATTGGCTACTTATTGCTGCTCGGCACCGTCTGCACATCGTTGGCTTATGTTGCCGGGGTGTCGGTAATGCGCGAGCTTTCTGCTTTCCGCGTAGCGCTTATTACCAACCTTGAGCCGGTTTATGGCATCCTGATGTCTTTTATTTTCTTTGGTGATATGGATAAAATGACGGCCGGTTTCTGGATAGGGGCCGCTATTATACTATCTACCATCTTCCTGTTTCCTATTGCTCAGACGCGTCTGCAGCGTCGGAAAAACGGATAGTAATTCTATTCGAAACATTATCAAGTATCCATTCTTTTTAGCAATTACCACACTTATCCAATAGTAGGGGCGGATTTAAATTCTCCAGCACGCGCATTTTAAGGCTCCCTACGCCATTTTATAAATCAACCATCCTGGCATGCATTAATATTATTTGCATTGATTTTAGAGCAAATTTACAGAGGCAATTTGTGTACTGAAATTGATTTTACTACTGAGCTCTCGACTACTATAAAAACGACCGAAATAAGCGGGTTATTTCGAATAAATAAATAAATACTAAAAAACGTACGAATAGTTTTATAACCTAATAATCAGCTTGTTACAATGTTTATATAAAGTTATGAATTATCTAAATAAGGCTAACTAAAAGCTGCCAAAACTAAATATATTAGTATTACCAATAAAATGACCTCTTTTAAGATTATAACTGTTTAATAATGAGCGATGTTATGAATGTTACCTACACAGAAATTTGAATAGTGGATTTTATTGCTTAAAACGAGGTAGTTAGTGTACTGGAAGCACAATTGTTAAATTGTGTCGAAAAACAAGGCATTATGAAGAGGTATAAGAAAGTTCAAAAATAAGCGGTTTTTAGTCTCTTATTTTTGACGCTGAGGTTTGGGTGTTGCGTACCAAATACAATTCCATAACCGTGCCAAAAGTGGGATCAGAAATTAGGGATTAAAAAGAGGCTAAAGGAATTTGGAACAATCGAAGAGGCCCTCCTGTCCAAAATCCAAAAAGCAAGATTTAAACACCGCACCCCGGCGCCTGAAATTCAAATTTTTATTAACCCTTTAAAAATCGGATATTGGACAAAAAGAAAAATCGCCCAAAAACTTATGCGCATTACCACCATATTAATTATTGTCATCACCGTTTTGTTGACGATAGTATTGATGCAAAATACCGAGCCGGTAAAATTTGATATTTTGTTTGGCACGTTTTACATTTCAAAACTGGCGGCCCTGGGAACCTTTGGAACGGTTGCATTTATTTTGGGCATCCTGGTTGGCCGCCCTAAAAAGGCGCGCAGCATAGCCACCGACGATGAGGGCGACGATTACACCAACGACAAGCCAAATACACTAAGCGACGAAGATCGCGACTATATCAGCCACCCTTAACAGGGTTTATAATCAGATGTTATAAAAAACCTGGTTAGTCTGCTCAAGATAACCAAGGTCCGGCGCCTTACTGAAAATTCCGAACACGGACGCACCGCTACCGCTCATGCTTGCGTATAACGCACCGGCATCATACAGCGCTGCCTTCGCCCCTCTTATCTCGGGATGGTTTTTGAAGATGTTGTTTTCAAAGTCGTTTTTGATTGACTTTTTCCATGCTCCTATGGGCTCGTAAATCAGGTCGTACAACGACTGGCTTACGGGGGTTGGTTTTACGCCACCATAGGCTTCGGAGGTTGAGATGTGAATGTCGGGCATTACCAGTACGATGGAGTAAGCTGAGAGGTCTAATTTTACCGGTTCAAACTCGTCACCTTTTTCAAAAGCAAACACCGGTTTATTCTCGATGAAGAAAGCGCAATCGGCGCCCAGCTTTCGGGCGTAGCCTAGTTGCTGATCGATGGTGAGCCCCATCTCAAATTTATCGTTCATCAGCCTGATGAAAAAGGCGGCGTCGGCCGAGCCTCCACCAAGCCCCGCGCCTATCGGAATATTTTTGTGAAGATGGATTTTTACCGGCGGCAAATCAAAATCCTTTTTAAGCAAATGATAGCCTTTAACACAAAGATTATCTTCTACCCTGCCTGGTATGTCAAGCCCCGACGATTCGAAGCTTAGTTCCGGCACTTCTATCAC
Source organism: Mucilaginibacter antarcticus (assembly GCF_042686155.1). NCBI lineage: Bacteria > Pseudomonadati > Bacteroidota > Sphingobacteriia > Sphingobacteriales > Sphingobacteriaceae > Mucilaginibacter > Mucilaginibacter antarcticus. The sequence goes on along the minus strand of NZ_JBHUON010000006.1, from coordinate 65,034 downwards.
CTCTAAGGCATCTTTAATTTGCACCGGGTAGAAAATAGTTTCGAGGTTATGATACCCGTCAGAGCGGCGCTCCGTTATATTTAGACCGATGTTGATTTTGGCGTTTGGAAAATTGATCATATAAAAAGTTAACAACGGCGTCATTTTATGCACATCCGTAGGATAGCAAAAATAGATTAATTTAATTTGCAGTCAGAATTGAATTGATATATCAAAAAATCCACTCATTCCACCATTCACTCTATCACTCATCAAAACATGAAACAGTATCTAGACCTAATGCGCCACGTAATGGACACCGGCACTCAAAAACATGACCGTACCGGCACCGGCACCATCAGTGTATTTGGTTACCAGATGCGTTTTAACTTGCAGGAGGGCTTTCCTTTGGTAACTACCAAAAAGCTGCATTTGAAATCTATCATCCACGAGCTGATCTGGTTTTTGCAGGGCGATACCAATATCAAATATTTAAAAGATAACGGCGTACGTATTTGGGACGAGTGGGCCGACGAGCAGGGCAACCTTGGCCCGGTATACGGTTATCAATGGCGGTCATGGCCTACGCCGGACGGTGGGCACATTGACCAGATCAAACAGGTTATCCACCAAATAAAAAACAACCCTGATTCGCGCCGCATCATTGTGTCGGCCTGGAACGTAGCCGATGTTAACCAGATGGCCCTGCCGCCATGCCACATGATGTTTCAATTTTATGTAGCGCCCCCTAACCCCCTAAAGGGAGAACAAAGAGGCAGACTGTCTTGTCAACTATATCAGCGCAGTGCGGATATATTTTTGGGTGTACCCTTCAACATCGCGTCGTACGCGTTATTAACCATGATGGTGGCCCAAGCGTGCGACCTTGAGGTAGGTGATTTTGTACACACCTTTGGCGATGCCCACCTGTACAACAATCACCTGGAGCAAACGCAACTGCAACTAAGCCGCGACCCACGGCCGCTACCAACCATGAAGATCAACCCGGATGTGAAGGACATTTTTAATTTTAAGTTTGAGGATTTTGAATTGGAAAATTACGACCCATGGCCGCATATTAAGGGGGCGGTAGCGGTGTAATTATTTTGAAAGTATTTTGTATTTTTGTGTATGACGACTTTGGAAATAAAAACTCAGATACAACAGGAACTTAAAAAGATCCCTGAAAGTGTATTGAAAGATGTACTTGACTATTTAAAACAAATTCAGCAGAAATCACCGGAGCAAATAAGACGAGACGCCAATTTCAAAAAGATCCTTTCTGAAGACAAAGTGCTTCTTAAAAGACTCGCTCAATGATAGATTTATATACTGCGGAAGTTTATCATAATCAAGTTATAGATAATTTCGGTGGGTCGAGGGGAATAAGGGATGAAGGCTCATTACTTGCCGCCCTTGCACGACCATATGCTACATTTGATGAGCAAGACTTGTACCCAACGCCTGTTGACAAAGCCGCCGCTATATTTGAAAGCCTGATTATAAACCACGCTTTTGTTGATGGAAATAAGCGAATTGCTTATGTATTGATGAGGTTAACGCTCATGAATTATTATGTTGACGTTATGGCATTTGAAGATGAGAAATATAAAATGACCATCTCTGCAAGTACCGGCGAAATTCGATTCGACGAAATTAAAGCCTGGATCGAAGAACATATAGTACAAATTAATCCATGACCATATCCATCGTAGTAGCTATAGCCCACAACAACGCCATAGGTAAAGACAATAAATTGCTTTGGCACCTGCCTAAAGATCTTAGACATTTCAAAGAGATTACCACTGGCGGTACCATCATCATGGGTCGTAAAACCTATGATTCTGTAGGCAGGCCTTTGCCAAACCGCCGCAACATCATCATCACGCGGCAGCAAATTGAGATACCGGGCTGCGAGGTGGTAAACTCGCTTGATGCTGCGCTCGGGCTTTGCAAAAACGATACCGAGGTGTTTATCGTTGGCGGCGCCGAGATCTACAAACTAGCTATGCCCTTAACAAACCGTATATTTCTGACCATTGTACATCAAGACTTTGAGGCCGACACATTTTTCCCTGAAATTAAAGGTGAAATATGGAAAGAAACCGAGCGCCAGGATCACGAGCCTGATGAGAAAAACCCGCTACCCTACTCCTTCATCACACTGGAACGCGCTTAACAACAGCCATCTAAATTTTGTTTGAATTTAAATTTCAAGGTTGTAAAATTTTGTTAGATTTGCCGTCTTGTTTAAAATGCTTATAAACTAACTAATTACATATTTTATTTACAATGCAAGGTAAAGGGGTTATTAAATTTTTCGCCATAGTACTAGCGATAGTGTGCATCTACCAGCTTTCGTTTACATGGGTAGCACACAAAGTTGAGCGGGATGCTGCAGCATATGCAAAAGGCGATACTACTAAACTTAAATCTTATTTAGATTCTGTTGCCTCGGCACCGGTATATCCTATTTTTGGCCATACTTATCAGTATTGCTTAGACAGGGAGCTGGCACTTGGCCTTGACCTAAAAGGTGGCATGAACGTTACCATGCAAATCTCGTTGGCAGAGCTGGTAAAGGCATTATCGAACAATAACCCTGACCCTGCTTTTAACGAAGCCCTGGTTAGAGCTACTGCTGATACTAAAACCAGCCAAAGCGACTACATTACTTTGTTTGTCAACGAGTATGAGAAATTGGCGCCCAATGGCAAATTAGCCGCCATCTTTTCGACCAAAGACAATCAGGCTAGCCTGAAATTTAACGCGACAAACAGCGAGGTTGAGAAATACCTGAAAGATCAGGCTAACGTTGCCGTTAAGCAGTCGTTCACGGTTTTAAACACCCGTATAGATCAATTTGGCGTAACACAGCCTAACATCCAGTTAGAGGCTAATACAAACCGTATATTGATTGAGCTACCAGGCGTTAAAGAGCCGGAGCGTGTGCGTAAACTACTATCAGGTTCTGCAAAGCTTGAGTTTTATCAAACTTTTGAGGTGCAAGACGTGTATCCAATGTTTACTAACGTTGACAACATACTTGCTGCAAAAAGCAAAACCGGCACTGCCGATACTGCAAAAGTTGCTGCCGCGGCCGTAAAACAAGACACTGCCGCTAAAAAAGGCGATCTGGCTTTGTTAAACAAGGTTGAAAAAAATGCAGCTAAAGACACTTCGCTTTCTGCAAAATCAAAATCAACTGCTGCTCACCCCTTGTTCAACATTTTACAACTGCCAACTTACCAGGACCAAAACGGCCAACAGCAATTACGCCCGGGACCGATTGTAGGCTGGTCTGCACAAAAAGATACGGCTAAGGTTAACGGCTACTTACGCAGCCCTGATGTACAGGCTTCATTACCACGCAACATTAAATTTGCATGGGGTGTTAAGCCAATGGACAAAAGCAAAATATTTGAGTTATATGCCCTGAAACTTGCAGGTGCCGAAAACGGACCGGTATTAACCGGCGACGTGATCAATGACGCCAGCAGCGACGTTGACCAAAAAGGCAGCCCAGAGGTTAGAATGGTAATGAACTCGCAAGGTGCCGAGAAATGGCGCGCGGTAACGGCAGAAGCTGCTCAGGGTAAAAAAGCTATCGCCATTGTGTTGGATGATAATGTTTACTCTGCGCCAAACGTACAGAACGAAATTGCCGGCGGTGTATCTTCAATATCTGGTAACTACCAAATTGAAGACACTAAAGATTTAGCCAACGTATTAAAAGCCGGCCGTTTACCTGCTCCTGCCCGTATTGTTGGCGAGGACGTTGTAGGCCCGTCATTAGGTCAGCAATCAATTGATGATGGCTTAATGTCATGTATATTAGGTTTCATTGTTGTATTGGTATTTATGATAGCTTACTACAACCGCGCCGGTACTGTAGCGGTGGTTGCAGTAATTGTAAACGTGTTCTTCCTGATGGGTATATTAACCAGCCTGCGTGCTGTGTTAACCTTGCCTGGCGTTGCAGGTATCGTGTTATTATTCGCTTTATCGGTTGATGCCAACGTATTGATCTATGAGCGTGTGCGCGAAGAGCTTGCCTTAGGTAAATCTATCCGCCTTGCCGTTGCCGATGGTTTTAAACATGCTTTATCGTCAATTTTAGATGCTAACATTAGTACTTTCTTAACTGGTTTAATCCTATTCATCTTCGGCAGCGGCCCTATTCAAGGGTTTGCGACCACGTTGATGATCGGTATTATCACTTCATTGTTCTGTTCATTATTAATTTCAAGGTTAATATTTGAGTGGATGATTGACAATGGCTGGGACATTAAATTTTCAAACCCATGGAGCGCTAATACTTTTAAAAACGCCAACTATGCTTTTGTTAAAAACCGTTCGAAATTCTACATTTTCTCGGGCATATTTATTCTTGCCGGTATCATTTCAATGTTTACTCAAGGCTTCAACTACGGTGTAGACTTTGAGGGCGGCCGTACTTACACTATGCGTTTTGAAAATACGAACGCGACTGTTGAGGACGTACGTAGCGCCGTTGAAGGCGATTTGGGACGTGGTACCCAGGTTAAAACTTTAGGTAAAGACAAAATCAGCGTAACTACTAATTACCTGATCGAAGACCCATCAACTACAGCTGATGCTAAGGTTCAGGATGTTCTGTTAACAGCATTAAACAAAAAAGAAGTAACCCACGCTACCAAAGCAAATATTCTTGCATCGCAAAAAGTGCAGGCTACTATTGCCGATGGTTTAAAAAAATCAGCAGTGTGGACAATTGTATTTGCAATTTTGGTCATCTCAGCTTACATCTTGGTGCGTTTCCGTAAATGGCACTTTAGTTTTGCGGCAATGGTTGCTACAGCACACGATGCTTTGATGGTATTGTCGTTCTATACATTGTTCAAAAACGTTGTTCCATTTTTAGAGATAGACCAGGCGTTTATTGCCGCGTTGTTGACCGTAATAGGCTACTCAATTAATGATACGGTAGTTGTGTTTGACCGGATCCGCGAGTTCTTACACTTACACCACTCTAGTTCAGACAAACCAGAGGAGGTTATCAATAATGCTATCAATAGCACATTAAGCCGTACCGTTATCGTTTCGTTAACTTGTATCTTCGTGTTAGTGATCTTGTTCATCTTCGGTGGCGACGTATTACGTGGTTTCTCATTCGCGTTGCTAATTGGTACCATCTTTGGTACATATTCGTCAATTTGTGTTGCAACCCCGGTAATCATCGACTTTGGAAAGAAAGATTTGAAATAATAACAATAAATCATTAAATATTAAAAGGCTCCCAAGAACATTTGGAGCCTTTTTTGTTTAATCTATATCTGCAAGCTAAAGCAGCTTCTTATGTCTTTGATCTGTCAATTCGGCATAACAAAAAAGCAGAATATAAATACTTAGTGTTATTTTTACACCATGTCTGAAAAATCAAAATTTCCGCAAGTAGTTATCATAGGCGGCGGCTTTGCCGGCCTTGAAGTTGCCAAGCAGTTGGCAGACAAACCAGTTGAGGTTTTAATGCTTGATAAGCATAACTATCATACGTTTCAACCTTTGTTGTACCAGGTTGCTACGGGTAGTTTAGAGTGTGAGTCGATTGCGTTTTCTTTGCGGAAAAATTTTGCCGGACAAAAAAATTTCCGGTTCCGTATTGCCGAAGTATCGGGCGTTGACACAGAGCGGAATATTGTGAAGTCTGACATTGGCGACATAGCCTATGATTACTTGGTAATAGCCACAGGCTCAACCACCAATTTTTTTGGCAATAAAGAAATTGAGCGTTACGCTATGCCGATGAAATCAATACCCGAAGCATTGAATCTGCGTTACCTGATACTGCAAAACTTTGAGCAAGCATCATTAAAAAAAACAAAGGAAGAACGCGAACCCTACTTGTCATTTGTATTGGTTGGTGCCGGGCCTACCGGTGTTGAGCTTGCCGGCTCGCTTGCCGAGCTGCGTAACCATATCCTGACAAGGGATTATCCTGATTTGCAAAAAGAGCACATGAAAGTTTACCTGGTAGACTTTTTACCCAAAGTACTGGGGCCATTCTCTGACGAAGGATCTGCAGCTGCTAAAAGGTTTTTGGTTGACATGGGTGTTGAAGTGTTGCTGAATGTTAAGGTAGAGAGTTACGATGGCGAAGAGATAAAGTTTGAAGGCGGCAAAACCATAAAAACCAAAAATGTGATATGGAGCGCCGGCGTAATGGGCGTAGTGCCCGAAGGATTAAGTAAAGATGTAATTGAGCGTGGTAACCGGATATCTGTAGATAGCATTAACCGTATTAAAGGCTTTGAAAATGTTTTTGCCATAGGCGATGTAGCCGCCATGATAAGCGAGGAGACACCGAAGGGGCACCCCGGTGTTGCGCAGGTTGCTATACAGCAGGGAAAGTTGGTTGGCCAAAACCTTATTAAACTGATAAACGGCGAACCAACCGAACCGTTTGTTTACAACGATAAAGGATCATTGGCCACCATAGGCCGTAATAAAGCTATTGCCGATTTAGGTAAGATCAAGTTCCAGGGCTTTTTTGCATGGTTGATCTGGATGTTTGTTCACCTGATATCGTTGCTTGGTTTCCGCAATAAGGTGATTGTGTTTATAAACTGGATAAGCAATTACCTGGCAAACAACGGTGGCGCCCGCATTATCATCCGCAGGTTTAAACCGGAAGAATTACCTAAAAAAGACGAACAAGTGGCCAAAGCTGACTAAATTGCATGTAATGGCCGATCAACAAATAAAACTAACCGAATGCCCCCGCGATGCCATGCAGGGGCTTTCGCATTTTGTGCCAACGGATATTAAGGCCGAATATATTAACCTGCTTTTGCAGGTAGGTTTTGATACGATAGATTTTGGAAGCTTTGTATCCCCCAAAGCCATTCCGCAGTTACGGGATACTGCCGAAGTGTTAAGTAAACTTGACTTGAGCAACACGCAATCAAAATTATTGGCCATAGTAGCCAATTTAAGGGGCGCAGAGGAGGCTTGTCGCCACGAGGCGATAACTTACCTTGGCTACCCCTTTTCTATCTCAGAGGGCTTCCAAATGCGTAATACAAATACAACTATTGCTGATGCGTTTGATACGGTTAAAAAAGTAAAAGCCTTATGTACCGCAAATAATAAAGATTTGTTGGTTTATCTTTCTATGGGTTTTGGCAATCCTTACGGCGATGAATGGAGTATAGAGATCATTGAGCGGTGGACCGAAAAACTGGTAGATGAAGGCATCGGCATCGTTGCCTTGTCTGACACCATCGGCATAGCCACGCCGGATCAGATCAGCTCCATCTATCCCCCGCTCACCAAACGGTTCCCAAAAACAGAATTTGGCTTACACCTGCACAGTACTCCTGAAACCGCCTTGGTAAAGATAGAAGCCGCCTACCAAAGTGGTTGTCGCCGTTTTGACAGCGCATTAAAAGGCTACGGTGGCTGCCCGATGGCCAATGATGACCTTACAGGCAATATCGCCACAGAAAACTTAATAGATTGCCTTAAACCACAAAACGCCTTACACGGGCTTAATTTGGATAGATTGAAGGAAGCGTTGGCATTTGCTGATCGGGTGTTTACTGCTTAATTTTCTTCGTCATCACTGAAAGGCGCAAATAAAACCTACCTACGCTAATCAGTAAGAAGATTTTTGACAGGATTTCAACTGTAAATGGTACCTAAAAATATTGGGTGTCCTAAGTAGAGATTGCTTCGTTCTCCGCAATGATATGATGGTTACTAGTTTACCTCTTTACCATTTTAAAATGCTGTATCCCCGCTTCTTCAAACTGTGGCCCCTCGGCAACGAACCCAAACTTTTGATACAGGCTCATGGCTTGTATTTGAGCATTTAGATAAATGTAATTAGCATCAGCAGGCAAATCTGCCAAAACAGCGCCAACAATTGCCTGCGCCACACCCTGCCCTCTAAATTGTTTTAATACAGCAAAACGTTCCAGCTTGTAGCCGTTATCCGTTTTGCGCCAGCGGGCGGCACCGGCGGGCTGACCATCAACCGTGGCCAAAAAGTGGGTAGATTCTTCTTCGTGCTCCCACTCCAACTCCGGAGGGCAATTTTGTTCGCCTACAAAAACTTCGCGGCGTATGGCAAATACTTTATCAAGGTTTTCCTGATCACTTATTCGGTTTACCACTATCTTTTTTGTTTCGGGCATCGGTGTAATGCTTTTTTGTTTTGTTGTTTGAAAGCTTAAAGTTATGATTTTCTTCGGCAGCATCAATGGAATGTGTGCGGGTTAGGTCGTCCTCCTCCTCTGCCAGATCAGACAATTGCACGTAAAACTTATGCAGCTGGTCAAGTTCAGTTTCAGTAAGATCCTCAATATCAACCATACGATTGCTTGCGCCCTGATGCGATGCCAGTAGTTCGTTTAGTTTTAAATGAATTGCCTTTGAATCTTTATTTTGCGATTTCTGGATCAGGAACACCATTAAAAAGGTAATAATTGTAGTTCCTGTGTTGATGATGAGCTGCCAGGTGTCTGAATAATCGAATATGGGACCGGTTACTCCCCAAATAATGATGACGCTTATAGCAGTGATAAATGCGGTGGAACTGCCCGTGGCGGCCGTAGCCCAATTAGAAAATTTTTCAAAGAAGTTGGTCTTTTTTTTAGCGGCCATATAAATCAATCTTTTAATATCGATTTATAACCAAAAAAAAGCGCCAATGTTTTCACATCGGCGCTTTGTATATTTAAGTTGCGCTTATATTATAATCTATCAGTTGCGTTTATGCAATTCAAATCTTCGAAAGCAACTTTTAAACGCTTAACAAAGTTCTCTTCGCCTTTACGTAACCATACGCGTGGATCATAGTACTTTTTGTTTGGCGAATCGGCACCTTCAGGGTTGCCAATTTGATCTTGCAGATAACCTTCTTTTGATTGGTAGTAATCTTTAATACCTTCCCAGTAAGCCCATTGCATATCAGTATCAATGTTCATTTTGATAGCGCCGTAGCTAATAGCCTCGCGAATTTCTTCCTGGCTTGAACCTGATCCACCGTGGAATACAAAGTTGATAGGTTTTTCTTCAGTAAGGTTAAATTTCTGTTTAACGTACTCTTGAGAGTTATGTAAAATAACCGGCTGTAACTTAACGTTACCCGGTTTGTATACGCCATGTACATTACCAAAAGCAGCAGCAACAGTAAAGCGCGGGCTAACTTTTAATAAGTTTTCGTAGCTGTAAGAAACTTCTTCGGGTTGGGTATATAAACGTGAGCTGTCAACATCGCTGTTATCAACACCGTCTTCTTCGCCACCGGTTACACCCAGCTCAATTTCAAGGGTCATGCCCAATTTGGCCATGCGCGCAAGGTATTTAGCAGATATTTCAATATTTTCTTCTAACGACTCTTCAGAAAGGTCAAGCATGTGCGATGAGAACAAAGGTTTGCCGGTTTCAGCAAAGAATTTCTCGCCGTGCTCTAACAAGCCATCAATCCATGGTAACAATTTTTTGGCAGCGTGGTCTGTGTGTAAAATAACAGCAACACCATAATGCTCGGCCAATAAATGTACGTGCTTAGCACCTGATACTGCACCTAAAATACAAGCTTGCAGTTGCGCGTTGTCTAATGATTTACCAGCATAAAACTGGGCGCCACCATGAGAGAACTGAATAATTACAGGCGAATTAACAGCCTTTGCAGTTTCTAATACAGCGTTGATAGTGTTAGTACCAATAACGTTTACCGCAGGTAAAGCAAATTGGTGCTTTTTAGCTGCTTCAAATAGTTCCTGCACTTGGTCGCCGTGCAAAACTCCTTTATAACTTTTTAAATCCATTGCATTTAGTTTGGGTCCCGAAGGTAAAAAAATTATGCTCGTTACGAAAATAAATGTCTACAAAAGTAATGGGTTTTGTAGAGTCAAGAGAGAAGAGCGAGAATGAACAATCATGATCGAAGATGTTTTGAAGGTTCGTTGATAGCTAAAAGCCGACTAACCTCTTGTTTGTTGCTTTATGATTCTTGTTTCTATAAAATAGAGCAAACATCTACCAAAATAATTCGTTTCTTTGCGTATTGAAAGATTTAGACATAGATATGGCTTGGTTTAAACGTGAGATCAAAGGGATAATTACGACCACTGAGGAAAAGAAAGAAGCACCCGATGGCATCTGGAACAAGTGCCCTCAATGCAAAAAACCACTACACTACACTGAGCAGGTTGAAAATCAATACGTTTGCCACTATTGCGGCTACCACTTACGTATTGGTTCAAAAGAATACTTTTCTGTATTGTTTGACAACAACGAATTTATTGAACTGAACGCTGACCTGACATCGGGCGACCCCCTGCAGTTTACCGACTCAAAAAAATACACTGATCGTATAACCGAAACCCAGTTTAAGACGGGTTTAAAAGATGCTATACGTGCTGGTGTTGGTAAAATAAACGGGCAGGACCTGGTAATTGCCTGTATGGATTTCACCTTTATAGGTGGCTCGATGGGTTCTGTAGTGGGTGAGAAGATAGCCCGATCGATTGATTACGCTATTGAGCATAAAGTACCCTTCCTGATGATTTCAAAGTCAGGTGGTGCGCGTATGATGGAGGCGGCTTTCTCTTTAATGCAGATGGCTAAAACTTCGGCAAAGTTGGCTTTACTGTCGCAGGCTAAAGTGCCTTATATCTCTTTACTAACAGACCCGACTACCGGCGGCGTAACGGCATCATATGCCATGTTGGGCGATATTAACATTGCTGAACCAGGGGCCTTGATAGGCTTTGCCGGTCCGCGGGTTATTAAAGAAACAATTAAAAAGGATCTGCCTAAAGGTTTCCAAACGGCAGAGTTTGTGCAAGAGCACGGTTTCCTTGACTTTATTGTAGATCGCCGCGAAATGAAAGATGAATTATCAGCTTTCTTAAAAATGATGAATAACTAGTATCATATACCAAATAATAAAAAAGGTGGACGCAAAACGTCCACCTTTTTTATTATAGTCTGCCTCCTAAGTTTGGTGGCTGACAGATAAAGCGCCTACATACCTTCAGTACCCGGTTCATGTCCTACCATTCGGCCGGTGGTACGGCCTTGCGGACGGCTGGAAAAGTCGGTGTGACCCGGTCCTTCTTTCGGGAACTCTTTTTGATTTGGTGGGGTAACATCGTTTTGTTCGCTGTACGAACCATCGCTACCGTTATCTTGTTGTTGCTGCTCGCGCTGCGGTGTATAACCTGAACCTTCTTGTTCGGTTTGGCGTCTTTCTGGACTTTCTTCTGGTCGGTTACCGTCTCCGGAATTTTGATTGTTAATGTTCATAGGTTTTATTATTTAGTAGATAATAATAAAGTACCGAAAACCGTGCCAGTATTTTCTTCAAAAGAAAAATAATTAACAAACAATACTTCGTCATTGCGACGAACGAAGCAGTTCACTCATGCTAATCCATGTGTACAACCTGGATACGAGAACTTCCCACGCTTCGCTAATGGCTCCGCCTTTGAATGTACTAAGAGAGATTGCTTCGTTCCTCGAAATGACGCGTTGGTGTGTAAAGAAGATCTACGCGTTTACCATAAACAGCCCACGTACCTTATTTACCACAAAATCAAGCTCTTCTTTAGTATTGTATTTTGAAAACGAGAACCTTACAGACGGCCGGGTGCTGCTGGCACCAATACCCGTAAGCACATGCGACCCAATATCGGTACCCGAGCTACAGGCGCTGCCACCAGATGCCGATATACCTGCAATATCCAAATTAAACAGCAACATATCGGCCATGTCTGTCTCAGGAAATGAAACATTTAGTACAGTGTAAAGGCTCTTATCCTCGCCGGTTTCGCCGTTAAACTCAACACCGGGGATATTTTCTATCAATTGTTCTTTCAGATAATCTTTAAGGCCCTGGATATAAGCGCGGTGTTGCTCCATATCAGCATAGGCCAACTCAAGCGCTTTTGCCATACCAACAATACCGTAAACATTTTCAGTACCACCGCGCATGTTACGCTCCTGTGCGCCCCCGTATATCAGCGGTTTGATTTTTATTTTGTGGCTGATGTGCAAAAAGCCTACCCCTTTTGGGCCATGGTATTTATGTGCCGCCGATACCAGGAAATGCACTTTAAGCTTACCCAGATCATGGGGGAAATGGCCCATGGTTTGGACCGTATCGCAATGAAAAATGGCGTTATAGTGCTCGCAAAGATCGCCTAGACGTTCAATGTCCGTAAGGGTGCCTATTTCATTATTGGCGTGCATTAGCGATACAAATGTGCGCGGGTTGTCTTGCAGTAATTGCTCAAGCTGGTCAAAGTCAATGTTGCCTTTGCTGTCTACATCTAAAAAACTTAGTTTAATGGTGCCGGCCTTCTCCATAGCTTCAAGCGTGTGTACAACGGCGTGATGCTCAATATGGGTAGTAATAGCGTGAGTGATGCCATTATCCACTATTCCGCAACGGATAGCCATATTATCAGCCTCGGTGCCACTGCTGGTAAAAAATATCTCGGCAGGCGACGCATGTAGTAAGTTAGCGATGGTTTTACGCGCCCGCTCTATAAGCGACCTGGCCTCGCGGCCATGCGCATGTATAGACGAAGGATTACCATAAGTGCTTTCCATCGCACTATACATTACTTTCATTACTTCTGCATCCAACGGTGTGGTTGCAGCATTATCAAGATAAATCTTCATCAGTTAACTATTTTAATGAGTGAATTAGTGATTGAGGGCTGATAATGGTTAGCGACTCCCTACCCTCAATCGATTCAATTAATTCAGTTTCAAAATTTCTTTTATGTCTGCAATAATCTTGTTTGCCAAGTTGTTAGCCACAGTTTCAGAATTACCTTCTGAATAGATACGGATTATTGGCTCTGTATTAGACCTGCGAAGATGCACCCACTGCTTGTCAAACTCGATTTTCAAACCATCGATAGTTGAGTGTGGCTGGTCTTTGTATTTCTCTTCCACCTTTAACAATAAAGCGTCAATATCCATCTCGGGTGTAAGCGTTATCTTATTTTTTGAAATAAAATAGTTAGGGTACGATGCACGAAGGTGCGATATAGGCTTACCATATTTAGCCAGATGTGTTAAAAACAAAGCTATACCAACCAGCGCGTCGCGGCCGTAGTGCAGTTCGGGATAGATCACCCCGCCATTACCCTCGCCGCCAATTACTGCGCCTACTTCTTTCATTTTATTTACAACATTAACCTCACCTACTGCAGCCGCGTGGTATTCGCCACCGGCCTCTTCGGTAACATCGCGCAGGGCGCGGGTAGATGACAAGTTTGAAACCGTATTCCCTTTTTTGTTTTTCAAGATATAATCAGCAACCGCAACAAGTGTGTACTCCTCGCCAAAAACATTACCATCTTCATTCACAAAGCACAAGCGATCAACATCCGGGTCTACGGCTATGCCCATGTCTGCTTGTTTGGCGGTAACTTCTTTTGATAGCGCTAACAAATTTTCAGGAAGCGGCTCCGGGTTATGCGGAAACTCGCCATCCGGCTCGCAGAATAGTTTATGTACGGTTTTAACACCTAATTGCGCTAACAATGCCGGTACAAAAATACCGCCTGTTGAGTTTACGCAATCAATAACAACCTTAAAATTTGCAGCTGCAATAGCAGCAACATCAACCAATGGCAAGGCCAATATCTGGTCTATATGTTTTTGCAGATAGCTATCGTCAAAAGTTACTTTACCTAATAAATTAACATCAGCGTACGTAAAATCACTGCTTTCAGCTATTTCTAAAACCTCTTTACCGTCAGTATCGCTAATAAACTCACCATCGGCATTTAATAGCTTAAGGGCATTCCATTGTTTTGGATTATGGCTGGCGGTAAGGATGATACCACCCGCAGCTTTTTCAAGCGGAACAGCAATTTCTACTGTCGGTGTTGTTGACAGGCCAATATCAACCACATCAATACCCAAACCCATGAGGGTGCCGGTAACAATATTATTTACCATGCTGCCGGATATCCGGGCATCGCGACCAACAACAATCTTTTTTATGCCGGACTTTTTAACAGCCCATGCGCCATAGGCCGAAGTGAATTTTACGATATCAAATGGTGTTAAACCATCGCCTGCAGCACCACCAATAGTACCGCGTATGCCTGAGATTGATTTTATTAAAGTCAAAATATTATCTGATAAGTGATGCCGCTAAAATACGGATATTAAGTGAACGATTAATGAAATTGGGTTAATATTGAATAATTGAGATTGATGGCATGCCGGTTGAATATTTATATATTTACGGCAACAAAGCACGCTATGCCAGATTACCTGCTGCAACTTGACCGGCAACTTTTTCACTTCATTAACCACGACTTAGGCAATGCCTTTTTTGACGTGCTGATGCCGGTGCTGCGCAACAGGTTGGTATGGATTCCGCTATATGTTTTCATTTTTGTTTTTTGCCTTTGGCGATATAAAAAGCCGGGGTTAATCATCATAGTGTTGCTTGCTTTGACGTTTGGCCTTGCCGATTTTGGCAGCGCTACCATCATCAAATCAGCTTACAAACGAGTGCGCCCATGCAATGATCCCGCTATGGCGGCAACCATTGTAAGCCGCGTGCCATGCGGAACGGGCTACAGCTTCCCCTCTACTCATGCCAGCGATCATTTTGCTATCGCGGTATTTTTAAGTGCTGTGTTTTACAGGCGTTATAAATGGGTATTACCAACCTTATTAGGTTGGGCTGCAGCTATTTGCTTTGCCCAGGTTTATGTTGGGGTGCACTATCCTGTAGATGTTGCTACCGGAGCGATTTACGGCACACTGGTGGGTTTGTCGTTTTATTGGATCTTTAGAAAGATCGATCCTCATTTTATAAACCAGCATAACCCACGTTAAGTTTGTTAGCGCATATAAATTAGCACTTGCTAATGGTAACTACACTCCTGTAATATCATTTATTTTTTTATTGTACTTTGTCCATTATCTCAATTCTCATTTGATATATCGGTATAGTTCAATTATACGGTAACATTTAAAACATCAAAGAAATGAACGAGTACATGTTAATTTTCAGGCACCAGGACGGCAGCAAAACGGCCTCGCCTGAACAAATGCAACAGTGGATGCAGCAAACCATGGATTGGCTAAACGCCCTTGCTGCCAAAGGCCATTTTGAGGGCAAAGGCAATGGTTTACTATTTGCTGACGCTAAAGTTGTACACCACGACAAAGTGGTAACCAATGGCCCTTTTGGCGAAATTAAAGAAACTCTGGGCGGCTACGTGATAGTGAAAGCTAACTCGGCCGATGAAGCTGCAGAATTTGCAAAAGGCAGCCCTGTTTTACAAGGCGAAGGCAACACCATTGAGGTGCGCCTGCTGGCTAAAGGTGACGGGGTACATTAAACCGACTGTTAGAAGCATACACATGGTGTAGCCTTGTTTAAATATGGATCAGGAAATTATCCCCCATTTATTCAGGACAGAGTACCGGAAGATAGTTTCGGTACTCTGTCGTCATTTTGGGTTTGGGCAAATAGAAATTGCAGAGGACCTGGCCAGTGACACCTTTGTTACCGCCGCACACACCTGGGGAATAAAAGGCCTGCCACCTAACCCTACTGCCTGGCTGTACAACGTTGCAAAAAACAAAGCGAAAAACCATTTGCAACGCAACAGCTTGTTCTATGGCAAAATATCGCCCGAACTGGTAAATGCCACACCACAGTTTTACGAAACGGACATAGACCTATCGCCGCAAAACATAAACGACAGCCAGCTGCAAATGATGTTTGCTATTTGTCACCCTGCTATTGCACCCGAAGCGCAAATAGGGTTATCGCTACGTATACTCTGTGGATTTGGGATAGATGAGATTGCTGATGCTTTTTTATCCAATAAAGAAACGATTAGCAAGCGGCTATACCGTGCAAGGGAAAGACTAAGGGAGGAAAAGATCAACATAGAAATACCAAACGATCGGGAAATTGACCAGCGCCTTGCCCCAGTTTTAACTACCATATATTTATTATTTAACGAGGGATATTATTCTCTAAGCAGTAATAACACGTTACGCAAAGACCTTTGTTTGGAAGCTATGCGATTGTGCACCATGCTTGTTGAAAACCAGCAGACCAACAAGCCCGCAGTAAACGCACTGCTATCGCTAATGTGTTTTCATGCTTCGCGATTTGAGGCGCGGGTAAACAAAAACGGCGAACATATTTTGTATGAGGACCAAGACACTACCCTTTGGGATACGGACCTGATTAGCAAAGGTGTTTACTTTTTAAACTGCGCCGCAACCGGCACAGATTTGTCTAAGTATCATATTGAAGCCACTATTGCCTATTGGCGCACTCAAAAACCGGATAACATGCAAAAATGGCAAACCGTATTAGGGTTGTATGATCAACTTGTGCAATTAGCATATTCGCCCATGGCCGCGTTAAACCGGTTATATGTCTTGGCTAAAGTTAAGGGCAATATTCAGGCTATTGCAGAAGCGGAAAAATTACACCTAACAGGCAACCAGTTCTACTACGTTTTATTGGGCGAGCTTTATACTGGATTGGATAAACAACAGGCCAGGCACAATTTTGAGCAAGCATTATTATTTGCAAAAACAGGCGCAGATAAAACGCTTATTAAGAATAAGATAAGCGGTCTTTGTATTTAAAACCAGGATAACGCGCCAACCGTACGGAAGAATAAGTTACAGGACAAATCGAAATTCCGAAGTCAACTATCCTCTTAACTTATCAAGCAAATCGCTTAACTGACCAGCCTCTTCAAGCGTTAGATTTTTTTGAAGGAGATCTTTAGTCTTAAACTCTCTATCCATTACAGCAAGTACCTCCAGCCCTTTTTCGCTGATGCGGATATCTACCGCACGGCGGTCTTTATTATTAGTACAGCGGGTTATCATATCTTTTTGAACCAGACGATCAACAATGCGCGATGCATCGCTCATTTTATCAATCATGCGTTCTTTTAGCAGGTTAACAGTGGCCGGTTTCGGGTATTGCCCTCTTAAAATACGTAAAATATTAAACTGCTGCTGTGTTAAGTTATGTTTTTCAAAATGGCAGTTCAGGGTGTTTTTTAACCAACCTTCGGTATACGCGATGTTGATGACCACCTTTTGGTAGTTATCCTCAAATTTTGAGCTTTGTATTTCGTCGTCTATCCGCATAAACTAATTTTGATCAAAGATTACAAATATGTTTATTTTTTCTCTGAAATGTCAACATCTGCACCTTTTCCGTAATTCCACGGGCAATGCATGCAGCCGTTCTCGCAGCAATAACCGCGTTTAAGGTGATACCTTTCTGTTAACACATGTAAGCCTTCTTTGTTGATATAATAATCTTCGCCCTCTTTCAATTTTCGTTAGTTAAGCACTTTTACCATTATTTCGCCACCAATATGTGCTTTTAAATAGCTGCCGTTACCATGCAATGTCCATACCTGTTTAGGGTTAACCATTTTTATAGCTTGCAAAATATCGTTCCAATCCACATGGTCTGATATAAATAATGTATCCTCGCGGTTTACCTGCAGGTTTTTCCAGCCAGACGCAAACAGACGCTTCACGCCGGTAGCTTTTATATAACTATTAAAGGTAAATGGCGGAACGATATAAACATATTCCAGCTGCTCTTTCATTAGTTTACGGCCATACATCTGGTGTTTGCCTAAAGCTATACCCAGGCGTTCGTAAATCTGGTTAATAGGCATTATTTTATGATGTATAAGCACTTTTTTCTGCGGAGCGTATTCGTTTATCATCTTTAGCAGACGTTGGCTCTTACCCAGCCCGTAGGCACCTAAAAGGATATTACTTTTTATGCCATTCAGCTTTTTGATCTCTTCTACCGGGTCGGGGTGTATAACATTCGGATCAGCAAAAGTAGTTTCCGTAATCAGCACATCAGCCTTAACCCATTCAATAGGTTCGCAGGTGCTATCTTCCTGTATTTTGTAGTCACCGGTGTATAGATAGCTTGCGCCCTCGTACTCCATTAATATCATTGCCGAACCCAGCATATGGCCCGCAGGGATAAACGTTAGCGTTATATCTTTAATAATAAATGACTTATTGTAGTCAACAATATTAAACACCTGTGCGGCCGATCGGTGGTAACGCAGGTACATAAACTCGCGGGTGGGCCGGGTACAATAAACGTCTTTGTTGCCGCTCACAGCATGGTCTGCATGGGCGTGCGATACTACTGCGGTTTGCACCGGCTGCTGCGGGTCGAGGTAAAAATCTCCGTATTTACAGTAAATGCCGTTAGGGTTTATAACGATAAAATCTTCTAGAATGCTCATTTGTTATACTGTGGTCATCTTGAGCGTAGCGAAGCATCTGCAAACCACGCGTCGCCCTACGGCAGATGCTTCGTTTCTCAAAATAACACTTGGATTGTTAATATTTTATCGTGTAGCCAATTGCAAAAACTTTTGATGCAGGTTTAATACCTGTGGTATCAGCAGCTCAGTTTCATCGTTGGCTATTAGGTAATCAGTTAATTGGCGTTTTTTATCTTCGGTAAACTGTTTTGCCTCCCGGGCTTCTACCTGTTCGCGGGTTATCCCATCTCTCTTAGTTACGCGGGCTATACGCTCCTTAAGGGGCGCGGTAACCAACAGCGAGTAATCGCACATTTTGTATGATGTACTTTCAAACAGCAAGGCCGCTTCCTTAATTACATACGGCGCGTCTTTTATACCTGCCACCCAGGCATCAAAAGCCCTAAAAACTGCAGGATGCGTTAAAGCATTAAGCCTGGCAAGCTGAGCGTCGTCATTAAAAACTATATTCGCTATGTATTTACGGTTTAACGCGCCATCCGGTAGATAAGCCTCATTGCTAAATGCCTCCTTTACACCGGCAATCAAAACCGCATCGGTAACCATAGCGTCTTTCGCCGCTACATCAGCGTAAAAGACAGGTATTCCCAAAAGTTCAAACAACTTGCTTACCATGGTTTTGCCGCTACCTATATTTCCGGTTATCCCTATTTTAAGCATCACTTTTTTATGATGAAATCAACATTCCGTGGTTCAATACTAACCACTTTACAAAATGCAGGTAAACGGGTGACTTTAACAGGCAGACTGGTGTAGTTATAGGCGCGCCAAAGGTGTAAATCAGCCTGTGCTTCAAAAAGCGGCACATCAACATCAGCAAAACTACTTAACGACGTGGTAAACGTTACTTTAACCCGCTGCGGGAAAATTTTGACATTATAAAAATCAAGATTGCCCACCAGCTTTACAGGCAGCAAGACCGTTTTTTCGGTAAACTCTTCAACAGGAACCTTGACTTCTACTACCTTCGGATATATGGCGACATTTCCCTCTGTAGATGATACCAGATTTATCCTGGCGCTAATCTTCTCGCTCACATCCGTCATCACCAGCGAATCTGTGCGCCAGGCTGTTATTTTATTAATGCGATTAGTAGGGCCGGTAATGGTAATGTAAGCCGGCTTAAGAACGATGTTGCCCGATTGACCAAACTGCTGCTGATATTGTATAGACTTAACCAACTGCACCGGAACCCTGCGCACACTGCGATGCATAAAATCAAAATAAAGCGTATCGGGGCTAAAAGCAATGATTTTATTATCAGCCGCCCGGTTAGCATTGATGGTGGGCAGCTGTGAGCTTAACACAACGTGCGAATCATATTCTAACCGTTTCAGATCAATACGCAACGTCCTGTTATCACGCTTAAGTTTGGAAGATATGATTTGCCAACCTGTCGCTTTTTGAGTAATGCTAACGGTATCGGACTGCAGAGCATGAAAAGCCCTGCGCTGCGGCGCGTTACGATAAGTAAGCACAGCCTTAACATTATAATTGTAGGTATTAGACAACTTTACCATTATCCAGGCAGCAATAGCCAACAACAGGCAGGTAATAAATACCGATGCCCGCCTGCGCTCTGTTGCTGATAGTTTGATTATTGCCATTTTGAGCTAAAAAGCTAAAAGCGGAAAGTTTGAAGCATTAGCTCCACTTTCCGCTTGTTATTATATCTTTTGGCTGTAAGCCCTGCGTTAAACTTACTTAGTTGATACCGGCGCAGACAAAGCTTTCGACTCATCTAAAGCTACTGCCGACTTGTTGAAACGGATCTTACCACCGCCTTCGGTTTCAATCAATATAGTAGCTTCAGCAACTTCGGCAATTTTACCATGGATACCTGCTGTAGTTACTATCTTATCGCCTTTTTTAAGATCGTTAGCAAAAGTTTTTTGATCTTTTTGCTTTTTCATCTGTGGGCGTATCATAAAAAAATAGAATACGACGATGATAAGCACCAAAGGTAAAAATTGGCTGTAACCACCTAACCCACCCATTTGTAATAAAATTGTAGCTGTCATTTTAAAATTAGTTGTTTGTAATTACTTCGCCAATTACATGCACCATGCCCTCTGCAGGTTGCGCGTTCGACGTTATTTTTATTTGTTTATCCTGCAGGCCAGTTTTACCGGCGCTATTAAAAGTTACAGCGATTGAGGAAGTATCACCCGGCAAAACCGGGGTTTTAGGCCATTCTGGAATAGTACAGCCGCAAGTAGCAGTAGCGTTGCTGATGATTAAGGGAGATTTGCCGGTATTGGTAAATTTAAAACGGTAAGATACAACCTCGCCTGATCTTATTTTACCAAAATCATAGGTCTCCTTGTCAAAACGAATGTCAGAACCATCGGTAGTAAACTTAACGTCTTTCTTTTTCTCGGGTTGATTGCAAGCCATTAAGCCGGCTGCAAGTATCACACTTAAAAACAGTTTTTTCATTGCTGATTATTCTATTAGTCCTCTTCCTACTTTGTTAATCTTTTTCTCGGCCTTCAATTCGGCTAAAATCTTGTCTAAGATACCGTTTATAAACGAATTACTTTTTGGCGTGCTAAACTCTTTTGATATCTCCAGATACTCGTTAATAGTAACCTTTACCGGGATAGAGTTAAAGTTAACAAATTCGGCAATAGCCATTTTCATTAACAAAGTGTCCATCATAGCTATACGCTCAGGCTCCCAATTTTGGGTTTTAGCAGCTATCAATTGCTGATAATCGGCATCGTAACGTACGGCATTATCCAGTAATTTAATAATAAAGGCTTTGTCCTCTTCCCAATTACCTGTAACCTCGGCAAGCTTGTTTTTTACCGGCTCTTCAAACGCAAAGTTCTTAAAAGTTTTAGCTATCAGCGCCTGCAAAACATCTTTATCAACTGGCCAAAAAATAAACTTTTCTTCAAAAACCTGGTCGGCAAGTGATGATTTTAAGATGATTTTTTTGAAAATGAATTTGATAATGTCTTTGTCAGAGTGTATAGTATCATCTGTTTTGGTAATATACTCGGTGTACTCCGGCGAACTCTTTAAATTAGTGAATAATGTTTTTACCAATTCGGGCTCAAAATTCCACTCTACTTTGTACTTTTTTAACCCAACCAAAAACTCCTTATTGTCGCCCAGCGATTTGTAAAAAGTGTTGCTTAAAATTTTTTGGCTGGCATTTAGGTCATCTGCTGTTGGCAAATGTTTGTTTGCGCGGTCAATAGCGTCAAGTTCGGCATACCCCACCACCTCTGATATCAGCGACAGCATCCAGATATACATCTCGTATACCTCGTCAATGCTTGCCAATAAGTTTTTCTCCTGCTGTTTAAGATTACCCGCACCTGTTTGGTGATATGCGTATAATGACTGTAATACTTTTACCCGTAGGTGCCTTCTGTTTAACATAGTTGTAAGAACGATTTAGGAATTAATTCCCGGTTAATGTGTAATTTATTGTGATGTAATCTTTAATAGCTTGATTTTACTTTGTTAATATCTGAAAGGCGTTTTTCAACAATTTTATTTGCTGCTAATATTGTAGGAATACTTTCGACCTTAGAAAGTTTCAAAACATTGCGCGTAGCTTCATAAATATTTTCGGTAAGCTGCAATGAGCGTTTTTTGCTAAAGCCCATCAGTTCCGAATAACAGTTAATAACACCGCCGGCATTAATAACGTAATCGGGTGCAAATAGTATGCCTTTATCTAACAATAACTGGCCATGCACGTCCTCGTCTTCTAATTGGTTATTAGCCGAGCCGGCTATGATACCGCATTTTAGCTTGTTAATGGTTTGTGTATTAATGGTGCCACCTAAGGCGCAAGGCGAATAAATATCAGCATCAATATCAAAAATACTATTGTTTGATACGGCTTCGGCCCCATATTTTTTTGATACCTGGCGCGTACGGTCGTCATTTATGTCGCTGATGTAAACTTTTACATTTTCATCGCGAAGCAATTTAACCAGGTGTTCGCCAACATGACCTATGCCTTGTACAATAACAGATTTTCCGGTAAGGCTATCAGTGCCAAAAGCTTCTTTAACAGATGCTTTAATGCCCATAAAAACCCCCATAGCTGCAATTGGAGCCGGATCGCCGCTACCGCCTATGGTTTCTGGCAAGCCAGCCACGTGGTCGGTCTCCATCTTAATGTATTCCATATCGCGCAGGTTGGTACCTACGTCCTCGCCTGCAATAAATTCGCCGTTGAAGTTTTTAACAAACCGACCGAAATTACGCATCAGCGCTTCCGTTTTGTCTTTGCGGGAGTCGCCAATGATAACCGCGCTGCCACCACCTAAATTAAGGCCAGAAATAGCTGCTTTATAGGTCATGCTACGCGATAAGCGCAAAACATCTTTTAACGCTTCAGACTCTGATTTATAGGCCCACATACGCACCCCGCCCAATGCGGGGCCAAGCACAGTATTGTGTATTGCTATAATAGCTTGCAAGCCCGTATCCGGATCGCTGCAGAATACTACCTTCTTGTGCCCGCAATCGTCGAGCTGGGTAAATATTGAGTCGGTGTTTTTCGCTAAGGGCATCGCTTGTTTTAAGGCGCAACAAAAGTAGGTATTTTTTTATTGCAAAAAAGATTTTTATAGGGAAAAGTAGGAATGTTTGTATAGAACCTGGCTCGCGGAGGCAACCTACCCCGCCATACATTAGTGCCTGGCAACGCCATCCAACCCGCATTTTATCTACTTTTACGTCATGACCATCATTGCGCAAACACCCAAAATAACCATACGCGAATTTTTGCCCGAAGAAATGGAAACTTATCTTGCCCATTTTAATGATGAGCAGTTGCTTTTGTACATCCCCAAACGCAGCCGCCAACAGCGCATCGATATTTTTACTACCGCGTTAAGCAAATACGCAGAATCAAAAACCAACGGTATTTGGGGGATGTTTAATTCTGCTGATGGCGCTTTTATAGGCAGTTGCCTTTTACGCCCTTTTAATGATAATCCTGCTGTTTTAGAGTTGGGCTACAGCATTGAACGCCAGCTTTGGGGGCAGGGTATTGCATCAGAAATGGCTCGCGCAATGGTCGCCCATGCTTTTGCTGATGACAGCATAAATGAAATAATAGCGATGACAAGTTTACCCAACACCGCGTCGCAACGGGTGCTTGAAAAAGCGGGGCTAAAACGGGTAGAAAACCAAACCCGCGACGGCGAAGAGCTGGCGTGTTTTAGATTATCGCGGTAACGCTATTTAACTTACTTTTGCCTCTTCATGAAAGACCTGGCATACCTGAATAAATTTTTCATTAAATACCGCTGGCACCTTATCCCGGGGGTGCTGTTTGTGATTATTTCAAATATGTTTGGTGTATTACCAGCACAGGTTATTCGCCTAGCGTTTGATTTGGTAACAGATAATATTGGCACCTACCAGTTATTTACAGGCTTTAACCGGCAGGGGATGATCTATGAAGTATTTGGGTCAAGCTTGTTGCTTTTTGGGATACTGGTGCTGGCTTTAGCGCTGATACGTGGTTTGTTTTTGTTCTTTATGCGGCAAACTCTCATCCTCATGTCGCGGCATATTGAGTATGATTTAAAAAACGAAATCTACAGCCACTACCAGGATTTGTCCCTGGCTTTTTACCGCCGCCACAATACCGGCGATCTGATGAACCGCGTAACCGAAGACGTGAACCGGGTGCGCATGTACCTTGGCCCGGGCATTATGTATACTATTAATACTGTAGTGCTTTTTATACTGGTTATTTATTTCATGCTAAGGGTAAATGTTACGCTGGCGGTGTACTCCGTTTTACCGTTGCCTTTTTTGGCTCTGCTTATTTATTACGTTAACAACATTATCAACTTCCGCAGCGAAAAAATACAGGAGCGCCTATCTGCCTTGTCAAGTTTTGTGCAGGAGAATTTTTCGGGCATCCGTATCATCCGGTCTTACGTCAGGGAGCCGTCTATCCGCGACAGGTTTGCGCAAGAGAGCGAGGATTACAAAACCCACTCTATGGCACTGGTAAAGGTGCAGGCGGCATTTCACCCTATCATGTTGTTTTTGGTTGGCTTTAGTAACGTTATCACCATATTTATTGGCGGACTTGAGGTAATGAAAGGCACCATCACCCCCGGCAATATTGCTGAATTTTTAGTTTATCTTAATCAGCTTACCTTCCCGGTGATGGCATTGGGTTGGGTTACCTCATTAATACAACGTGCGGCGGCCTCGCAAAAACGCATCAACGAGTTCCTTCATCAAAAGCCGGAGATCGTGTCGCCGAATGTTCCTAAACGTATTATCAACGGCCTGATTGAGTTTAACAACGTGTCGTTTACCTATCCGGACACCGGCATACAAGCGCTTAAAAACGTGTCGTTTACCGCACACCCGGGCCAAATGGTGGCTATTATTGGTCGTACAGGCTCTGGCAAATCAACCATTGCTAATTTGCTGTTGCGGATGTATGATACCACGGGTGGACAGGTATTGATAGATAACGACCCTGTAACCAGCCTTAATATTGAGGGCTACCGGGCACAGATAGGTTTTGTGCCGCAAGAGGTTTTTCTATTTTCGGACACTATAGCGCACAACATTGCCTTTAGCGCCGACGTGCTGGACATGCCACTGGTTGAGCAGGCCGCTAAAGATGCCGCCGTTTACAACAATATAAAGGAACTGGAGAAAGGTTTTGAGACCCTGATAGGCGAGCGTGGCATAACCCTTTCAGGCGGGCAAAAACAGCGGGTGTCCATCGCAAGAGCATTGGCAAAGCAGCCCCAGATATTGGTATTTGATGATTGCCTGTCCGCTGTGGACACACGCACCGAAGAAGAGATTTTACAGAATCTCGGGCGTATTATGCAAGGCAAAACCAATATTATAATTGCGCACCGCATATCTACCATAAAAAACGCGGACAAGATTTTGGTGATGGATAATGGCGAAATTATTGAACAAGGCAACCACAACTACCTAATGCAACACAAGGGTACATACTTTGAGTTATATGAGAAACAGTTGCTGGAAGAAGAAGAAATACCCGGTAATTAGCAGTAATCCGTAACTTTTACATTTAAAATCCTAAAAAAAGCCAATAATATTTGTTTTGATACTTGTGGTTTAAAAAATTATTTATATTTATGCCTAACAAACTAAACTACAACAACACAAAGCATGGGAGATTTTGACAACAGAGAGCGCGAAGAGGTTTTTTCAAAGAAAGTCAGAGCGGGAAAAAGGACTTATTTTTTTGATGTAAAAGCAACTAGATCTAACGACTACTACATCACCATCACCGAAAGCAAAAAGAGATTAGAAGACGGAACTTTTGTTAAGCACAAAATCTTTTTGTACAAAGAAGACTTCGAAAAATTCCTGGAAGGCCTTAACGGCACCATCGACTATGTTAAAGATAACCAGGAAGTTGTTGAAAAACGTTACGAACCGAGTGAATACAGCGAAACCGCCAGAGCTACTGCAGGCGATGACTTTTCGTTCGAGAACTTATAATAGCAATCCTAAAAAACTTATTATAACCTAAAGGAAAAGCCTCACCAATATAGTGAGGCTTTTCTTTTAGGGCTTTTTTTATTGATAACTTGGTTTAAAGCCGGAGAACAAAGCTGCGCCGGCTACAATCATGATTATAAAGAACAAGGCGTAAAGGACAAGCACAACTATGGTGGTAATACCCAATAGCTTAAACAATGATTTTAGTTTGGCTAGGCCATCGGTCACTTTTGTGGCATCCCCGAAAGTTACCCCATCTCTAACCCTTGTGCCAAACTTATATAGGTAAAGGCCTACAAAAAGGTATAGCACAGCTATAGGCAAATAAATTACAGTAAGTAAGCCGCCTAATTTAGAGGCACCCATGCCCGGAAAGCGAGACATCGCCGACATAATAGCCCCCATAAATAGAGCCAGAAAGCCCAATAGACCGGAGGATATAACGGCTACTATCCCTAAAAAGCGCGCCCATTTACCGGCTTCAGTTAAGTAGGCTTGGGCATCGTCCAGTAAAATTATGCCTGCCTGGGGTTGAGTTTCGGGTACGTTAAATGATTCACTGGGTTGAGTTGATTCGTTAGGTAAGTTTTCTTCCATTTTTGTTTAAGTTTTAAGTTGCTTAAATATAGAACTATTTAAACCAAAACAACTATGGCAGCCAATTACTTCAAAACATCGCTCATAAACATTACTGCCATACTGAAGTATATTACAAGCCCGGTAACATCAACCAGCGTGGCAACAAAAGGGGCGGATGATGTAGCCGGATCGAAACCCAGTCTCTTTAACAACAATGGTAGCATTGAGCCTGACAGAGATCCCCATAACACCACGCCTATCAGCGAAAAGCCCACCGTAGCACCAATCATCATATAATGAGGGCCATATACGTCGCTAAAATGGCTCCATACCACTATACGTAAAAAACCTATAATACCCAGGGTAAGGCCCAGCATCAGGCCCGATACGATCTCTCGGCGCATAACCCGCCACCAATCTTCAATGGTAACTTCGCCTAGCGCCATAGCCTGTATAATTAAGGTTGATGCCTGCGAACCACTGTTACCACCACTGGATATGATGAGCGGAATAAACAGTGCCAGCACTACAGCTTTCTCTATCTCCATCTGGAAATAGCCCATAGCCGTGGCAGTCAGCATCTCGCCTAAAAACAAAATGATCAACCAGCCTACGCGCTTTTTAACCAGCTTAAAAAGGTTAATATCCAGGTAGGGCTCATCCAAAGCCTCGGTACCACCTATCTTTTGTATGTCTTCGGTATATTCTTCGTTAGCTATCCAAAGGATGTCATCCACGGTTACTATACCTAACAAAACGTTTTCGTTATCGGTAACCGGCAATGCCGTGCGGTTATTCATCCTGAACACGTTAATTGCTTCCTCCTGCGGATCGGTAGCTTTCAGCGCGATAAGGCGGCCGTCCATCAACTGGCTGATTTTAGTATCCGGGTCAACTAATAATATCTCCCGTATCCGGATATCGTCCAGTAAAACACCTTTGTCGCCCAATACATATATAACGTCAATGGTTTCTGAGTTTTTACCAAACTGGCGGATATGTGCAAGCACCCGGTTAACATCCCAGCTCTTTTTAACGGCGATGTAATCCGGCGTCATTAAACGGCCTACACTGTCTTCGTTGTAGCCTAAAAGAGACAACGCTTCTTTACGATCGGCTGCGGACAGGTGCAGAATAAGCGCTTTTACAGCGTCGCCATGAAGCTCGGCAAAAAAAGCGGTACGGTCATCGGGAGGTAACTCGTTTACTATCTCGGCAATTCTTTTTCCTGAAAGTTTTTTAATGATCCGCTCCTGCGTAGGGAAATCAAGGATACGGAATACGTTTACCGCGCGGTTAAGCGAAAGGGTTTCAATAAATAGCGGGCCATGTTTCGGAAGCTCATCTATCAGCTCTTCAACGTCTGATATGTTTAGGTTGTTAAGGTAATCCTTAATTTGTTGCTCGTCATTTTGCTCAAGCAGCAGTTCGATGTGTTCAACCATTTCTTCCATCATACTTTGCCTGTCTTTTACATGGGTTTACTGCCTTTGCCTAATTGCAGCAAAAGTCGTTTATTTTTTCAAATTATAAGGCAGTATTTTCTGTTATCTTTGCAGACTTTTAAAGCCCCTCCCAACCCTCCCCGGTAGGGAGGGCTTTGAATTTTGTTTGTTTAATATTCACTTAAAAAATACAAGTCTCTCCTACCGGGGGAGATTTAGAGGGGGCTTATAATGGCTTTACAATGTGGTATAGTAGGTTTACCAAACGTCGGTAAATCAACTCTTTTTAATTGCTTATCAAACGCTAAGGCGCAGGCGGCTAACTTCCCGTTTTGCACTATTGAACCCAATGTGGGCGTAATTACGGTGCCAGATGAGCGCCTTACAAAACTTACGGAAATAGTACAACCCAAGTCAATAGTGCCTAATACTATTGAGATAGTTGACATTGCCGGCCTGGTTAAAGGCGCCAGCAAAGGCGAAGGTTTGGGCAACCAGTTTTTGGGTAATATACGCGCCACCAATGCTATTTTGCACGTGTTGCGCTGCTTTGACAACGATAACGTGATACATGTGGATGGCAGCGTTGACCCTATCCGCGACAAAGAGATCATTGATACCGAATTGCAACTGAAGGATCTTGACAGTATTGAGAAAAAGATACAGAAAGTAGAAAAAATGGCCAAAACCGGCGGCGACAAAGAGGCTAAGAAAACCTTTGACGTGCTAACGGTTTATAGAGAGCATTTGCTTAAAGGCCTGTCCGCACGTACTGCGCCGGTTGAAGAAGAAGATAAAGAATACATTGCCGACCTCTGGTTATTAACCGCCAAACCCGTATTGTACATTTGCAACGTTGATGAAGGCTCTGTAAATACAGGCAACGCTTATGTTGACAAGGTTAAAGCAGTTGCTGACAAGGAAGGTGCCGGTGTATTGATCATATCGGCACAAATTGAAGCTGAGATTGCCGAGCTGGAATCATTTGAAGAGCGCGAAATGTTTTTAAGCGATCTGGGCCTGACCGAATCGGGTGTTAATAAGCTGATTAAGGCTGCCTACAAACTACTTAACCTGGCTACCTACTTTACCGCCGGTGTGCAAGAAGTACGCGCCTGGACCATTACTCAAGGCTTTACCGCGCCACAGGCTGCGGGCGTAATCCACACAGATTTTGAGAAAGGTTTTATCCGCGCCGAGGTTATTAAATATGACGACTTTGTTAAATACAACGGTTCTGAACCTGCCATTAAAGAAGCTGGAAAATTAGGCGTTGAAGGCAAGAGCTATGTAGTTGTTGACGGGGATGTAATGCACTTTAGGTTTAACGTGTAAGCAGCCCCTCCCAAACCCTCCCCGGAAGGGAGGGCTCTAAAATTTGCTTCTTAAAAGTCTTCCCTACCGGGGGGAGATTTAGAGGGGGCTCTTTTTCAGCGTAATCACAGTTATTTCGGGCCAAATACCTACCCTGCCTTTAAGACCTAAAAAGCCGAAACCACGATTTACGTATAGGTAGCGGTTGCTTTGTTTGTACAAACCTGCCCATTGTTTATAAACGTATTTGATAGGGCTCCATTTAAAGCCAAAAAGCTCAATGCCAAATTGCATGCCATGCGTATGGCCGGATAGTGTTAAATGAATATGTTTTAAGTGTTGTAAAGTTACCGCTTCCCAGTGTGATGGATCGTGCGACATCAGGATCTTTATATCGCTGTCGTCGACATTTTGGATAGCTTTATCCAGGTCGCCATATTTGTGAAAACCGCCCTTGCCCCAGTTCTCTACTCCTATCAGCGTAATTGTTTGTCCGTCTCTTTCCAGTTTGATGGCTTCATCCAGCAACAAACGAAAACCTATTTCCTGATGAACCTTTTTAAGTGCGATGAGATTACCGGCTTTTAACGCCTCGTTATCCCATTTTATATAATCGCCATAGTCGTGGTTCCCTAATACAGAGAACTTGCCCATCTTCGCTTTTAAACGCGCGAAGGTAGATATCCATGGCGCCATTTCTGAGGCGCGATTGTTTACCAGATCGCCGGTGAATAGAATAACATCGCTATTCTGCGCGTTTACAAGGTCTACGCCTTTGTTAACCCCATTAGCATCGGTAAAACTGCCGGAGTGGATATCTGACAACTGTGTAAGCGTAAATCCATCAAATGCCTCAGGCAGATCATCGAAATATAGCGTGTGTTTGTGCACCTGGTAATGATGACGCCCTCGGGTTAAACCGAACAGTAATGCGAAGAACGGTATAACGGCTACCGCAAGGGCAAGTTCGCTCACCAAAACGCTGCGCGGGCCGAAGCCGGTAAATAGGCGCGTCATATCCTCTAACAACAAAACCGGCGAACCGAAGATTTTTGGCACCGACGATAACAGCATCAGCGCCATTAACCATGAAGTCAGTTTGGTACGGTCGCCGGCTTTGCGGCCAAAAATGATGAGGATGATGCCCGCGGCAATTAAAATATCTGCCGACCAGTAGAGCCAGTGCCAGACAGGCTTGCTTGTTAAGGTAGTTACTGCGTTAAAAAAATAAACATCGGCAAACAGCCAGAGTAGTATTATCAGTAAAAATCTGTATCTCATTATAATGTAGTAGACGACTGACTACCGAAAATATTTTAAATTGTTGATATATTATAGTGAATGTAACTGCTATATTTTATTAAACTAACATTACTGCAGGGGCCGGCTCTTCTCCCACACTCAACTGCTTAATACTGTTCAATGTTATTTCGGCAATCTGGTCAAGCGCTTCTTTTGTAAAAAAAGCCTGATGTCCGGTTACCAGCACATTAGGGAAACTTGTTAACCGTTGTATGGTGTCATCTTCGATAATACTGCCGGAAAGATCTTTAAAAAACAGCTTTTCCTCCTGTTCGTAAACATCAATGCCAAGGTACCCTATATGGCCGGCCTTTAACGCATCTATAACGTCCTCGGTTTTGATCAAACCGCCGCGGCTGGTGTTTAGGAGTGTTACACCCTTTTTCATTAGCCCGATAATTTTAGTATTTACTAAATGATGATTATCTGCCGTTAGCGGACAATGCAAAGAAACAATATCTGCGGAACTGATGGTTTCTTCGAGCGTACCATACTGTATGCCGGCTGCCAGGAGGTTTTGATCTATCACCGGGTCAAATGCCATAACTTTACAGCCAAAACCAAGCATAATTTTGCAAAATGCCTTTCCAATTTTGCCGGTACCGATAACGCCCACCGTCTTTTTATGCAGATTAAACCCCAACAACCCGTTAAGCGAAAAATTTTGCTCACGCACGCGGTTATAAGCTTTATGCGTTTTGCGGTTAAGCGTTAATAACATAGCCACTGTATGCTCTGCCACCGCTTCGGGCGAGTAAGCCGGCACCCGGCATACCCTGATGCCCAATTTGCGGGCAGTTTCAAGTTGTAGATTGTTAAAACCGGCGCAACGCAGGGCAATAACCTTTACTCCCTTAAGGGCCAAAGTTTCTATAACTTCTGTTGTAAGCTTGTCGTTTACAAAAACGCATACGGCAAAAGTTTGCTCATCGACAGCTTTAACAATATGCGGCCCCAAATGGGTTTCAAGATATTCCATTTCAAAACCAAAAGCTTGATTATGACTGTCAAAAAACTGTATATCATAGGGCTTTGCCGAAAAGAAAATAATTTTCATAGGATATCGCATTAGCTGAATCGTTCCAATTTAAGCATAGTTTTTATCGCATCAAACCGCCAAATAATGCAAGCCTGATAATAAATAAAATGAGGTGTTGAGATAACAGGGGTTTAATTATATTTGCCCCATCAATTGCTCCCGTAGTTCAATGGATAGAATTATGGTTTCCGGTACCATCGATATGAGTTCGAATCTCGTCGGGAGCACAAAAGGCCACTTATCAATCGATAGGTGGCCTTTAATTTTAGTACAGTAGGCTATTGCCCTAATATTATCGGCGTCTTACCGTCAGTGATAATAATCCGGTTGGTACTTGTTTTAATAGCATCTATCCACTTTTCGGCTAATACTTCTTTGGTGTAACCGGCAGATTTGATCTCATTGGTACGGGCGTCAATTATAGCTTTCTCCTGCAGCATTTTTGCCGTTGCCAGCTCATTTTTTACGGTTTGCGTTTCTACCTTGGCATTGTTCATTTTTTCAATATTCTCGGTCATGCTTGTCGGCGGTTTAAGGCCCGAGGTAAGCGAGGTGATATCAAAATACTTTGCTGAAAATTGCTGCTTTAACCGTGCCTCAACATTGTTTTCAAATATGTTGATGCTGGTTAACAGGCTGTCTGTAGCAAAGTTACGTGCCTCTTCGCGGTAAGCATTTAGTACCAGTGGGTTTAATACGCTTGCTTCAATGTTGTTTAAATCATCTTCGCCTAATTGGCCCGACAGACCTAAGTATTTGTAATTGAATATGATGTTGATACCACTATCGCGCTTTGCCTGGTAAGTGTATTGTGGGTCAACCGTAAACACACCACCGTCGCGGGCTGTTACCGTGATAGGCTCGGGATTACCACTTAACGCATACATAGGCACCTGATATAGTGATGTACCAAACCAGATAGTTGACTGGCTACCTGTCACCCGTTTAAAATCATTTTTGCCATTGCGGCCGTAGTTAGTCATCAACACGCCCTCGTAGTTGGGTTCAACCCTGCTGCATGACGACACGCAAACCACTAATATTAATGCTATTATTACGAATAAACCAATTGCTTTTTTCATTTGATGTTAAGTTTTGAGTATGGGAAATAAATTAAGGTGATAAGATGCAACAACCCGGTGCCAGCCAATGCCACCGGAGCCGTAAAAGTAAATACAAACCAATGCAGCCCAATAAACAGGATGTTGCCAATAATAAACAGGAGTATTATGAGTAAACTTTTAGTCATAAGCGTTTAGTTTTTTATTATTCAGACTACCGCGTATAAAAATTGTTACGGGTTTAGGCAGTTAGTAAAACGCATACGCCCTTTTGGAAGATAACTAATAGTCTAAAAGGACGGCGGCATTTATTCGAGCCATATTGATAACTTATATAAAACAAAAGCCCTTGATAACAACCAAGGGCTTCGTTTTGTCAATTTGCGTTTTGTCCAAACGTAATGGAGGTAGTTGCGCCCAGCCCCACGCCCGGGCTGTGTATCCGAAAATGTCCGCCGTGGCTTTCGATA
This sequence comes from Mucilaginibacter antarcticus, assembly GCF_042686155.1. NCBI lineage: Bacteria > Pseudomonadati > Bacteroidota > Sphingobacteriia > Sphingobacteriales > Sphingobacteriaceae > Mucilaginibacter > Mucilaginibacter antarcticus. Next base: position 32,010 of record NZ_JBHUON010000006.1, on the reverse strand, counting down.
ATTGATTTGCAATTGTAAAGCCCTAAGCCGGTACCCGTTTTTTTGGTAGTAAATCCTCGGGTAAAAAACCGCTTGCTGGTTTCTTCGTCAAACCCATTGCCGTTATCCGTAACGTTTAGCCTAATCTCATTGTTTACAACCGAAACGTCGACAGTGATCTCTTTATCACGGGCTTCATGATCAATGGCTTCCATGCTATTTTTCAGCACATTTAAAACCACCTGCATTAGCTTAGTTGGGTCGCCTTTTATGGTGGGTATACCGGTTTGCATTGTAATGTGGAAGGCTATTTGCTGCCTGCTGAAAGAGGCCTGCAACATGGCCTTGCAGTCTTCAATAATGTTTGCCAGGTTAACGGGTTTTCTGTCTTGCTGACCCTCGTGACCGCTTACAAACTGGCGTTGGATATTTAGTATCTCCTGTATATGGGTAACAATATGTAAAAGCTCAGTGGTCGCCGTAACAATATCCTCATTGTTTTCTGCCTGCGTTTTTCTAATACCGTCTGTAACAACCACTAGTGCATCGGCTTTTGCGGTGCCAATACCCTCGGCCATAGCATCATGCTGATCTTTAATAAATTGATGAAGGTTTTTTACCGCGCTGACACTGTTTTTTGCAATAACGCGATTAATTTTACCCAGGTAAGATCCAAATCCGACCAATGCGTTACCTATATCATGTAACACCTCCGAAGCAATTTCAAATTTACCCTGTGCAATGGCTTTTTCTAACTCCTGGTCTTTTTGACGGGTAAGCTCCAGGTTTAGCTGCTGCAGGGCTGCCGCCTGCTCATTTAATGTTTTCGACTTCTCAGAGAGTTCAGCAGTTAGCTTTTCAAGTGCATCATTGCGCCCTACCAGCTTTTTCATTATCTCCTCGCGGTCAAGCACAGCTTTTTTCATTGCCGTAATGTCCCGGTTAATGCCTAATAAGCCAACTACCTGGCCCAAGTCATTTTTAACCGGAACTTTGGTACTCAAATTCCACTTAGTTTCTCCGGTTTTATTGTCTACAAAATACTCTTCGTGATTGATAAGTGATTGATCTAACTTCATCAATTCCTGCTCATCATCAAAAAACTGTTGAGCCTCGTCCGGATGGCAATCAAAATCTGTCTTTCCTATTAATTCCTCTGCTGATTTGAACCCGGCGCTGACAGCTACCGGGGTATTACAGCGTATAAAACGGCTGTTTATGTCTTTTAAATAGATCTGATCGGGCAAACTCTCAATAACCAGGTTAAAAAGGTCCTTCTGCTCAAACGGTAATTCTTCGATAACGGTGTTGGTAGGTTTGGTCATTTTATTACATATTTAAAATAAAACGATTTACTGTAAAGGCAAGCTAATTGTAAATGCTGCGCCATTATTATTTTCTACGGTAATATCGCCACCATGGGCGTTAATGTATTGTTTTACAATAGCCAATCCCAAACCGGTACCGTTATTCTTTTTCTTGGTAACAAAAGGGTCAAACAAAGTCCGGGCAATTTCTGGGGGGATACCAGGACCATTATCTTTTATTAAAACAAACACGCTTTTACTAGTAGCTGTAACAGAGACATCTATGTGCGCGTTAGTCATATTATTATCGCGAAGCGCATCTATAGCATTGTTAATTAAATTGTTAAAGGTGCGTCTAAGTTTACTTTCGTCGCCCTGTACAATAATGCTTTCGGGGATATTTGTAGTGATATTTATAAAAGCTATACCATCCCTATTACTTGCCAATTCAATCGCGTCGGCTATAACATTATGCAGCACCAGAGGCTCTTTCTTTACCGGTGTGTTATTTACAAAATCAACAAAGTCATCAAATATTTCCGACGCTTGCTCTGCCGATTGATCGATCATGTCAATCAGATCACTGTCATAACCCTCCTCTCTGACAAGACCGGTAATAACTTTAATATTTTTGATGGGTGTGCGCAGATCATGCATCACCATACCAATTACCTGGCCCACAGCCGATAGCTTTTCTTTTTGTAACAGTGTTTCGTTAAGCTCGGCATTGCGGATTGCTTGAGCGGCATTCTGTACAAATAATTTTAGCAGATAAAGTTTTTCTGTTTTAAGTTTCTCGTGCTTTTTTAGCAAGGCAAACACTGTGTATTTGTCCATACGCGCTAAAAAAAGCTCATCTACTTGTATAACGCTATCCTTTTCTAGTTGGATGCTTTTAACCTTTGTTATCAGCTCGGCCGTATTTATTTTATTGTCAAGGGCGCCTATAGATAGTATTTGCTCATAGCTAAAGTCATCATGTAGCTTACCCATAAGCGCTACGTCGGTTTCAACAGAATTTGCCAGTTGATCCAAAATATTTTTAAGCAAAGAATCTAATTGCTGTTTGTTAAGCCCAATAGATGATATAGACTCAATCAATTTTTCCAGATTACGGAGTTTATTGTAATCAGTAACGGCTTTGGTCGCCAGTTGTATAATCTCTTCGGGAGCGTAAGGTTTACAATGGTAGCCTACATTTTGTCCAGCCTGTTCTATTATTTCGCCAATACTACGGTCGCTAAAAGCAGTAATAAATATAATTTCGGCTTTCTCGTCATATTTACGTATCTCCATGGCTGTTTCTAAGCCATTCCAACCAGGCATGCGCATATCTAAAAATATTACGGCGTATGGCCTGCCCCCCTCAACTGCTTCCCTAACCAGTTTAACACCTTCCATACCGTTAGATGCTTTGTTAACCGTAAAAACCGGGATATTTGGGGTGCGAGTAGCGATTAGTGGCTTGGGTGCATCAAAAAGCAGATTAAATGCATTGTCTATATTTAATTCATCTTCGGTGGCTGCCTGCGGTATCAATATCTCTTCGATATTATCGCGCACCATTTGTTCATCGTCTATTATTAAGACAGCGGTATTAACAGGGGTCATAATTCACTAGTTTATAATTAAAGGATACTATTTTTACGCATGCGCGTTAACAGTTGTTGCATTTTTAGTTTAAAACTAAAAAAATTTAATTAAACAACTTTTTCTATCGCAAATAAAACAGCTGCATTATTGTAATTTATAAGTTTTGAAGTCAACAAATAGCTGTAGGCGTACCTAGCTTTCATTTTGTTTAAAATGTTTTTGGGTGACGATCGTCTACTCTGGTATGGAGAACAACTACCTTACATTAACTGCACCGCCTGCTATCGCAGATGAAGAGCGCGAGCTAGCAATCCTATTTTTGGATCTACGCAATTTTACCGGCCTCATGGAGGCGCAGCCCGGCCAAACGGTTATACAAATTGTAAGGCGGTTACTTACCGCCTTTAACCACATAGTTAAAAAGTTTGAAGGTAAGGTGGTTGAGGTGGCCGGCGACAGTATGTACGCGGTATTTGGCCTGCAAACTGACCTTAAAACATCAGTAAATAATGGGTATTTGGCGGCTAAAACAATGTTTCAGACCATTGATTTGTTTAACAAAGCTTATGCCGAGCCGTACTACGGCGCGCCATTGGAGATGGGGATTGGTTTGCACGCCGGTAAAGTTTTTGTCGGCGAGTTTGGGCTGGATAATGGGCCGCAACTATCCGTAATGGGTTTGCCCGTTAATATTGCTGCGCGCCTGCAGGCAAAAACTAAAGAACTGGATAATGACCTGATAATTTCTGAGTACGCCTACCAACTTATTGCAGACCGTACGCTAACGACCCAACATCAAAATGTGAAATTAAAGGGTATAAGCCATGGGCAGCAAGTTTGGCTGGCAGGTAAACCTTACAACGCAGATCAGGATTGGGATTATTTGATGGCTATTTCGGGATAGAACCTTAGACAGCTATTCTTACTTCTTCCAGATATGGCACTATAAACATAGTATGTTCAAAGGCCCTGAAGTGTGTAATAAGGTGACTGCTGTCTTCAAAGAAAACTTCAACGTAAAAACAATCGATATTATAAAGCTTGATATAATAATGGTCCGTCAGGCGGTCAACCAGAAAGGTGCCCTGTAAAACAAGCTCTGTTTTATCGTGGTAGCTTAAGTAGTTAAATTCTTCTGAAGTCATGTGAAGCGATATGCAAAAGCCGTGCCTTTCAAAACATTTTTTTTGATCTTAAATCGCTATACATAGCTCAAAAGTAGATTTGAACTTAAACCGGGGGACAAATTAAAATTAAAGCTTAACTACTGGTAGTAAATCAGGACATATTGGTCATTAAAATGGATGGTTTTCTGTGCAGCTTAGCGCGTACAGATTACTTCTTAGCACGCGCCTTCTTTTCCTGCCCCAACAAGAATCCGTAAGGCTTTAACTCGTTGAAATGGTCACAGGCTATTTTTAACATCCCAAATAACGGCAGTGCCAGCACCATGCCCGGAATACCCCAAATGGCCTCGCCCACCACAATACCAAAAATGGTGAAAAAAGGGTTTAAGTTAATGCCGCTACCCACTACCAGGGGTTCTAAAAAGTAGCTTTGTACAAATTGCACCACGCCATATATGGCCAATATACCAACTACCAGTCCCGGGCTGCCGCCGGTAGCTAGCGTAATAAGCGCGGTAAGCAAACAACCCATTATGTTGCCCACAAAAGGTACCATCTCTAAAGTACCGCACAGTATAGCAAAAAAAATGGCGTTTTTAACCCCTATCGCGCTAAAACCAATGCCATACATTACCCACAGGCAGGCTATCATGGTAGCCAGGCCCGCTAAATATTGTTGTGAAATACCACCAGCTTCGCGAATGATGCGCAGTGTATCCGTTTGTTTATCTGCAGGTACCGCGCGCGACACGAATTGCAGAAAGTGTTCGCGAAAAAATATCAACAGGAAAATATAAACCAGCGCTAGCAATACATCAAGTGCTATACCGAGCAATATACCCGTGCCTTGCGCCACAAAAGTCACCGGTGCACCCATGTCGGCCTTTTCTATAATTTCTTTCTGCTCCTGCGGCTTGATCCCAATTTTTTGACTAACAAGTTGCTGTAGCTGATGCCCCATTTCGGCAATGCGTTTGCGGATATCGCCGGCATCTTCAATCAAAGCAGATAGCTGCCAGCCTAACAATCCAAATATGATAGCGAAGGCAAGTATCAAAGCCAGTACACATACAAATGCTGCAAACCCCCGCCCCATTCCTAGCTTCTCTAATTTGCGGCCCAACGGTATTAGCAACATGGCCAGCACCAGTGCAAATGCCAGCGGTACCAAAACATCCTTAGCAAGTATCAAAATGGCAACACTTGCTATAAAACAAAACAGGCAAAGCGCTATACGGGCAGGTACAGGTATAGTTTTCAGGGTCATAAGCAATATAAATCAGGCGAATATGATAGAATTAACACTCATACACCACTTGGGTTTTTTATTTAGCATTTAATCTTCATAACTTCATCGTTTAAAGCCCTATACCTCATGAAATCATCGCTCTTTTTTATTGTCACCCTTATGCTAAGCCTTAACCTACAGGCCCAACAAAGCCTGTATGTTAGCGGCACCATAAAAAACGATAAAGGGCAAATACTTACGTCGGCAACGGTGTTTATTGACGGATCTGACAGATACACCAAAACAGACGCCGATGGTAATTACCGTTTTAATAATCTTAAAGCAGGCGCTTATACCATAGCGGTTAGTATGATAGGTTAAAATAGCTTTTAAACCAACTTTAAATGTTATTTATAGCAAGCCAAGAGCAACCATTGCCACAAGTACGCCGGGAGAAGATAAAGTGTTAAAGCAAGAATTTCTAACGAAAATACCGACTGAACGCCCACTAACCGGCTTAGTAACCTTATACCTTGATTATACTATTGTTGACCGCAACGGCAGTTACCTTGACTATCGCAGCTTTTTATTAGAAGATACCTGGTATCGCCAGCAAATGGGCGACCGCCTGCCTTTTAGCTATCAACCGCCTCATGAGCCTGATGTATACGATTTTAGGTACCAATAAACTTACAAATCATACCGAGAACGAAGCAGCTAAAATTATACATCTGACGCTGCTTCGTTTACTCAATATGAAAATTCTTTTGAGATTTTATAGCGACGTTTGCCGGTACCGTTTAACCAACGTGTAAGCGCTTAACGCTGCCAACAACACAGCGGACGCTAAGGCATAAGGCCTCGATGGCGCCGGCGGGATGTAGGTAACGCCTTCGTTATCTGTTTTTGCAGGGAGTTTAGAATATCTGCCGTTTTGTGGCCTGGCGGTCTCGTCAAAGTACCAGGCCAGGTTTTGTAAGCCAGATTTTAATTGTGCACCTGCCATAACCGGCCCATGACCTGTAGCAGCAACGCTTGGTTCAAGATCGCGCAAGCGAAGTACAGAAGATCTTGCAGCATCCCAATCGGGTGTAAAATATCTTGGCGGCCCGTTTACTTCTTTAAGATTAGAAAATGTAGCTATGGCCGACTCTTGCCTGGTGGTTACAAAAGCATCGCCGGCAATCAGCACAGTGTCGGCTTCGCGGAAGTAAGACACGTGGCCCGGCGAATGCCCCGGAGTAACCACCGTGCGCCAACCCGGCAAAAACGGGGTACTACCGTCGTGCGGCAATGCCTGTATGTCAGGCACATTGATGGCTTTACGTGGATAAAGGACAGATAACAAAGTCATTAAACCACCACCTACTGTTGGGTCTGCCGGTGGATACGCAGCTTTGCCTGTTAAATATGGCAATTCTAATTTATGCGCGTAAACCGGCACATTCCAGGTTTTTAATAAATCTTTAAGCGCACCGCGATGGTCAAAATGCCCATGAGTAAGTAATATTGCCGATGGCGGTGTATTGCCAAAAAGATCTGCTGCTATTTGTTTAATTTTTGATGCACTGCCCGGCAAACCCGCATCTATTAAAACCCAGTGGCTATTTTGGGTTACAAAATAAACGTTAACAAACACAATTTTAGCTCCCCAAATACCCGGCGCTACCTTAAAATATTTTTTATTTTCCCCCTGCATACTACGTTCTTTGGGGGATTAAACCTTCTTAAATTGGTTAGGTTTTAGCAGGCTGTCAAATTAAGTATTTGCAACGCATCAAAGCGTAAAAACCGCATAGCCAACAGCGTATTGTTTACATAGTTACTCGTTCAGGCTTAGTAAGTTGCAGAACTTACACTACTACTATTTTATTTGTGTAGTATGATGCTTATCGCCATAATACCTAACCCCTGTTGATACCAGGGAACCCTGCGACACGGTAATTTTAAAAAGCATGTCGTAATCATCGTCACTAAGCGCGGTAAATGCTACGGTACCACCAAATGCTTCTAAAGTAGGTATTACAGTATTTGAGTGGCCAACTATCAACACGTTTTTGCCGGCATACTCCCACAAAACGTTTTTAGTAAAGGCCTGTAATTTGGCCGCGTCATAATTTTTAGATGCAGGTAAGCTAAATTGTTTTTGCGTGGGTTCGCCGGTTTGTGTGGTGCGTTTAAATGGTGTAACAAACACGGCTGCTATTTTATGATCTTTAAGTTCTTTAGCCAATGCTTCTGCACGCTTTTTGCCTTCGGCACTTAACTCGGGGTCGCTGGCGGTCATCGTTGCTGTAGATGCCGGTATGGCTTTTTCGGCGTGGCGTACCAACCATATGGTGGTGGTTTGGGCAAAGGTGCGCGTGCCGGCCAATAGTAATGCGGCTATTAAGAAGATCTTAATGTTTTTCATCGGGATGGTATTTGAGGCAAAATACGGGTTTTAATCAAGATGTTACCCATCAGCATTCCTTAATATTTAAAACACATACCGATAACATAATCGCTATATCTTGCACAAACTCAAATTTTCGAGCGTTGGCCTGGATATACATCATCATAGCATCGGTATTGCAAGCGGCATGGACTTATAGTGTAAAATCATTTAGCCTTGATGATTTAAAGCTGCTTAACTGGGCCAATTTTTACACCCTGCAGAGCATAATTTATATGGCGCCAATAACGGGCTATATAGTTTTTGGGGCTGCCAATGCCTGGTTCTTCTCTATGGCTATTAAAGATATCCCTACCGCTATGGCCTTTGCAGCGTGGACAGGCGGCAGCATTATTTGCATTAAATTGGCCGGTGTTATATTTTACAAAGAGCCAACCAACTGGCCCGAGCTATTTTTTATGCTGATGATAATGGGAGGCGTTATGGGGCTAAAATTTGTGGCCGCACCACAAGTATAGATGTGTCCTTCAGTTAATTAACCAAAACAGCGGAAGAATAATTATCTCCTTTTATCAAGACTTTACCAATCCTCTTCAAACCAGCTTGGTTAATAATTGTTAACTCAATATATCAAAACTATATACCTATGAAAAAATTGAGTTCAACATTAGTTATTGCCGCACTGGCATTAGCTATACAATCATGCGGCGGAAAAAAAGACAGTACGGAGAAAGCCGATAGCCTTAATAACGCCAAAGACACAGCCGTTAGCACCGGTTTGGTAGGCGACACGGTAACTGTAGCACCTGCTATAGTTGTGACTGCCGATGACGCAAAGTTTGCGGTGGATGCAGCTAACGGCGGCATGGCCGAAGTAGATTTGGGGGCACTGGCTAAAAATAAAGCCACTAATGCCGGTGTTAAAGATTTTGCAGCCATGATGGTAGCAGATCACAGTAAAGCTAATGATGAGCTTAAAGCCTTAGCCCAAAAGCTAAATATCACCCTGCCGGCCACTATTAATGATGAGGTAATAAAGATCAAAGAGGATCTGTCGAAAAAATCGGCGGCTGAGTTTGATAAGGCTTACGTAAGCGCTATGGTTACCGACCATAAAAAAGATGTGAAAATGTTTGAGGATGCCGCAAAAAATAATAAAAGTGAAGACTTAAAGGCGTTTGCCGCTAAAACGCTGCCTACGCTCAAACATCATCTCGAAACAATCCAAAAAATCGAAGACAGAATTAAATAACAAAAAACTCCGGGAGATGATCCCGGAGTTTTTTGTTTCTGATTATATCTTATGGCTAATCCAGCCCGGGCGCTAACAGTTCCGGATCAACCTCGCCATCATTTTCATGGGTTATTTTAGCTAAATCGTAGTGCATTTCGCCATTCATCTCGCGTCCGCGGATAAGGCCTTTGTCGTAAAGATGCGACAACACCTTGCCGGTAATGGCTACTAACTGCTCATCTTTAATACCGGGTTGCAACTCTTCCAGCTTTGCAATAACCTGATCGGCACTCCCCTCTCCTGACTGAGCAAGGGCAAAAATGATCTTATTTTCTTGCGTGTCTACTTCCAAAAAATGTGCAGGTACATGCAATGGTTTAAACTCTTCGCGGAAGTCTTCGTCTGATTGTATCATGGTATAAGTTTTATATCAACAAGACAAGTATAACGGCAATTATGTTTGATGTTTCATATAATGCCATGCCCAGCAATTTCTAACTCATTAGCACCGCCAAATGTCAACACCAGGTAATTTGGATAGGTTTTTGACAATATTTTAATTAGGCGTTAAACCGCAGGCGATTTTTTAGTCTATAACTACAACAGCGCATCGCTGCCATATTTAAACTATATATAAAGAATTATGAAAAGGATATATCAGTATTTAACATTAACAGGCGTAAGTGCATTAATGTGCTTATTTATGGCCTTAGAGGTTAATGCTCAACAACGCGGAGGTGGAGGTTCTTCAGGTGGTGGCGGCGGCGGTCGATCAGGCGGCGGCGGGGGTGGTGGTGGTTTTTCTCGCGGTGGCGGGGGCGGCGGCAATTCCGGCGGTGGTGGCGGTCGTCCATCCGGCGGTTTTTCAGGTGGTAGCAGCAGCAGATCTCAAGGCACTATCTCAGGTGGTAACAGCAGCAGATCGCAGGGCACTTTTTCAAGCCCAAGTCCCGGCGTACAACGCGGCGGAAGTTTTAGTCGTAGCCCGCAATCTGCAGGTACTTATGACAGGGGCCGCAGCAATAACAGTTTTAGCCCAAGGGCAGTAGCACCGCAAGGCTCGCAACAACGTGGCGCCCAATACAGCCGCGGATTAAGCTTCGAAAGAGGTGGCGTAGGTTCGTCTAATCGTGGCAATTATAACAATTACCGTGGTGGTGTTGGTTCTATACGTGGTGGCTATTACAGAAGTGGCCGTTACTATCCAAACGGATATGGTTACAACAACTATGGCCGCAATTATGCATATCGTTACAGCCCATGGTATAACACCGGTGGTTACTATTATAATCGTGGTTTTTACGGCAGCTTGTACTCTCCGCGTTTAGGCTTTAGCTTAGGGGTATTGCCTTTTGGTTATTATCCGTTCTCCTGGGGTTCAAGCCGCTATTTTTATAGCGATGGGTACTTTTATCAGTATGATAACAGCCAGTATACGGTAGTTGAACCACCATTGGGTGCAGCGGTTAACGCATTACCTAGAAATGCTTCGGCTATTACTATTAATGGTCAGCAATTTTACCAGGCTAACGGCGTTTACTATACGCCTGTAACCAGGGATGATGGCACCATAGTATATCAGGTTGCCGGTAAAGACGGCCAGCTTGACCAATACTCAAGCGCCGAAAATGGCTACGACATAGCAACTGAGGATAATCCGGGCCGCCGTAGCAGCAGCAGTGCGCCGGCAGTAACAAATATGCCACAGGTGGGCGATTTAGTGTACTCATTACCATCAGACACACGTAAGATTAAACTAGATGGCATACAATATTACGTATCGCCAGAAGATATATACTTCCAGGAAACACGCGACACAAATGGAAACAAAGCGTATAAGGTAACTTCTACGCCAGAAGAGCAGTAATAAGGATAAGTGAGGTTGTTTTGATGATTAGGGGTGGGCACCATTTGGGGCCTGCCCTTTTTTTATTTAATTACTTTTGGCCTACACCTTTACAACAAAAGCATGACAAACATTTAGCGGCTTAGCTGTTACTTTGATTAGCATTAAATGCTTTTTAATACATACACATGGACTTACAACTAAAAGATAAAATAGCGCTCATCAGCGGCTCTACCGCCGGGATAGGTTACGCCATTGCGACACAACTGGCTGCCGAGGGCGCTAAAGTAATTGTAAACGGCCGCACGCAACAACGTGTTGATGATGCAGTTAAAAGCATCACCAAAGCTACCGGCAATCAGAATGTGAGTGGTGTAGTTGCGGATTTTACCAACAAGGCTGAGATAGATGCCCTGATAGCCCAAATACCCGAAGTAAATATACTAATTAACAACGTGGCGATATTTGAGCCTAAAGCTTTTTCGGATATTACTGACGAGGACTGGCTGCGCTTCTATGAAATCAATGTGTTGAGCGGTGTGCGCCTATCCCGTGCATATTTTGATAAGATGCTGGCAAAGAACTGGGGCAGGATCATCTTTATTTCGAGCGAGTCGGCCGTGCAGATTCCGGAGGAAATGATCCATTACGGCATGACCAAGACCGCCCAAATTGCTGTAGCGCGCGGACTTGCAGAACTAACTAAAGGTACCAATGTAACTGTAAATTCAGTGCTGCCCGGCCCTACCCTGTCCGAAGGTGTAGGCGGCTTTATAGATAACCTGGCGAAAGATCAAAATAAAACCAAAGCACAGGTAGAGGAAGATTTCTTTAAAACGATGCGTCCTACCTCGCTCATTCAGCGTTTTTTGAGTGTTGATGAAGTGGCTAATACGGTTGTTTATCTTTCAAGCCCGCTGGCATCGGCCACCAATGGGGCGGCTGTACGCGCAGAAGGCGGTTTGTTGAAAGGGGCGCTATAAGCTGAATTAAAAGGCCATTGTATTGTCCTCTATAATCCAGAGGACTATGCTACAAGGGTACTTTACGCACGCTTATAAAATATTATGGGGATTGTCTCGTATGTGCTCAATCTTAGCCTCAAACAATTGCGCCATTTTATTGGCGCGCCATTTAGCTTCTTCGGCTTTGTCGCCGGTAAAAAGCTCCTCTACCGTTTGGGTAAAGAGAGCAAGCCAGGCAGCAAAATGTTCATGATCTACCGGTAAATTAGCATGCGGAAAAAAAGGGCTGCCAAAATAGGTATGCTCCTCCAGCAAAACGGTTTGCCAAAACTTATACATCTTTTCAAGGTGTATGGGCCAGCGGTCTTGTATGCGCTGGTTAAATATGGGGGCCAGTAATTCGTCGGTGCGTATTCGGTCGTAAAAAGTATCAACCAATAACTTTATATCGTCGAGCGTCAGTATTTGCTTTGGGTCGGGCATGTTGTTAGCGGGCTTTATTGTTGGTCAGCGTGGTCATGTGTATTGTAAACGTAGCGCCCTGCTTTTCAGTACTGGTTACGCTAATGTCGCCTCCATGTTTTTCAATTATCTGCCTTACAATACTTAGCCCCAGCCCTACAGAGTCTTCACCACGCACCCCCCTGCGACTAGCCCTCGAGAAGCGATCAAATATAAACGGTAGTAAACGGTCAGGTATACCCATGCCAAAATCCCTTACATCAATATAAATATCGTTGTCTACATGGCGCAGCCTAATTTCAACCCGCTCGTTCGCACCCGAAAACTTGATGGAGTTGCTGATCAGGTTATCCATCACGCGCTGCATTTTTTCTTTGTTAAGGTGCAGATAAACCGGCTTATCTGTACCATAATACAAAATATTAGCCTTGTCTGTTTTTCTCTTTACCCATTCATCCACTATGATTAACAGATATTGATTAAGCTCGGTCTCTTCAACATCAAACACGTGGTCAATATCGTTGTGGGCCGATTCAATCAGGTCATTAATAATAGAGGTTGCCTTATCGCATGATGCTTTGATCATTTGCAGGTTTTCCTGATTGTCAGCGTTAATACTTATATCGTCCTCTATAATGCCGGCAAGTGCGCGTATGGCGGTTAACGGATTACGCAAGTCGTGGGCTACAATACCTAATATTTCATTTTTCAAACGGCTGGCAGTTTCAATTTCCAGGTTTTTTTCTTCAATAGCTTTCAACTGCAAGTAATTATCGGCACGGTAAGAAAAAGCAAACCTTGATATGCAATAAAATAGCGTTAGCAGTATAAGCGATGCCAGGTTATTCATCATCATTTCGCTGGGAGAAGATTGGTAGTAAGGCAGCATTACGGCGAAGCAAACACCGGTAATTACGGTGATAATGATTGTTTCAAAAAATTCGAAGGTAAAAAACACACCTACCATTACCACCCCCATTAGGTACATTACCAGCGTGTTACGCGGGTTGTGCATAGTAAAAAAAGTGGTGCGCATGCTGCTGAGCATAATAAACAGCGCAAACATTACATTAAAAACCTGGCTGGTGAACTTAAAAGGCCTCGCCCCGTCAAATTTTCTAATCAGCAATATGGCGCCCAGCCAAAAAATGGGGGATACACAGGACGAAACGATATTTCCGGTATTAAATTCGTCGTAGTTTTTGACGCTTTCAACAGGCAGATCATATAGGGTTACAACGATCCTTAAAACTATGTTGACAATGAAATATATAAGGGCTATGATCTTGACGGTCTTCAGGTTCTGAAGCGTACTATACTCCCTGAAAGCAGCCCGGTTGTACGGATTGATCTGTGAAAAAAAATGAACCCTCATCTAAATTATTTAGAGTAACTAATATACTAATCTATACAGCATAAACTTACAACTATTAGCTATATTAGTTTATACCTATACTTAAAAACGCTTAAAAAGCCTCGCCAACATCAACAAATACGCCCCGCGACCCTTGGGCCCCAAAAGCATAATCAATGGCGATACTTGTTTTTGACACCTTGTTTAATTTAATACGCAGACCTGGGCCAAAGCCCGGCTGTATGCGTTGCAGGCGCGTGCCTTGTGCACCGCTAAATGTTTCGGCATTGCCAAACACCACGCCATTTATAAGCCCGTTAGCCAAAATCCTGAACCTATATTCCGCTTCGGCATAATACATTTGGGCGCCCCTAAAGCGGCCTTGTATATAACCCCGCCCTGTGGCCGAGTTAACATCCCAGCCTACACTTGGCAAATCCAAATAGCCCGGGCTGCCGTTCATAATCACCCAATCATAGTTCCACAAGGCAATTACATTGTCTGAGCTGGCCGGAAACTTGAAATATTTGCGTACATCCACCGTTAGCGAATGCCAATCGCTGGTACTGCCAAAGGTGGATACAGCGCTACGGTACTGCATTAGCGCGTAAAGCCCCTTTGATGAATTGTAAGTATTATCGCGTGAATCGTAAAAACTACTAAAAGCAAACCCAGATGCTATGGACCGTGCCGACTTGCCATACAGTTCATAATCAGACACCGTGCCGTTTGTATTGCCCTTATCGGTGATATTATAGTGGCTGTCAAACAAAAAGCCCAGGCCTACATAAAAATTGCCGGTTACCTTGCGGTAAGCGGTTTCATAAAAGCGAATAAAGTTGTAGTCCATCGGGTTCTCATTAACCGCGCTGGCGTTGCTGCCTAAACCGAAAGTGCTTTGCGGGTAGGCGTAAAAACGGTAGTCGCCAATATAATTGTAGTGGCTGTTCTTGCTCCAGATACTGGTTTGTACCGGCACACTAAACTGTTTGTTTTGGGTGTATGATACGGTGGCGGTAATGGTAGAGACACGCGCCTTTGGCCCCATGCGGAAAGCTACATTGCCGGATAATACTGCGGCCAGCTTAGTTACCAAAGTATAGCCTATGGCGGGCACTATGGATATTACCGGCTTTGAAGTGATCGTGTCGTCGGCAGGCTGGGGGTCTTTTTTGAGCAGTTGGCCTATAACGTCGTAAAGGTCTTTTTGCGGGGTACCTTTTGGCGACAGTATAAGCGTGTCCTGCTTAAGTTTTTTAGTCGTACTATCGGTATGTATTTTGGCTAAAGGGATAGTTTTGTTATGCTGGGCATACCCTCTTTGACTGCCAAATAGCAGAACAATTAAACCGCAAAGGGTATAAAGTAGCTTCATGTTACCAACGTTGGTTTTAGGTAGGTATTGTGCCAACGTGTACGCAGCTAATGTAATATAATTTGGTGGTAACCACGGCGTAACATTTCTAGTTATTTATTATGGCTTGGTACCTATAATTTCTTTACTTTGCCCGTCACTAATTTTTTATACTGATATGACTTATTGCCTCGGGATAAAGGTTAAAGAGGGCCTGCTGGCCATTGCCGATACACGTATAACATCTGGTACAGATACTACTGTAAAAAAGAAGATATCGATAGAACAAAAAGACGGATTTTCGCTTTTTATCATGACAAGCGGCCTGCGCTCAACACGCGACAAAGCCATTGTATATTTTACCGAATTACTGGAGACAACCGAATTTAACAAGATGTATAAAGCGGTAAACGCTTTTGGCGAGCAAATAAAGCGGGTTGTTAGAGAGGATAAAGAGTTTTTAGAAAAAGCCGGGTTCAACTTTGATCTGCACAGCATTATTGGCGGGCAGTTAAAGGATGACGACGAACATAAATTGTTTTTGCTGTATCCCGAAGGTAACTGGGTTGAACTGGGCCAGGGCGCGCCATTTATCATTATAGGTAACACCGGGCACGGCAAACCTATTTTGAACCGTACGCTTACAGAAGATTCTACATTAAAGCTGGCGCTAAAAACGGGCTTTTTATCGTTTGATTCGACCCGGGTAAGCTCAAACAATGTTGATTTCCCGATAGATGTGGCGATCTACAAAAAAGACAGCTTTCATATTGTAGAGCAGCGATATGAGAAAAAAGACCTTGAAATGATATCGACACAATGGGCCGAAGAGTTAAAGGCGGCATTGGAGCATGTGTCTGAAGATTGGATTAATAAAGCATTTGATAAACTAACATAACATCACCCTATGAAATTTAATGTATTCACCGAAATGGAGTATATAGTGAAGTCGGCGAGTACATTGATTTTAAACGTCAATGCACTGCATACAGCGCATCAAAAGGTATTAACCGAGGAGTTTACTGTTAGCCCAAACATTATTACCGAAGAGTTACCCGCCACCGCCGGAGAGAACCGCATGGTAAGGTTTGAGGTTACTAACCCGGGCATCATTAAGGTCGCATACAAGGCGACTGTAGATAATAGCTTTAAAACAGTTGATTTTCAAGGCCAGTATGAGATGCCCGTTGCGCAGTTTGATCACACTATTATCCCGTATTTGTACCCCAGCCGTTATTGTCAGTCTGACAAATTATACCGTCTGGCTAATGATATGTTTGGCAATATTGTAAACCCGTTTACTAAAGTAATTGCAATTACCGATTGGATATACTGGCACGTTGAATACCTGAGCGGATCCACGAATTCAGAAACATCTGCCTTTGATACCGTTACCGAGCGCCAGGGCGTTTGCCGCGATTTTGCGCACTTGGGGATTGCCCTGTGCCGCGCGCTGACCATACCCGCCAGGTATTTTACCGGCTACGCCTATCAGCTGGTGCCACCCGATTTTCACGCCTGTTTTGAAGCGTACATTAACGGCGAGTGGATATTGTTTGACGCCACCAAATTGGTACCGCTAAACGGCATGGTTAAAATAGCCACAGGCCGCGATGCCGCCGACACCGCTATTGCCAACATTTTTGGTGATGTTGAGCTCCGTACCATAGTGGTAAGTTGCGAACTTGCTGAAGAAGCCTTTGAACCATTAAAATATGGGCACGTCGATTATAAAGGGATAGCGTATTTGTAGGTAATGCACCCTTTGCGTTAAGTTACAATCTGAAAGCCACCGGGACGGTGTACCAAACCGGCACTATTTTTCCATAAAACACACCTGGCTCCCATTTAGGCGAGATCTTTAATATCCTGATCGCCTCATCCGTCATCAGTTGATTGGGGTTTTCAATTACTTTAAAGCCATCCAGAGACCCGTCTGTCTTTACCATAAATGATACAACTACCCTGCCTTCTTCGCGGCGGTTTCTGGCTAATTGAGGATAACGGATGCCATCGCCCAGGTATCTTCCGAAGCCAGCCAGGCCACCTTTAAAAGATGGTTGTATAAGCCTTTGCATGTAAGTGAACGCTTCTCCGCTCTCGTCTGTTGATTTGCCGACAATAAGCCTTCCATCTGCGTAATCTTCCGTATAGGTAAGATAAATCTTCCCCAAATTAGCAATGCCTGTCCATTTTCCGTTTTTTAAGCCGGCTTTTATTTCGCCCTGCTCGGTTACTTTCTTAAAGTCGTCATCATAACCAACATAGTTACCGTTGCCTTCGGTTACACTAACGTTGCCGGTACTATCCGCACAATCCATAATCAGCATATTTCGGTCAACATACCTTCGGTGCAGGTATATTTTTCCGTTCTTAAAATACTGATAGGCGTCGCCGTCTCTGTTCCCGGCTTTATAGTTGATAATTTCTTTTTTCTTTCCGTTGGGATAATAACTGATGCACAAACCCTCGTATACCAAAGGTTCAACCTTAGCGCTTTTGCCGGTAAATTTCACCTTCTCGCTTTTATAATATTCAGCCACGTCATATAAAGTAGCTCCTTCTTCGGGAGCCTTTACTACGCGTACATAATCGGCGCTGTCTACATTGTCAACTTTAGCGCCCGAGTTTTTAAAGTAGTAGATATTCTCGCGAACTTGTGCGCTGCAGTTCAGGGTATAAGTAAGACAAAAAATTGTGGCAATTAAAAATTGGATCTTCATTACTTGGAATAGGTTATCGTGCGACTAATGTAATGTTTTATTTAGAGACACAATGGCTCAATCTTTGTATTTACCTAAAAAACACCACCATGCCAGAAGGACCATCTATCATCATATTAAAAGAAAAACTGAAACCTTTTAAAGGCAAAAAGGTATTAGATGCCAACGGTTACGCCAAAGGATTTGATGCCGGGATGCTGATAGGCAAAACCCTTAAAGACATTAAAACCTGGGGCAAGCACACGCTGCTCGTCTTTCCTAAGTTTGCGGTGAGGGTGCATATGATGTTATTTGGATCGTATTACATAAATTCTAGTCCAAAAAAGAACGCTTCGCTGCACATGCAATTTGCTAATGGCGAGGTTAACTTCTCTATAAGCTCTATAAAACTAATTGAGGAGCCGCTTGATGATGTTTACGATTGGCCGGCGGATATTATGAGCAAAAAGTGGGACACCCAAAAGGCTATTACAAAACTAAAAGCCAAACCCAAAATGATGATTTGTGACGCTTTGCTGGACCAAAAAATATTTTCAGGCTCGGGCAACATCATCAAAAACGAATCGCTATTTAGGGCAAGGCTGCATCCCGAAAGTATTATTGGCCAGATACCTGAAAAGAAATTGGAGGACCTGATACAGGAGGTGCTTAATTTCTCTCAGGACTTTTTGAAATGGCGTAAAATCAACCAACTTACCAGGCATCTTGAAGCCCACGAAAAGAATTTTTGCCCGCGTGATAACATCGCGTTGCACAAAACCGATACCGGCAAAACCAAGCGCCACTCTTACTACTGCGAAAAGTGCCAGGAGCTAATCGATTAATTCATACAGAGCCTTCAGGATAGAATTAAAATATTTTAAAAATAGTAACAGCTTTGTTACAATTTGTTTGTAGCTTTAATTAACCAATTATAAGGAGGTGTCGATATGAAAAAATTAGTTCTTATTTTTTTAGTGGCGATAGGTGTAAACACCGCTAAAGCACAATGCCCTATTAATGATATTTTGGCGACTAAAGACCCATTGGCAATTGCAGGCCTTATTGTAGCTAACACAGATTGTATTAAACAAACCCTTACACAAAGCCCTGAATACACCAACACCAGGGTGTATATTGATTACGTTTACAACACCTCCGCTCCGTGGATATATCATACCAATTTGCCAAAAGAAAAACTATTCGAGGAGTTCTATCAAAAGTGGAGCAGCAGCTACCCGTCGGTTAGCGCTAAGCTGCCCGATAGTAAAGAATTTTATGACGCCGTAGCAGCTATGGTAGGCACGGATCGCAATTACTTTGCTCAAAAGAAAGCAACCCGGGTGCCGCTCAAATACCAACAATGGCTGTATGTTAAAGGCCTTAAAGAAAAATATGGAGAGCGTAATATCAATATACTGGCAAACGCTGCATCAAAGATAGCCAACCTGCCGGCCACCAATAATTACGCGGCATTAGTGTCTTCGTACTGATTTAACCAAATGACTATATAAGAGAGAAGCGGCGGGTTTACCTGCCGCTTTTTTTTTGCCAGGGTTTAATGTACTTTTGGCTATGCCAGCAATAAACCAGGCCCGTAATAAACCAATGTCAAAAAAAGTGGTAACACTGGGCGAGATCATGATGCGATTGTCGACCCCTGATTATAAAAGATTTGTACAAACCGAAAGCTTTGATGTTAACTACGGCGGCGGCGAAGCCAATGTGGCCGCAGCGATTTGTAACTATGGGTTACAGAGCTCATTTATATCTAAACTGCCTGATAACGCGCTGGGGCAGGCTGCCATTAACCAGCTGCGGCGCTATGGGGTAGATACACAACATGTGGCCCGCGGTGGCAAACGCCTGGGATTATACTTTTTAGAACCGGGTGTCTCTATGCGAGCATCGCAGGTTATTTATGACCGTGCGGATGCATCCATCACCGAAGTTGAGTTAAGTGATTTTGACTTTGATAAAATTTTTGATGGTGCCGATTGGTTCCATACCTCGGGCATCACCCCCGCCCTGAGCGATAAAGCCGCCGCGCTTACATTGGCTGCCCTAAAAGCAGCCAAAGCCAAAGGATTAACCACCAGCCTTGATCTAAACTACCGCAAAAAGCTCTGGACAGCAGAAAAAGCCCGCGAGACGCTTACACAGCTTTGTCAATATGTTGACGTTTGCCTGGGCCCTGACGCTACGCTTGGCTTTCATCCGGAGGATACGGACGTAGACCTAAGCAATTTGAAGCAGGATGACTACAAAATAGTATTTAAACAACTGGCTGATAAATATGGCTTTAAATATATCGCATCAACCTTACGGGGTAGCCAAAGTGCATCTGACAATAGCATAAGCGCCATGATATTTGACGGCACAGAGATCCACCACACCAAACAATATAATGTGCGGATAGTAGATCGTGTAGGGGCAGGCGATTCATTTGCCAGCGGGCTTATTTATGGGTTGGTTGCCGGACTTAACGCCGCGCAGGCTGCCGAATTTGGTATAGCCGCCTCGGCATTGAAACACACCATCCCGGGTGATATGAACCATGCCACGGTTGCTGAGATTGAAACCTTAATAGGTGGCGATGGCTCAGGGAAAATACAGCGGTAGTAATGATTAATTAGTTAAGAAAGATAATAATGATCATAGATACCCTTACCAGTGCCGAACGTTACTACGGCTTGCATAGAAACTTTAAAACAGCTTTTGAATATCTTAACGGCACCGATCTGGCTGCGCTTGAGGTAGGAGTTATAAAGGTGGCCGACGGCGTTAAAGTAATCGTCTCAAACGACCCCGGCCGGAAAGTTGAAGAAACCCTCGATCGCTTCGAGTGCCATAATCAAAACATAGATATACAGGTAGTAATCCATGGCCACGAAACCATGGGCTGGAAACCACGGAAGGATTGCAATAGCATTGCACAAGAATACAGCGAAGAGAAAGACTACATGTTTTATAACGACAAACCTGACACTTACTTCTCCGTAAAAGACGGGCAGTTTGTGATCTTCTTCCCCGAGGATGTGCACGCGCCAATGATTGGCGAAGGGTTGATTAAAAAGTTAGTGGTGAAAGTTCGGATGGATTAAAATTCCGTAGAGACGCAATGCGTTGCGTCTCCGGTGGCAATTGCATGATGGTCAGAGACGCAAAGCATTGCGTCTGTATGATCAATTACTATCATAAAAGCCAAAATACTCCCTGGCGTTATTGTAACATATATCCTGAACAATCTTACCGGTCCATTTTATATCGTTTGGCAGTTCGCCATTCTCAATATCGGTGGCCAGTAGGTTACACAATATCCTGCGGAAATACTCATGCCTTGGGAAAGACATAAAACTGCGCGAATCTGTCAGCATACCTACCAATCGGCTCAACAGGCCGATGTTTGACAAGGCGTTCAATTGATCTATCATCCCCTGTTTCTGATCCATAAACCACCAGCCCGATCCAAACTGAATTTTACCCGCCACAGAGCCATCATTAAAGTTACCCGTCATAGCTGCAAAAAGTGAGTTATTAACCGGGTTGCTATTGTAAATGATGGTTTTGGCCAGCTTATTATCGGTGTCCAACCGGTCTAAAAACTTAGACAGGGCTTTTCCGTGAGTAAAATCGCCTATGGAATCCCAACCTGTATCAGGGCCTAAAGTGGCTAGCCCGCGAGTATTGTTGTTGCGTAAAGCGCCGACATGATATTGCTGCACCCAGCCTTTTTCATGATCCCAAAGAGCAAACTGGTGCAATAGCGCCGATCTGAATTTCATATTTTCGTCCGTAGATAATCCCTCGCTCCCCCTTATCTTTTTAAAAATCGTGACAATCTCCGCGTCAGTGTAATCGGCAGCGTAGATATGATCCAGGCCGTGATCTGATAATTTACTGCCATTGGCTGCAAAGTAGTCGTGGCGGTTTTTTAAAGCATCCAGATAATCATCCAGTGTGGTGATTGTGGTGCCGGTAACACCGGTCAGTTGATCTATGTAAGCGTTAAGCGTCTCGACATTATCGGGGTTCATCGCCTTATCCGGCCTGAACGACGGCAACACTTTTACGCCGAAATCATCCTGTTTTATTTTTTGATGATGAGCAAGGTTATCCAGCGGATCGTCGGTAGTACCAACCACCTCAACCTTAAATTTCTTTAACAGGCTCCGCACACTATATTCGGGCGAACTTAGTTTTTCTGAACATTCATCATAAATCCTATCCGCAGTAGCCGGCGACAGTACATCGGTGATACCAAAGTACCGCTGCAGCTCTAAATGTGTCCAATGATATAGCGGGTTACGCAAGGTATACGGCACGGTTTCGGCCCATTTCTGAAACTTCTCGCGGTCACTTGCGTTCCCGGTTACAAAGGCTTCGTTAACACCGTTTGCACGCATGGCGCGCCATTTATAGTGGTCGCCATTAAGCCAAATACGGCTAATGTTTGCAAACGTTTTATTATCGGCAATTTCATCGGGCGGCAGGTGACAGTGATAGTCGATGATCGGCATCGCACTGGCATAGTCGTGGTATAATTTTTTGGCGGTCTCGCTCTCTAATAAAAAGTCGTCGTCAAGGAAGTTTTTCATTGCCTGGTATATAATTGCGGTATGCAATTATACTTTTTATAAGCTGCTTTACCAAAGCAAATGTGTGGTTATTACGCTAACGATTGCAGACCGCTATGCGAAAGCAATTCGGCCACCAAAGCTGATAAACTTACAGATGCGCAAGCTATTTTATCATCGCCGGCACCGTAATAAATATACAGTGTATCGTTTTCAACTATTGCGCCCGTAGGGAAACAAACATTATTGACGTCGCCGGATATTTCATAGTCCTGATCGGGGCTGAACAGCGCATAAGGCAGGCGGGCAATTTCTTTACCCGGGTCTTCCAGATCAAACAATGCCGCGCAAGCCGAATATTTCATTTCATTATCTACCCCGTGATAAATAACAAGCCAACCTTCCGGAGTCTCTACTGGTGGGCAACCGCCGCCAACATAATTTATTTCGTGCGGACCTTTAGGCGTCAGCAAAACATACTCAGCTAAATTGGTAATATAGTTTTCCCAAAAATCCTGAGTTAACTCTTCGAGGCTATCAATGGCTACCAGCTGCATATCCGGCTTAATTCGGTGCATAAAGCAGAGCTTGCCATTTATCCTGCGGGGATAAAATACAACGTCCTTATCCATCAATATGGTATCCGGAGAATTATAATCCTGCCTGTAACGCTCTATGATATCCGTATTAACTTTAGCCAATTCGTCAAATGCTGTGCAGGTTAATTGCGGCACAATAACACCCTGCCGTTCAAATGTTTTCAAATCGGCCGAGGTGGCGAGCGCCCCCAGCGCATTTTTACCGTTAAAGGCCACATAGGTCATATAATACCTGCCATCGATGTAAACTATGCGGGGGTCTTCAATGCCATGACGCTCATAGTCGTGCTCGGGCACCATAAAGGGCTTATCCAAACGGTTTGATACGGTTAAAGGCTTATCTAACACGCAATAGCCAATGGTAGAATGATTACCCCTGCGGATAGCGCGATAAAACATTTTTATCTCGTCGCCTACTTTTATAACTGCCGGGTTTAACACCGCCTCGCTTTCAAAGTCAACGTCAGCCTGGCGCAGTATTACGCCTTCTTTTTTTATCCGGACCATTGTAGCGCTATACCCTTAGCTGCTTTTTTTTGAAGTTGCTACAATTACAATACCGCCTATTAACAATATCCCACCCAAATATGGTGGCCAGTTAACAGATTTTTCTCTGTCGGCAGATATTTCTATAGGGCCGGCATCAATAACTTTTTCTTTTTTGGTGTAAGTAAAACCTGTCCAGATTAACATTACGGCGCCGATTATGATAAGTGCGAAGCCTAGTACTTTAGCGTTCATAGTTTGTGAGTTTTATGATTTAAATAAGTGATGACGACGGAAATTGTTTGTAAAAATTTGAACATGACGGTGTAGTACCGTTAAAATACGTTATCATATTTCCCTTTTTTATCCAAACAGGCTATAATGCCTTGCACTACGCGTTTAGCCTCATTTGGGTCTTTTATACGGATGGTAGCAATACCCGCTTCAACAGCAGGATAATCATTACCCCCGGGAAATATCGCATCGCCAATAAACAACATGTCCTTTTTTCTGATGTCCAGAATGTCGTGCAACTTTTTGATGCCGTAAGCTTTATCAATGCCGGGCTTGGTAATGTCTACTGACGTGGTGCCGCCCAAATGCACTGAAAATTCGGGGACGGTAATGGCCAACGCCTTCTGTATCTCTTTACGTTTTACAAAGCCTGGGTCCCACTCTTTCTTCTCTTTCAGCGGCGCATGTTGCCCTAAGGCCGAATACGTAATTTGGCTACCGCGATCTTCAATTTGTTCGCCCCAGGTTTTCTCGGGCTTAAAGCCCTGCTCAACAACGGCGGCGTTTAGTGATGCAATGATCTTTTCTTTTTCGGTTGATGTAAAGTCTTCTGCATATAGTTTCTTCCACCCCGACTTATATTGATAAAACTTGGTGCCGCAAGTGGGCAATATAGATAGATTTTTAAAACCCTTTTTATTGGTCAAACGATCTAAAACCTGTTTTTCGAACTGGGGCCAATCGCCGCCGGATATGATAGCGACTTTAGTTATGTTAACTAGGGCATCCAATATCTTAACCATCTCATCATCAATAGCCGATTTACTTTCGGCCAGGGTACCATCCAAATCAAAAATAACCAGCTTTTTCATCTTATAACAACAAGTCGCGGTGGTAATTGTGTGGGCGATAAATATTAAATCAGCGTAGAGTCCCTTTCAGGAGACCCTGTCAATACGGGGAAAGATCTATTGGATCGCTATCCGTTTTAAAAACTATAACATGAATCATAACGTGCCAATATTTACCGTCAATTTTTCCTGACCATTGTATCTCGTTATGACCACTGCCAATTTTAACAAAATTGCTAGTGTATTCAGCTTTTAGTTTGGAAAGTAATTCTACCATAATGTAATTTCAGGATAGGCAGTATCGACTATTCGAACTTATATATTACGAACAAACATATGTTTCGTTTATAAATTTAAATAAATAAAAAAGGGACCAACCAACCGGCCTGTCCCTTTTCTATTTTGCTTACGCGATATTACTTGCGTAAAATCGACCTTATACCATCTAACTCGTCCATGGTATAAGTTTTAGTTCGCTCTTTCGACGCGTCCCTTATTTTTTGAACATCATCCGGCAGTATAATTGGTGCTTTGTTCCCAAAATCATTACGTACATAGCCTAGTACCGATGCGATGTAGTTATTATCATTGGCGCCCAGCGCAGGCATGGCATCCGGATACCTGGTACCGCGAATAGGGCCACTCAAACCGTGCAACAATATGCGGATCAGCTTATCAGGCGCCTGGGCGTTTACGTCGGGATTGGCAGCCAGCGCGGGAGCTATCATGCCGGGGCCGCCGGTGTTAACACCTTTTCCATCGCTACCGTGGCAGGTGATGCATAATTGTTTGTAGATTATTGCGCCCTGAGCCACTAGTTTGGCGCCCTGTTCACTCATCGCTTTTTGACGCACCAGTTGTTCTGTTTTAGCTCTTAGCTTATTCTCATAACTACGTTGCGAATTTTGCAATGCCTGGTCGTCTGGATAATTTTTAACAAGCCCGGCTATAATTGCTTTTGATTGAGTCGAATTTACAAAACGCATGGTAAGCAACAGTTGGAAACGCACATCGCTGCTTAAGTCATTACTTAATTTTTCGAGTAGGCTTATGGCATTGCTGTTCTTTGTCATGTAGTCCTCTCCTATCCAAACCGCCTGTTTGCGCACTTCTGCATCGGGGTCTTTTAAGGCTTTGGCAAATGTCTCTTCGTCCATGGCATCCATGCCGTTTATTGTCCATAAAGCGTGGATACGTGCCAGTTGGCCGCCGCCTGCGGCAAGCGTTCTCAAATCAGCTATAACAGACTTATCACCGCGTTGTACCAGTAATTTTTGAGCATTGTCCCGCCACCAACCGTTATTGTTGCTTAGGTGCTCAACCAATTTTGAGCTGCTTTCCTCCAGCATTTTCGGGCGGGTATTAAGCGGTTTATAATCATCGTGCACCACACGAAAAATACGCCCGCGGCCAATATTTTTATCAAGCCCTTTTTGCTGAATTTTAGGGCGAAGATAGCTGTCCGCTTTTGTCCACTCGCTTTCCTGAATAATACCGTGGTACATATCTACAATGTACAGGCAACCATCCGGACCGGTAGAGGTATTAACTGGCCTAAAATTAAGGTCGGTAGAAGCTATAAATTCAGATTTATCATAAGCGTTGCGCAGGGTAATTTTGCTGTTATTATTGGTCACCTTAGCGCGACGGATCAAACGGCCCACGGGCTCGCAGATCAACAAGTCGCCTTTAAGGTCAGACGGTAGTCTGTCGCCCCTAAAAACGCCCTGGCCGCAGCTAGCGGTAAAGTGATTAAGCGTGCTATCCTCTAAACGCAGTCGACCGAAACCACCTTGAACATCGGGCGTAGTAACAATTGGCCAAACGGGTATAAAATCCTTATCATAACGGTCCCCATAATCAAAATGACCATAGTGAACGTTTTGCTGATACAGGTATGCAGGATCCTCGCCTCCGGCGGATGAGAAGAACAAGCGGCCATAATCGTCGTTAGCTAAACCCCATTGGCCGGCGGTGCCATCAATTAAGGTATCGGGCACCACTTTATCACCCTTAACCGTAAAGCGTACGGGGTCATAGGTTAAGTACATCCGGTTATCCAGGTTCCAGATCAAGCCGCTTTTTTGGTGTTCAAGGTTATTGGTATTCTTACCATTATTTTCATAAGCCAGCCATTTTTTGTCAGATACACCGTCGCCATTAGTATCCTGCAGGCAGTAAACACTGTTTGAATAAGTAAGGCTTATTAGCAAACGGCCGTTATCCAGCGGTTGTAGCGTACGTGGCATTAACAAGTTGTCGGCAAAAACAGTACCTTATCCATTATACCGTCGCCGTTGGTATCTTCTAAAAGCTTAATCTTACAGGTAGCGTCGCGCTCGCCGGTACCTTTAACATCCAGCATATAAGTGTTTAGCTCGGCTACATACATTCGGCCGTCACCGTCCCAGGCTATGGCAACGGGTTGGCTCACCATTGGCTCGCTTGCTACCAATTGCAGGTGATAGCCCGGCGGCATGTAAATGTGCTTCATTTCCTCCTCCGGCGATTTTGGAGTAGGGTCAGGAGTCATGTTTACCTTGATCTTGCCCGCCGCGTCCCGCTCAACCGGGTATTGGGTAACATACTTCTGCACCGATTTACAGGCATAAACAGCCATGGCAGCAACACAAACTACAGCTAATAACTTCTTGTAATTTTTATTCATCATGAAAAATTTAAGCAAACAAACCCGTATGCCACAGGCACTAAGGATAATGTTAGCTAAGTTTTAGGTTTATAAATTGGTATATAACAAAAAAGCCGGTATAGTTTTGCTATACCGGCTTGTATTATTTTAAGTTACAAGCCCTTGGTAAGGCTGTAACTAAGATAGGCTAATTTTATTTAAGCGATAAAATATATTGCACCATTTTTTTAATGTCAGCCGGTGGGGTTGACGGGTGAGCCGACATTGGGATATCGCCCCAAACACCTGCACCACCTGCAATTATCTTCTGCGTTAATTTTTCGTAGTTAGCAGCGTTTGCAGGGTATTTTTTCGCTACATCATTGTAAGCAGGGCCTACAATCTTGATGTCGGTTTTATGGCAGCTTAAGCAATCGCTCTTTGATAGCAGTTGTTTACCTTCTTCAATTGTAGCGGCGCTCACTTTAGCACCTGCCGCAGGCGCTGTAGTTTTTTTAACTACAGTAGTTTTCGTAGTAGTAGTTTTAGTTTTTAGCTGCGCCGATGAGCTTACTGCAAATAAGGCAACAAATAGGGTAGATAATAGGGCAATCTTCTTCATGATTAGTATGGTATATGTATAAAATGATTCTTGGTTAATTACTGATATGACAAATATTTACGCCGGAAGTTTAACCACCTGTTAAAAAACAAGCTTTTTGTTATCCATTTGTAATATTAATGCAGAACAAAGTTAATTAATATGCCCTCAAATGCAAGGGGTTGCAAGTGTGTGTTAAGCTTACACAATAGCTCAAACCTCAACTACAGTCAAAACACTGCCTTAAAGCGCTTTAAACGGGGCTTTTGACACCGTAACAGCATAATTCAGCACTTATAAATAATGATTCTAAATATCAAATAGCTTATATGTCGTCTATTTATTACGTGGGGGCAGCCTATAAATACAAAAAGGGCTAGCTGGTGCTATCCCTTCAATAAATCGTTATAGTATGAGCTTATTTTGCTGATGCTCTTCTGGCTTCGGCCTTGTTGGCCTGGATTGCAAGAGGAACAATGATAACAGCTAATAATGCAACAACTTCTAATATCACTAACATAACTTTAAATTTTAATAGTTTTTCTAAATTTCCAGGTTGCCCAACTGTCTTCTCACGGTCAGTCCGTATGCTTCCACATAGGTGGGGACACAAAATATGCCATAAATTTTCGGAGATGTTTTACCGTCGAAAATGGTAATTTTTGAAAATGATTATTTTTCTAAAAAGAGAAGAAAGAAAGAAAATTGCACCCAAAAAAGTTCTGAAATGGATTATTAGCGACAAAAAGGGCGAAAATTTGGACTTAATATCTCTAGATCACCAAATTTTAGGTCAGATCGGACTTTAAAACCCTGACAAACAGAAATCATCAAATTGAATTTAGAGATTAGAATTTAGATTATTCCCGCCAGATTTACAAACAAAGCACTTTAAGGTTGATATTTTGCAATTGTGCGAAACATCGCGAGTAATTTGAGCTTTATATTGCCAACTTAGCAACAAAATAAAAATTTTACCGACAATTTGTCACCATACTGTCACGCAGTTATTTCCTGACAAAAAATCCGTAAAAAAGCCTAACAATAGATTGATAATTAGGACATAAGAAAGCCCGCGGATTTGGCTATATCAGCAAGCTACTAAATGGTAGAAGGCATTTAGTGGTCTAAAGCCTGGCGTTTCACCAGCCCGCCCCTAACCCCGGTAACGGTATTGGTTACAATAAAAGCGGTAGGATCTATCTGCTGTACCCGGGCTACCAAACGCTGCACCTCAAGCAGTGTGATCACGGTTACTATGATATCTATATTTTTATCTTCAATTTGTGATTTGCCAAAGCCGCGCTCGCCCTTATAAATCGTTACCCCCCTGTGCAGGTGGCGCATAATTACATTTTTAATCAGTTCACTCTTTGAGGATATGATGGTTACCTGTGTAAACTCATCAATACCCTGCACTATGTAGTTGATCATTTGCGTGGCGGCCAAATAAGTTAATATGGAGTATAAAGAAGCTTCGATACCTAAGAAAAAAGCCGCTACACCAAATATCCCGATGTTTATAATCAAAATGATTTGCCCTATAGAAATAGGCAAACGGGGATTAATATATACTGCCAAAAGCTCGGTGCCGTCAATCACCGCTCCACCGCGCATAGCCAAACCTATCCCGGATCCGAGAAAGAAGCCGCCGAACACAGCTGTAAGCAACTTATCTTTAGTAACCAGGGGGAAATGCACCGTGGCTAATATAATAGCAAGCACCGCAATAGCTACCAGTGTTTTTATAGCAAACAGCTTGTCAACCTTTTTGTAGCCCAGCCATATAAATGGAGCATTAATGATCACTATCAGCACCGATATCGGCCAATTTGTTAACGAGCTTATCAGCAGAGATATACCGGTTACGCCGCCGTCAATAAAATCGTTCGGTATTAAAAAGCTTTCAAGGCCGAAAGAGGCGCTGGCAATGCCGGCTACGATCATGACAATTCTTGAAATTTCTATTCTTCGATAGGCTTGTTTACGGGTTAAAGTCATAAGCAGATGTTAGTACAGGTAGTATGTCAACGGTTATTTTGGAAATAAAATACGCCTTTTTTGTTAGATATCACAATATCTTTCCGCTTGTCCTTATCCATATCCTGTACAATAACATTCAATCCTGCCCCGGCATCATCGTCTATCTGGTGGGCTGTAAAGTAAGGCGCTGTACCCGGCGTAAGCTCAAACCAGTATAACACAGGTGCTTCGTGCGTGCCGGGGTCTGTATTAGAGTCGTTATGGGCAAACCTGCGCTTACCGGTAACCAGGTCCGGAAAACCGTCATTATTTATATCAGAAAAAGCAACCCCATGTGTTTGCGAGAAGGCTTTACTGATCTCGTGCGTAGTCCAGGTGGCGACTCCCTGGGCGTCTTTACCCTGCTTATGCCACCAAATACCATACTTATGTGCCGATGCGCTGATCACATCATTCAGTCCATCGCTATTAACATCGTACACATACATTTGCGAACATTCCTCGCCAAAGTTTGCGGGGTGGAATTCCCAAAAACCTTTTTTACGATCTACCGGTGCTTCCCACCAACCCTCTTTTATCATTACGTCTTTACGGCCATCCTGGTTTACATCGCCCAGCCCAAGTCCATGCGAATATCTGTCAATGCCGGCGAAATTTCTTACCCCTATGTTATAACGCGTCCACACCGTATCGCCTTTTTTGGTTGGGGGGCTTAACCATACCATTTGCTTTGCTTTTACATCGGCGCAGATCAGGTCATCATGCCCATCGCCATCAACGTCTGCAAAGGCCGGCGACTCATTGCCGACCCCTACGCTGTTTAACACCTCGTACTTTCTCCAATAACCTGCCGCATTTTTAGGATTTTCATACCACGTAGCCGGCTCGCCGGGGTAACCTACCACCAGCAGGTCTATCCAGCCATCCTGGTTAACATCAATAGCATGATTTAAAAACGAGTTGCTGTATTCAGTACCCGGGTTTAGTAATTTGGTTGGGGCAAGCTCGTGGCGTGTCCACCCGGGAGCGTCAAACCAGCAAGTGCCGGCCATAATATCCATTTTACCATCATGGTTAACATCGCCAACGGCAACACCCTCTGATATAAAATCATTAGTGATCGTTGTTTTTTTAAACTGTTGGCTGTAAGCCATATTACCGGTTGCTAAAAGCGACATCGCGAAGCAAAAGCGCAAAATATAGGTAAGCATAACGCAGTGGTTTTAATTGGTGCAACAATTTTTACGGGCTAATATGCGAGTTTAAGCAAAAAAGCCCGAATTAACATTTACTTTAATACTGATAGCTTTAAAAACAAAATACCTTTGCTTTATTAAATAAAGTTTGTATAATTTTGTCAGTCAGTTACCTATGATGACTTTTGGGGCGGCAATTAACTTGAATAATTGACTAAGATGTTGAAACAGGACCAGGTGTTGCATACCAAAACATTGAGCATAAGCACGCTGTATGATGATTATGCCGCTATGCTTTTAGGATACATTATGGAGGTAATTGGTGACAAAAAAGTAGCCGAAGATTATCTGGTAAAGATATTTAAGGGCCTGGCGCAAAATTTCACCACGATAAATTGGAACGAGGGCAGCAACTGGTGCGCGTTACAACGTTATGCCAAAAACCAACTGGCTAAATTTGACTACGCGGCTGCAGGCTGCAATCCACCGAATGCCACGCACAGCTTGCCCAATAAGCATTTGAATGAAATGACCGAAGAGCAGAAGCTGATTTTTTGCAATATTTACTATCGCAAAAAAACAACCGCGCAGCTTGCTACAGAAATCAATCGACCTGAAGAGCTGGTAAAAAAACTTTTGAAAGAAGCTTTTATAATTATAAGGAAGTATAATGAAAATTAAGGAATACATAGAAAGTGGGGTTTTGGAGTCCTATGTATTGGGTTCGGCTTCTGAAGAAGAAACCCGCGAATTATTGCGGTTAAAAAAGCAATATCCCGAAGTTAGAGATGCTTTGTTTGAGGTTGAGCTTGACATGGAGCGCCTGGCGCAGCATATAGCCATACCGCCACCACCAAATATGCTTACCCGTATTGAAGATGGCATTAATGGCCTTATTCCATCCCCCGAAATGTTGCCCGAGGTAAAAGAAGCTAACACTGGTTACAAACGCCACGACAACGATAAAGGCAACCAGTTTATTGAGGTTGAGTCATCGTCTAACCACATGCGGATACACAAGGCCTGGCGGTATGCGTTTGCTGCTGTATTTGTGTTGGGTAAAATATTTTTGATAGGCTTTATTTACTATTACCTGGCTAACAAACAGGCACAAGAACAAATACAGCAATTAAAAGGCGAGATTCAGCAATATAAATCTTTTAGATAGTAGTAATTATTGCATCATCATAAAAATTAAAAGGCCGGTTATTCCACGAATGGTCGGAAGAAATTCCGACCATTTTTATGTTTTGAAAAACAAACCCGGGTCTCCGCCGCATTGCACAACGATCAGGGCTATAGCGAGGT